>CAJUNG010000023.1 GCA_910587725.1 uncultured Bacilli bacterium
ATATTCAAATTAATTAATCTTTTTATTTAGTGAGTACTTGACAGGTACTAATATCGAAATTACTTCTTTTTTTTGTCTCTCTTTTTGCTATTCCTGTTGTTTTGTGATATAGTTTTTCTATGAGGTGATTTTCTATGGAGATGCAGGATTTTTCTTTTCGAAAGAGTTTAGGTCAAAATTTTATTCGGGATGCATCGATTGTGGATAAAATATGTCGGGTTTCCGAGGTGGATAAAGATTGTTTTGTCATTGAAATAGGTCCAGGAGCGGGAAGTTTAACTTCAAAATTAGTAGAAAGAGCAGGGCATGTTTTAGCTTACGAGATTGATACTAGATTAGAAGAATATTTAAAAGATAAATTTAAAAGTGCTACGAATATTGATTTTATCTTTGATGATTTTATGAAAAGAGATATTGCACAGGATTTAAAAAATTACTCTTTTGATAAGCTTTATGTAGTTGCTAATTTGCCTTATTATATTACAACTCCGATATTAGAGAAATTGATTGCTGAGGTGGATGCTGAAAAACTTGTTTTGATGGTTCAAAAAGAAGTGGCAGATAGATTTTCTGCGAAACCTGGAACTAAAGAGTATAATTCTCTTACGATATTTTTAAATGTACATTATAGGACTAAATTGGAGTTTGTGGTTAACAGAAATTGTTTTGTTCCTAAGCCTCATGTCGATAGTGCAGTGGTATCGTTTAAAAAATTAGAAAAACCTTACGAAATTCTTCATCGTGCATCTTTTTTTCAGTTAGTGCGAGATAGTTTTCAATTCAAAAGAAAGACGTTAAGAAATAACTTGAAAGGTTATCCATTAGAAAAAATAGAGAAAGTATTAATAGAGTATGGACATGATTTATCTGTTCGTGCAGAAAACATTTCTGTAGAAGAATTTATTGCAATCAGTAATGATTTGGAAAAGTAGACATAAGATTTAAGGGGGGAATCTTATGTTTTTTCATGTGGGAGATTATGTTAGTAGAAATTCTTATCAAAACGATACGATTTTTAAAATTGTGAGAATAGAAGGCGATAATGTTTATTTAAAAGGGATTAATATTCGTCTTTTAGCAGATAGTAAAATGGATGATTTACGGTTAGAAGAAAAGTCTGATTTACGTGATGATGTTGAGCTTTATGAACGAATGGAGAATAGCTTTTCTCTTGACCGAAGTGAATACTTTTATCTTGCTGGGAAAGTTGTTCATTTTGATAGTGATGAAGAATATATCGAAAGGTGTTTGGAATTTTATAAGAAGTTTCATATTATGTGCTATGGAGTTTGCATTCCTGAAGAGGATATTGCCGGAGAGATTCGACACTATTTAGAAGAACTATCTCCAGATATTGTCGTGATTACAGGACATGATGCATACTATAAGAGAAAAGGAAGTAAGGATGATCTTTCTAATTATAAAAATTCCTCATCTTTTGTGGATGCGGTGAAAGTTGCTCGTAGTTATGAAAAAGATTCAGATAAACTAGCAATTATTGCTGGGGCATGCCAAAGTGACTATGAAGAATTAATTCGTGCCGGAGCAACGTTTGCGTCTAGTCCGAAGCGTGTTAATATCCATGCATTAGATCCAGCTATCTTAGCTAGTAGTTTAGCTCTTGCCGATAGAAATAAGGTCATTGATTTATTAGGAATTATTGAGAAAACCAAATATGGAAAAGAAGGAGTGGGTGGAATTATGACTAAGGGGAGTATGTATGTGGGGTATCCAAGATGATGAATATTCAAAAAATTAGAGAAAATATTAAAGATATGAAAGGGGAGCAATATCACTTTCGTTTTCGGGGAAGTCGTGGTCAAGTAGATGAATTTGATGGAATTATTACCGATACTTTTCCCGGAGTATTTTTAGTTCACTCGGTAGTTGATGATCGAGTAAAATCCTATAGTTATTCCGATATATTAATTGAAAATCTAATCATTAAAAAAGATTCTTGAGAATTTTCTGTGTTTTATGTGCTTTTTCAAGGAATTTTGCCATTGTAAAAATTTGTTAAATTTTTGGAAATATTCTTGCATTTTTCCATAATTTAGTATATCATTTATTTATAAAGTGTAAGCTTTAAAAGGAGGAAACGTTATGAAGATTACATCTGTTAATGTGCGTAAAATCGACAAAGAAGGTTCACGTATGAAAGGTATTGCATCTGTTTTATTAGATGATTGTTTTGCAGTACATGATATTCGTATTATCGAAGGTGATAAAGGTTTATTTATTGCTATGCCAAGTAAAAAAACAAATTCTGGAGAATATAGAGATGTAGCACACCCAATTAATCCAGAGGTTCGTGCAATGTTTGAAGAAGAAATTCTAAAAGCGTATAATGAAGCAGAAGCACAAGTAGAAACTGAAGAAGCAGAGTAATCTGCTTTTTTTGTCTTAGTTTTATATGATTCTATAAGAATTAATCATTACGATAATTTCTTTACTGTTTTCAAATTTTCATTATTTACCTTAGATATAGTGATTATCTTTAAAATATAGCTAAGAATAGTTTAACTTTTTTGTTCTAATATGATTTGTTTTACATATTCTTAATTAGAAAGGCAGATGATATTATGGACAAGGATACCGTATTACCAAACTATAATCATAGCATTACCGTAGTAGAGAGAAAAAGTATACTAGTGACGGGAGTCAAAAAAATTGATAGCTTTGATGAAGAAGAATTTTTAATGGAAACTGTCATGGGATATTTAGTATTAAAAGGAAGCGATATGGAACTTTTAAAATTAGATACATTACAAGGAAACGTTTCCATCAAGGGAATACTAAAATCATTCGCCTATGTTGATGAAGGAATGAAAAAAGAACACGAAAATAATTTTATTAGTAGGTTGTTTAAGTAATGCCGTTAGAAGTTCAATTTCAATCCTTCATTTATACTTTTGTTTATGGATTTTTTTTCTCCTTTTGTGTGAATATTTTTTATCGATACCTATTTTCCAGTAAAAGAATATTTAAAATTATTTTTAATCTCTTATTTGTTTTACTTCATGTTTTATTTTATTTCCTATTATTACTTCTGATCAATTCTGGTAGAGTTCATCCTTATTTCTTCTTCTTCTTCCTCCTTGGCTTTTGCTTTGGAAATTACTATACCAAAAGAGTTCGAAAATATTAGGTTTACATTTTTTCTGTCAAATTTGATAAATATTTCAAAATTTTATTGAAATATTTTTTTTCTATGTCTATAATTGCTATAGAAAAGTGGGTGAAGAAATAATGGCGAATAAAAAACGTGTAAAGAAATTGTTTCGTACTCGTATGTTGTTGTTTGTCCCCGTTTGTATAACTTTAATCCTTGTTCTTGTGATTACGATTGGAAAATATTGGGTGAATATTGCCGCAAAATATAAAGAAAACTATGAATTAGAGAGGACTCTTAATTCATTAAAAGAAAAAGAAGTGTCTTTAGAAGTTGATGTTGCTAAATTACAAGATCCTGATTACATTGGAAGATATGCAAGAGAGAAATTTTTCTATTCAAAAGAAGGGGAAATTTCCTTTCAATTACCAACAGATGAATAAAATTTTTCTTTTTTTTTGGAGGGGATAGTATGCAAGAAGTTTACAATCAATTGGAAAAAGAGATTCACTTAAAAGTAGGAGATACCGTTGTTTTAGGAGTTTCTTCTGGACCTGATTCGATGGCACTTTTATACTTTATGTTGATGATTCGAAAGAGTATTCCGATTTCACTTGTGGTTGCTCATGTTAATCATAATGTGCGAAGAGAAAGTGCGAAAGAAGCTAAATTTTTAGAAGAATATTGTGCAAAATATGATGTGACTTTCGAGAAAATGAAGATTGAACAATATAGCGATGATAACTTTCATAATGAAGCAAGAAATATTCGTTATCACTTTTTTGAAAACTTGGTTCATAAGTATCATGCTTCTTATTTGATGACTGCGCATCATGCCGATGATTTAATTGAAACTGTTTTGATGCGAATTACTAGAGGTTCTACTTTAAAAGGATATAGTGGATTTCAAAAGATTGTTGATTTCGATGATTACCAAATTGTTCGTCCCTTTATTACTTTAACAAAAGAAGAAATTATGGCATTTTTGAAAAAGCATCGTGTTCCTTATATGATTGATAAATCTAACTTTAAAGATAAATATACAAGAAACCGCTATCGTCGTTATGTTTTACCCTTTTTAAAGAAAGAAGATAAAGAAGTACATCGTAAATTTTATCAATTTAGTGAAACTTTACTAGAATATAATCAATTTTTAGATGCTCAAGTAGATAAAGTTTATCATAAAACTTATCAAGACCGTACACTTTTCCTATCTTCCTTTTTAGAACTTCATCCTTTGATTCAAGAAAAAATTCTTTTTCGTATTTTAGAAGAGATTTATCCTGATGATTTGATGGTGATTCATAGAAAACATATAGAACTAATGATGTCTTTAATGACTTCAAAAAAGAAAAACTCTTATATTTATTTACCCGACAATATTAAAGTGGTTAAAGAATATGATACCGTAAAAATTAAAGATCAAGTTCTTTCTATTGATAGCTATGAGATGGAACTAGGGAATTATGTATTACTTCCCAATAAACATCATATTGAAAAAGTTACTTCTTGTGATACTAATGGAAATGATATTTGCAGGCTTTCTTCTGATGAGGTGGAACTGCCACTTTACGTTAGAACTAGGAAACATGGAGATAAAATTGCTCTTTTTGGAAAATCTGGACATAAAAAAGTAAAAGATATTTTTATCGATTGTAAAATTCCTTTAGAAATGCGGGAGTTATGGCCGGTAGTTATTGATTCTAGAGGAGAAATTATTTGGATTCCCGGAATAAAAAAATCAAAATTTATGAAGAAAAAATCAGATAAGTATGATATAATATATAAATATAATTAATTGAGGAGGAAATTTATGAATAAAAATTTAAAAAAAGGAATGGTACCTTACGTATTTTTAGTACTAATGATGTTAGGTATTTATTACTTTGTGGGGATTTTAAATCAAAAAGTAAATCTTCTTACTTATGATGCTCTTTTAAATGAAATGGGAAGCGATAGAGTAGAAGAAATTGTGGTTACGCCGAGAACTCGTGCAGGGGTTTATGAAATTAGTGGTAAAATCGTTGGTTATAAGAAAAATGAATCCTTTTTCGTTCGTGTTCCTTTAACAGATTCGATTATTAAAGAAATTTCTACATTTAGTGAAGAAGGAAATTTCAAATTTAATACACAAAAAGACCCAGAGTCTAGTTCGTTATTGCTTATTCTTGCTAACGTACTTCCATTTGTTATTTTTATTGGTGGTGCATTCTTTATTTTGAGTCGCCAGATGGGTGGAGCAAATAAATCTATGGATTTTGGTCGAAGCAGAGCTAAACTTGTCAGTGATGAAAATAAAGTGACATTCCAAGATGTTGCTGGTTTAAAAGAAGAAAAAGAAGAAGTAAAAGAATTAATTGACTTCTTGAAAATGCCTAAGAAATTTCAAAAACTTGGTGCTCGTATTCCCAAAGGAGTATTATTAGTTGGTCCTCCGGGAACAGGAAAAACTTTACTTGCTAAAGCTGTTGCTGGAGAAGCTAATGTTCCTTTCTATTATATTAGTGGTTCTGATTTTGTGGAATTGTTCGTTGGTGTTGGAGCAAGTCGTGTTCGTGATATGTTTAAACAAGCAAAACATAACGCGCCATGTTTGATTTTTATTGATGAAATTGATGCTGTGGGAAGACAACGTGGAACTGGACTTGGTGGAGGACATGATGAAAGAGAACAAACATTAAACCAATTATTAACGGAAATGGATGGATTTGGTGCAAATGAAGGAATTATTGTCATTGCCGCAACTAACCGTGCAGATGTATTAGACCCAGCTTTATTACGTCCAGGACGTTTTGACCGACAAGTGACTGTAGATTTACCAGATGTTCGAGAAAGAGAAGAGATTTTGAAAGTTCATGCCAAAAATAAAATTTTATCTTCTAACGTTTCTCTTAAAAACTTAGCAAAAAGAACCCCTGGATTTAGTGGAGCAAGTTTAGAGAACTTATTAAACGAAGCAGCCTTACTTGCGGTTCGCAGAAACAAAGAAAATATTACCATGAGTGAGATTGACGAAGCAACTGACCGTGTGATTGGTGGTCCAGCTAAAATTTCTAGAAAATATAATGACCATGAGAAAGAAGTTGTGGCATATCATGAAGCAGGTCATGCAGTACTTGGAATTAAGTTAGATAATGCAGATGATGTACAAAAAATTACCATTATTCCAAGAGGGCAAGCCGGTGGATATACATTGATGATGCCAAAAGAAGAAACTTATCTTTCTACAAAAAGTGAACTTTTGGAAAGAATCATTGGTCTTCTTGGAGGTCGTGTTTCCGAAGAACTTCGTTTTGGTGAAGTGACTACTGGTGCTCATAACGACTTTGAAAAAGCAACAAAAATTGCTCGGGCAATGGTAACCGAATATGGAATGAGTGATTTAGGTCCAGTGCAATTAGAACAACAAGAAGGTAGTGTCTTCTTAGGTAGAGATTATAGCAAGAGCAAAAACTTCTCTAATGAAGTTGCTCATGAAATTGATATCGAAGTACGTAAAATCATTAATGAATGTTATGACCGTGCAAAGAAGATTTTAAAAGAAAATCAACCTTTACTTAAATCTATTGCGGATGCACTTTTAGAGCATGAAACCATTACTAAAGAGCAAATTGATTATTTAGTAGAACATGGACGTATGCCAGAAGAAGAGGAAATCATCGGAGAAGAAAAAACAGAACTATCTCTTACAGATTTAAAAGCGAAAGCAAAAGAAAAAGGAATTAAAGGTTATACCAAAATGAGTAAAGAGGAATTAATTTCCGCTTTAGAAGAAAAAACTGAAGAAAAAGAGGCTAACGAGTGAAGTTAGTCTTTTTTTAAAATTTCTTGACTTGCAAATATATGTTTTATATAATAGAACTAGTTATTTTTGAGGTGATACCATGTGGAAAATTGGCAATGTAGAAATTGAGAATCGAGTAGTACTTGCACCTATGGCAGGAATCTGTAATTCTGCTTTTCGCAAAATTATTAAAGAAATGGGATGTGGACTTATTTATGCGGAAATGGTAAGTGATAAAGCTTTATTTTATCAAAGTAAGAAAACTATGGATATGCTTTATATGGAAGAAGAGGAGCGACCAATCGTACAACAAATCTTTGGTAGCGATGTAGAAAGCTTTGTTGTAGCTGCTAAATATGTAGAGAATGTCATGCATCCAGATATTATCGATATTAATATGGGCTGTCCTGTTCCTAAAGTTGCGGTTCGTGCACAAGCAGGGGCGTCACTTTTAAAAAATCCAGAGAAGGTGCGAGAAATTGTTTCTGCAGTTGTCTCTGCAGTTTCAGTACCGGTAACGGTGAAAATTCGTAGTGGGTGGGATGAACATTCGATTAATGCCGTCGAAATTGCCAAAATTTGTGAAGAGACAGGAGCAAGTGCGATTTGTATTCATGGAAGAACTAGAAGTCAAGGATATACAGGGAAAGTTGACTATGAAATTATTCGTAAAGTGAAGAAGTCCGTTTCTATTCCCGTTATTGGTAATGGAGATATTGTCGATATTCAAAGTTTAGAAGCAATGCTTCAAACCGGAGTCGATGCGGTAATGATTGGAAGAGGCGTTTTAGGAAATCCTTGGTTAATTGCTAGTTGCGTTTCTTATTTGGAGAATGGTAGCATATTACCTGCACCAACCTTTAAAGAAAGAATTGACTTATGTTTAAAACATCTAGATAATTTAGAACAGTTAAAAAATGAACATCTGGCGGTTTTAGAAATACGAAGTCATGTTGCTTGGTATTTAAAAGGATTACCAAATTCTAAAGAAATCAAAGAAAAAATCTTTTTGGTTACGAAAACTCATGATATAATAAAGATACTTAATGATTATAAGAGAAAACTAGTAGAGGAGGAATTTTATGAATAAAGCTTATTTTTTTCCTAGATTAATCGCATATCTTATAGATATTTTAATTATTACCATGATTGCTTCTATGATTGGACGATTTATTCCTACAGGAAATGCTTTAGAGTTAGAGCAAGAGTTTACGATTGTCCAAGAAAAATTTCAACAAGGTGAAATTGAGTTGGAGGCATGCGTGAGGCAGATTGCTTTGATTAGTCATGATTTAGATTACGCTCTTGTTCCCGTCTTTATTGTAGAAATTACCCTTTTAATTCTTTACTTTGTCTTATTCCAATTTTATCAAAAGGGTCAGACCTTGGGAAAACGATTAATGAAACTTCGTGTGGTATCTAGTGAAGAAGGAAGAGAATTAACGATGAATGATTATTTATATCGAAGTTTTATTTCTAATGCTTTACTTGTCAATATCTTATTAATTATTTTGGTTTTATTTATGAATCGTGAAGTTTACTTTTATATCAATATATCTTTACAAATTTTTCAATTTATATTATTATTAGTAATTATATTTATGATGTTATTTCGTCGTGATGGGCGTGGTCTTCATGATTTGGTAGCACATAGTAAAGTAATTATGATTGATTAGTGAGGTGGAGAAAAATGCGAGAATTTTCAGAGCAAGAACAAGTGAGACGCGATAAGGTAGAAGAAATTAGAAAATATACGAATCCTTATCCAGAACGTTATGAGGTAACACATTCGCTTAAAGAGGCACTTTCTTTAGAAGATGGGGTATCGGGAGTTCGTGTTGCCGGAAGAATTGTTTTCATGAGAAAAATGGGAAAGATGAGCTTCTTGAAATTAAGAGATATCGAAGCAGATTTACAAATTTCCATTAAACTTGATATGGTTGGTGAGGAAAACTATACTTTCTTTAAAAGTTTGATTGATATTGGGGATTTTATTGGTGTATTAGGAGAAGTTTTTACTACACAAACAGGAGAGAAAACGATTCGGGCGGAATCTTTTGAATTTTTAGGAAAAGCATTAAAACCTCTTCCTGAAAAGTTCCATGGTTTAACGGATGCAGAGTTGTGTTATCGAAATCGATACGTTGATTTAATTATGAATGAAGAGACAAGAAAAAGATTTTTGACGCGTATTCAATTTATTAAAGAACTTCGCCATTTTTTAGAAGAACATGGATATTTAGAAATTGAAACACCAATTTTGAATAATAAACCAAGTGGAGCAGTAGCAAGACCTTTTAAATCTCATCATAACGCATTAGACTTAGATGTTTATTTGCGCATTGCTCCAGAGACTTATATGAAAAGAAGTGTAGTTGCTGGTATGCCTAAAGTATTTGAGATTGCAAGATGTTTTCGAAATGAGGGAATGGATGCGACACACCTTCAGGATTTTACGATGATTGAAGCATATCAAGCATATTTTAATTACAAAGATAATATGAAGTTTATTCGTGAACTTTTACAAACGATTATTCAAAAATTATATGGGACATTAGAAATTCAAGTTGGCGATAAAATGGTCGATTTGAGTGGAGAGTGGAAAGAAGTATCATTTCGGGACTTAATCTTGAAGTATTCAAATATCGATATTCAAATTTATGATGATAAGGACAAGCTTTTAAAGAAAATTATGGAAGATAAAATCGAGATTGAGAGCGATACACCACTTGAAAATTTAGGTTATGGTAATTTAGTGGATTATTTATATAAAAAAGTTGCTCGTCCACATATTTTGAATCCAATTTATTTAACAGAACATCCAACTAGTTTATCTCCACTTGCTAGAGGAAACGACGAAAGACCAGAAATTTGTGATAGATTTCAACTTGTTATTAACGGTGCAGAAATTGTTAATGGGTTCTCTGAGTTAGTTGACCCACAAGAACAGGAACGTCGTCTTTTAGAGCAAGCAAAAATGAAGGCTGATGGAGACGAAGAAGCAATGGATATGGATTATGACTATATTGGTGCTATGGAATATGGAATGCCGCCAATTTCTGGTTGGGGAATGGGAATTGACCGGATAATTCAACTCCTTACCAATAGTGAAAACATTAAAGATGTTGTCCTTTATCCATTAATGCGACCAAATGAGGAAAAATAGAGATAAGAAGATTTGGCAGATAAGAAATTATTTGCCTTTTTTCATTATAAAACTATTGGAAAGTCAAATAACAAAATGTCGTTTTCTGTGTTTTGATTAAAAAATAATCTTTATGAAATCTTTTTACTTCCGGGTAGTCTTGTTTACTTTGAAAGTTGAAAAAGATGAAAAATACCATAAAAAATGGATATTTGCAAATTTTTAGTTTACAATGAAGATAAATAATCAGCAGTTTTTGAATGTTAGTGAGGTTAAAATGAAGAAAAAAGTACTGTTCGTTCTGTTTCTTTTCCTATTGATCATATTTTTGTATACTAATCAACTGAATAAGAAAAGTAAACTTAATATAAGTGAAATAGAAGGTATCACTATGATGGTCAAAGATGATACTTCAACGAGGTCAGGGGCTACGATAATCATTACGGATTTAAATAAAAATAAATATGATGAATGGTATAAAATTGAAAAATATACTAATAATGAATGGAAAAATTTAAAGACAAAAGCAGAGAATGGATGGTTAAATTTGCCAGGTTACCTTGTCAATGATAGTCATATATTGGAAATCAATGTTGACTGGGAATCTTTATATGGAAAATTGGGTGACGGAAGATATAGACTAATCAAAAGGGTTAGTGATAAATATATTGCTGTTGAATTTATCATTAATTAAGACTTCACTATAGTTATTGACAATATCGCTATTTTGTTCTCTTTTTTGCTTTTTCTTAATTTTTACTCGATTTTTTTAGATTTTTTCTAAAAACTCTTGGTATTTCATGGAAAAGCATTTATAATGATTATGGGAGGGTAAATATGAAAAAACATAATATTTTGAAAGTCGTACTTCTTACTGTATTGTTCGTTGCTATATTTACTTGGATTTTTCCAACGGCATATTTTAATTACGAACTTATAGAAGACGTAAGAGAGCAATTAGGTTTATTTGAATTGTTCTCATATCCATTAGTCGTACTGAACTTTTTCAGTCATATCGTTGTGTATGTTCTAGTGGTTGGAATGCTTTATGGGGTACTTACAAAAATTCCCGCATATCGAGCATTAATTGAGAAAATTGTGAAAGGTTTTGAACAAAGAGAGTGGTTATTCTTAACCGTTAGTATTATTTTACTTGCTTGTATCACTTCATGTGTAGGATTCTCTTTTGGATTAATTTTGTTATTTCCAATTTTGATTTCTATCATTACAATGATGGGATACAATAAGTTAGTTGCTGCTACGGTTACCGTTGGTTCTGTCATGTGTGGTATTTTAGGAACAACTTATGCGACGGATAACTTTGCTTTTTTAAAAACAGTTCTTGGCGTTACTGTATTTTCTGAGATAACGTTTAAGTTTATCTTACTTGCCGTATCTGTTTTAGCACTAATTGTTTTTGTATTACTTTATGCAAAAAAGACAAAGAATCAAAATAAAGAGGAACAACAAGAATTTATTCCTGAGAAAATTAAAGTAGAAAAAGGGAAAAAAGTACGTGTTTGGCCACTTGTTGTAGTATTTGATTTATTACTTCTCGTTCTATTTTTAGGAGCATTTCCATGGGCAGAAGTATTCCCAAAATTTGAGGCATTTAGCAGTGCACTTACTTGGGTACAAGAATTTGAATTATTTGGATTCCCAATTTTCTCTAAACTTTTAGGAGACGTTCAAGTTTTTGGTGAATGGACTTATATGGTTGGCAATGTTCCTGTTGCAGCATTTCCTGTTTGTATTTTCTTTGCCACTATTCTTTTAGCACTAATTTACCGAATTAAGTTTGATGATTTTATCGATGGACTTAAAAATGGAATTCGAAAATCTGCAAAACCTGCAATTGTGATTTCTTTAATCTATTTGGTATTAATTATTGCTACTTATCATCCGTTCCAATTGAACTTTACCAAAGCATTACTTGACTTGACTGAGGGATTTAATGTCCTTACGATGAGTGTAATTGCTCTTTTAGCAAGCTTCTTTAATGTTGAAGGGATGTATCAAGTACAAAGTACGATTCCTTATGTTGCAAGTATTCTTACCGAGCAAAGTTTATATCCAATGATTGCTGTTATTTTCCAAGCAGTTTATGGACTTGCGATGTTAGTACTTCCAACTAGCGCTATCTTAATGGGAACACTAGATTATCTAGGAATTTCTTATGGTAGTTGGTTAAAACATATTTGGAAATTATTTGCGATACTTTTAGTCGTTTTAATTGCTACTTTCTTAATCATGTTAGCAATTTAAAAATATCGTCAAGGAACGTGTAAAGCGTTTCTTTTTTTTCTTTTCAAACGCTATTGTTTATGCTATAGTGGATGTAGAGTAAAAGGAGCGTAGTCTTATGAACGGAATGAATGAGATGTTAATTGAGATGTATCGTGATTTTCTTCCAGACCATACCTTAGATTATGATGGAGAAAAAAGGATTTATTTTGAGAAGTTGCTTTTAGATTTTTCTAAGATAGAAGAGTGTCAATTACAAATGTTACATGATAAAGATGGTGACCGTTTAGCGGTAAAAGTAAATGATAAAATAAGTAATCCTAATTTTTTAGTTGATTGTTTTGTTACTTCTGTTTCTACATTGGATACTTCAGAAGATTATGTTAGTGAAATGACCTCTGAGTTGCAAAGTATGTATCAACTTTTCCAGAAATCTCGTGATTATGTTGGGAATTTTGGAATAGGACTTCAAAATACTTCTTCCACGCAAAAATATGTCATTAAAACAGATATTCCTGAAATGTTGGTGACTTTAGAACGTTCAGGGTACATCGTAAAAGAAAATAAAGCGACTTTGCGGGTTTCTAAAAATGATTATCAAGAGCTAGAAATTGAGAAAGCATCTGAAGAAAAATTAGAAGAAAATTCTGTTTTGCCAACGGAACTTTCTGAAAATAGCGAAGAAAAAGTAACTCATCGGGATGCAGAAGTGGACTTTTATGAACGTCTTGTAAAAAATGAGATGGGAGATAATGTTGTTGTTAAACTATCTGTGGTGAAACAGGATTCAGAGGATTCTGAATATGCTCGTTTGGTTAATGTTAGCTATATGAATAAAGAATCAGGTCTTTTAGAAACAAAAGATGTTTTTGGTTATCAAGATGCTCATGAGTTTGATAACAATGCGTTACCAGCACTTATCGATGGATTTCGGAAAACGTCGGAGGCCAGTGGTAGTTCAATTTCTTTTTCTAGTAGTGATGATGTTAACTGTTCTCTTTCTTCCGAAAATGGAAATTCTCTTTCTTTTTTAGGATATCCAGTAGATTATATTCATTCTATTGTGCAAAAAGATAAAGCGTATAACTTAGTTGGAGATGAAAACCGGCAGGTAGATTTACAGGAACTTAAACAGGAAAATGTTGTAGGACAAGCTAATCAAGAAAATAGTTTCTCAGAAAAAACAACAGATTTTGTGCAGGATTCTATAGCTTCTTCTATGACTACGACGGATGCTATTACTACTAATCCGGTTGCGGAATCAAATCCTTTTGAGAATTCTTTAACTGTTGATACTTCTATAGAAAAAGAGCAAGGTGTTGTTCTTCAAAAGAAATTAGGAACTATGCCAAATCCAGTAAGAGAGAGCGAAGCGGGTCTTACTTCTTATTTAGGCTTGATTTTCTTCTTTTTGGTGGATGTTGTTGCTATTGCTGTAGGTGTTTATTTATTAATGCACTAAAGTTGATTTTACCTTTGGAATTTTAGTTATCATAGCGATTTGTCTATGATAATTTTTTTGTTACAAGAAAAAAACATGAAAATTTTTTTCCTCCATGTTTAATGATTTAGGTTGATTCCGTCAATACTGGTATTATAAATCCATGATTTTAAGTCTTCCTCTTCATTGGTTTCATAGAAATGGATTAACTTTTCAAAAAATGTCGTTTGATTTTCTTTTGCTATACTGATAATTCCACAACCATAATCAATCATGATTTTATTGGCAAATAACATTGCTACTCTTTTGTTTCCATCGATGAACATTTGTCTTCGCATCATCCATAACATGACCTCAATGGCAATCTCGGTTTTCGTTTTTTCTTTTTGATTTAGAATTTCATTGAGTTCTTCTTTAATTTGGCTTTCTATAGGAAACTGTGGTTGCCATGATGTTCCACCAATACTTACGGTAGTCGTTCTGATTTTTCCTAAGTCTTTATCTAGTACTAATTTATCACAAGTAAGTTTGTGTAGATGACAAAGGGTTTTAAAATCATTTTCTATGGATTCATTTTCTAGGATAAATTCCCATGCATACTTTAAGTTATTGATGGCGATGATGTGATTCACTGTAAGCCCATTTACGATTCCTCCATCATAGATTGCTTGAGTTTCTGAATAAGTTACATGAATTCCTTCTAGATTTGCACTTTTCCAGATATAATCTACAATATTTCTTTTTGCCATGAATACATTTTCTTCTCTTGTTAAATTGTATTTATTTTCCATATCTTTTTCCATACCTTTCTATCTGTTATTAGTATAGCATGAGATTTTTTTTGTGAAGAGTGTTTTTTCGTCATTTTTATTGATTTCTTTCTTATATTCTAGAATTAGCGTTTCATCCATTGATTTTGTATAAAATACGTCAATATACCACAGTATGTTCATAGACTGTAAGAGGAGGAATTTTATGTTTTCTAAGTTTAGTGAAGAAGCACAAAAAGTATTAATTATGGCGAAAGAAGAAATGATGAACTTGCATCATCCATATGTTGGGACAGAACACTTAATGCTTTCAATTTTAAAAGAGGCAAAAAATATTTCTGATATTTTCGCTGATTTCGAAGTGAACTATGATAATTTCTATGAGGCTCTTGTAAAAATGGTCGGTGTTGGAAATCAGAATAATACCTTATTTTTATATACACCACTTTTAAAACGAGTTTTAGAAAATGCGAGCTTAACCTCTCGAGAACTTGGAACTTCTGATGTTAGTGTGACGCACTTAATCCTTGCTCTGTTAGAAGAGGGAGATGGTGTTGCGATTCGTGTATTAGATGAATTAGAAGTTGACCTAGATGAACTTTATGATGTTTTTAGCGAAAATGCAGTAGAAAAGAAAGAAGTGAAAAAGAAAAAACTAATGATTGAAGACTTCGGTGTAGATTTAACAAAAAAAGCTAGCAAAGGTGAAATTGACCCAGTGATTGGAAGAGAAAAAGAAATTGAAAGAACGATTGAAATACTTTCTCGAAGAAGTAAAAATAATCCTCTTTTGGTTGGAGAAGCGGGAGTGGGGAAAACGGCTATTGTCGAAGAGCTTGCTAGACGTATTATTACCTCACAAGTTCCAACATTTCTAAAAGGAAAGCGAATTATTTCCGTTGAGATTGCTAACTTAGTTGCAGGAACAAAATACCGGGGAGAATTTGAAGAACGAGTTTCCAAAATCTTAAAAGAAGTAGAAGGCAGAAATGATGTTATTGTCTTTATTGATGAGGTACATACCTTAGTTGGTGCTGGAGGGGCAGAAGGTGCAATCGATGCTTCTAATATTTTAAAACCCGCTCTTGCTAGAGGAAAGTTAAAACTCATTGGAGCAACAACGATAGAAGAATATAAGAAAACGATTGAAAAGGATAAAGCTTTTGACCGAAGATTTCAGAAAGTTGAAGTCTTAGAACCAACTGATGAAGCAACATTTGCCATATTAAAAGGCTTAAAAGAACTATATGCCTCTTTTCATCATGTCAAAGTTGATGATGAAGTGTTAAAATATATTGTTCGTACAACCAATGATTATATTTACGAAAGAATGCAACCGGATAAAGCTATCGATGTTTTAGATGAAGTATGTGCTAGAGTTCAATTAAAAAAAGAAACCGGACAAGAAGAAATCCTTTCTTTACATCGTCAATTAGATATCTTAAGAAAAAGTAAAAATGATGCGATTGTCCATTCCTTATTTAAAGAAGCTTCCCTTTTAAAAGAACAAGAAAAAGAGTTGGTGAGCAAATTAAACTTGTTAGAACTTAAATCTACTAATTCTTCTAAATTGAGAGAAGTTAGAAAAGAAGATGTATCAGAAATTATTTTTCAAAAAACCAAAATTCCTGTTTATGAGAAAAATCAAAAAATGATGAAAGAACTTTCTAAATTAGAAACAGACCTTTTAAATCAAGTTTGTGGGCAAGGAGAAGCCGTTCGAAAATTATGTGATTTTACTAAACGATTAAAATTTGGATTAAAAAAAGGTAAACGTCCAGCTTCCTTCTTATTTGTTGGTCCAACAGGCGTAGGAAAAACTTATTTAGTTAAAGAATATGCAAAGTTTATGGGTGGATGCGAATCCTTAATTCGCCTTGATATGAGTGAGTATATGGAATCTCACAGTGCTTCTAAGATTATTGGTTCTCCTTCTGGATATGTTGGTTATGAAGATGGTAAAAATGTTTTAGACCAGATTCGTCTTCATCCCCATGCAGTGATTTTACTAGATGAGATAGAAAAAGCGAATCCTCGAGTGATGAATTTATTCTTACAAGCATTAGATGAAGGATTTATGACTTCTTCTTCTGGAGTTAAAGTAAGATTTGACCATACCACAATCATTATGACTTCTAATATTGGGTTTGGGCGTGAAAGCATTGGTTTCTGTCATGATGAGCGAAGTGTTCTTTCGAAATTAAAAGAATTTTTAAGTATTGAATTTATTAATCGTCTTGATGAAGTTATTGTATTTCGGTCTTTAGAGAAAGAGGATATTTTAAAGATTGTGGATAAAAAATTAAAAGAAGTCAAAATGCATTTTAAGAAACAAGGAATTACCTTGACGATTCAAAAAAAGGTTGCTTCAGAAATTGTAGAACTTTCTAAATATTCTGAATTTGGGGCAAGAAAAATTGATAAAATTATTGAAGAAAAAATCGATAAGATTGTGATTGATAGTTTAATTCAGGGAGAAAATAAAGTGTCAATTAAGACAGTTTTACTTTAAAATATTTCCCGTTTATTTTTAGGATTATTTCTTTTCTTTTTAAGAAATTGTCCTTTTTTTCTAGTGAATTTGTTGTTTTCTTTGACTTTTTGTCTTTGGTTAACATTTTTTTGTACAAGTAAATGTCTTTTAAATGATTTGCTATTTCGCTTATTCTTTCGTATAATAAATTTAGATATTTTGTTATAGTGATATCTCATATATTGCTATTAGAAGGAGGGTATATGAAACTTTATAATACACTGACGAAAAGTTTAGAAGAGTTTGTTCCGATAGAAGAAAATTCTGTTAAGATGTATACGTGTGGTCCAACGGTTTATCACTTTGCTCATATTGGAAATCTTCGGACTTATATTTTTGAAGATGTTTTAAAAAAGGGATTAGAGTATCTTGGGTATTCCGTTAAACGGGTGATGAATATTACTGATGTTGGACATTTGACGAGTGATGCAGATACCGGAGAAGATAAAATGCTTAAGGGGGCAAAAAGAGAAGGAAAGACGGTATCTGAAATTGCTGAGTTTTATACCGATGCTTTTTTTCACGATGCGGATTTGTTAAATATTGAACGTCCACCGATTGTTGCCAAAGCAAGTGACCATATCGAACAATATATTAAAATGATTGAGGTGATGTTAGAAAAAGGATATGCTTATTCTTCTCATGGGAATATCTATTTTGACATCAGTAAGGCGAATAATTATTATGAACTTTCAGGGAAGAAGCCAGAAGAACTTTTTGTTGGTGTACGCGATGGAGTAGAAGAGGATGTGCATAAAAAAAATCCAGCCGATTTTGTCCTTTGGTTTACCGTTAGTAAGTTTCAAGACCAGGCGATGAAGTGGGATTCTCCTTGGGGTGTCGGTTATCCTGGATGGCATATTGAATGTAGTGGTATATCTGCTCTTTATTTAGGAGAATACTTAGATATTCATTGTGGAGGTGTGGATAATATTTTTCCTCATCATACGAATGAAATTGCTCAGAGTGAGGCATATTTCGGACATCGATGGTGTAATTATTGGTTACATGGAGCCCACTTAAACGTTAGTAGTGGAAAGATGAGTAAATCGAGTGGTGAATTTTTAACGCTTTCTTCTTTGATAGAAAAAGGTTATGATCCACTTAGTTATCGTTATTTTTGTTTATCTAGTCATTATCGAAATAATTTAGTATTTTCTTATGATGCCATTACGCAAGCAGAAAATAGCTTAAAAAAATTGAAACGGAAGATTGCTTCTCTTTCTAGAACTCCAGATTTACATGATGTAAAGCTAGACTTTTATCAGGAAAAATTCAAAGAAGCATTATCTAATGATTTAAATACCTCTAGTATGCTTACCGTCGTTTATGATGTATTGAAAGATGAAAGCTTATCTGATTTTTCTAAACTTTATTTGATTGAAGATTTTGATCAAGTATTATCTTTAGACTTAACTAAAGAAGTTGAACTTACGGAAGATACATCTCAAGAGATTTTAACGAAGATTGAAGAGCGAGCATTAGCGAAAAAGAATAAGGATTTCGCTTTAGCAGATAAAATTCGTGATGAACTTTTAGAAGAAGGAATTCGTTTAATTGATACCAAAGATGGTACGACTTATGAAAGAATTTAGGTGAGAATATGGGATATATGTATTATGGATTTGATATGACTGGGTATTTCTTAGTCATTGTTGGTGCAGTGATTACTTTGATTGCACAAGCTTATTTAACGAGTAGATACCGAAAATATTCTTCTGTTCGGGCAAAAAAAGGAATGACTGGTGTAGAAGTGGCACGGGCGATTTTAGATGGAGCTGGACTTGAAGAGATTTATGTGACTGAAGTTTCAGGAACGTTATCTGACCATTATGACCCAACAAGAAAAGTAGTACGACTTTCAAAAAATATTTTTCATGGGGATACGATAGCTTCTGTTAGTGTTGCTGCACATGAATGTGGACACGCGATACAACATAAAGAAGGATATTTATTCATTAAACTTCGTGGCTTTTTAGTTCCTTTTGTCAACTTTGCTTCTACTTTTGGCTATATTGCTATCTTTCTTGGTTTATTATTTAGTTGGTTTGACCTTGCATGGGGTGGTGTTGCCCTTCTTTTATTGATTTTAGTATTTCAATTGATTACTTTACCAACAGAGTTTGATGCCTCTAAAAGAGCATTAGCAATTTTAGAAAAAGAGGGTATTTTAGATTCTACAGAAATAGATGGGGGAAAAAACATGTTGACTGCTGCTGCCCTTACTTATGTTGCTGGTCTTGCTACGACCATATTACAACTTCTTCGCCTTGTCTTAATTATTGCTAACCGAGATGATCGATAGATACTTAGAAAACTTGCGAGTTTTCTTTTTTTTGTTCGTTTTTCGTTAATTTTTGCCAATTCCAAATTTTTTTTGTTATAATACATTATGTTATTTAGGGGATGATTTTTATGGATTCATTCAATATGAATGTTTTAGTGCTTGCTTATTTAGGAGATACAGTGTATGAGGGATACGTTCGGAGATTTTTGATTTTTTCCGGTATTTCTCATGTGAAAGAATTACAGGAAGCATCTATTTTTTATGTTAGTGCAAAAGGACAAGCAAAATTTTTGTCCTCCTTATTAGAAAGAAATTTCTTTTTTGAGGATGAATTATCTGTAATTATGCGGGCTAGAAATTATAAAGGTAGTAGACATCCAAAAAACTGTGATATTTTGACTTATAAACACGCAACTGCGTTAGAAGCGGTTATTGGTTATTTATCTTTGTCAGATAAAAATGAACGTATCGAGGAAATGATGAAATTAATTTTGGAGGGTAAATTATGTTAGTATATGGAAAAAATGCTTGTCTAGAATATTTAGAGAAAAATCAGGCGAAGAAGATTTATTTGCAAAGAGATTTTCGTGATGAGAAAATTTTAAATCATATGACTATTCCACCTCAGTTTGTGGATAAAAAATTTTTAGACCAAAAATGTAAAGGTGTTCATCAAGGAATTTTGATTGAAGTAGAAGACTTCTGTTATACGGATATTGATTCCTTATATGAAATCGATGATGCAACACTAGTTTTATTAGACCATTTAGAAGACCCGCATAACTTAGGGGCTATTATTAGAACCGCTGAGGCATGTGGAATTACGGGAATTGTTATTCCTAAAAATCGTTCTGTAGAGGTTAATGCTACTGTACTAAAAACAAGTGCAGGAGCAGCTTCTAACTTGCCAATTTGCCAGGTTACCAATTTAAATGATGCGATTTCAAAGTTAAAAACTCATGGCTTTTGGATAATTGGCACGGACATGGATGGAGAAGATTTTAAAACGATGGATTATCGTGGGAAAATTGCTATTGTTATTGGAAATGAGGGAAGAGGAATTTCCGATTTGGTACGAAAGAACTGTGATTTTATTGCTTCGATTCCCATGTATGGAAAAGTCAATAGTTTAAATGCATCAGTTGCTGCAGGTCTTATGATTTATGAAGCGATTCGTAATAAGGGGGAGTAGGTATGGAATATAAAGATATCAACGATTATGAGCTGTTATATATGGTGAGTGACGGAACCGATGAAATGATGGAGTTTCTATTAGAAAAATATGAACCATTTTTGTTACAAAAGTGTGATAAATGGAAATCGATTGTGATAAAATTACATATTGGATTTGATGATTTAGAACAAGAAGTTCGTGTTGCCTTTTTAGATGCGATAAAAAAATATCGAGAAGAAGAAAATGCTAGTTTTTATACGTTTGTAAGTTCTGTTGTCGATACTAGAATTAAAAATATTATTCGTAAAGAGATGAGCGATAAAAATAAATCGATTGTCGAATCCGTTTCTTTATCCGAAGATTACTTAGATAAGGCCCTTTTAGATTTTATTCCCGATGAAAAAATTCATATTGAACAAGACGTTGAAATATCAGAAATTTCTTCTGCAATTGAAAAATTTCTCATCGATTTACCTTTTGAAAAAGCTTGTATGCTAGAACTTTTTATTAGTGGTTATTCGTTTATTAAAATTGCGGAGATATTAGGTTATTCAGAAAAAACCATTTATGCAAAACTTGGGAGACTTCGCAAAAAATTAAAAGACTATCTTCTCAATTTAGGACTTGTTGTGGTATAATTAGAGATAATAGGAGGTTTCTTTATGGATAATCGGATTAGCTTAGGAGAATATCTTTCTAGTTATCGCGTAGTTTCGGAAAAAAGAAAAGTATTTTATGCGATATCTAGAGAACTTCATCGATATCATAACGATGGTTTTTATATCTTAGATTTATCTTTTCAAACCATTTCCGTTTGTTTTACTAATCCTTATGATATTCACTTTTCTAAGATTGAACGAATCGGCAAAGTTCCGATAGAAGAAGTCTTGAAAATTAAACAAGAAAACATTAAGAAACTTTGTCACTTAATGATTTGCAGTTACTTAGACTCTTTTAATTATCAAGGGTCTTTAGTTGACTTTGAGGTTTTAAAAAATAATTTTACTTCTCTTGGCAAGTATTACCATAAAGATGATTTTTCTTATTTTGAAAAGATTTTATTTTCTCAAGAATATTTATACTACGATGATTATTTACAAAGTTTAGATGGGAATCATACACCTTTTTTAGAAAAACCTGCCCCTTCAAATGGAGCATTTGCTTCTTACTTTTTACTGATTATTAATTTAACTGTCGCTTTATTGATTCTTGCTTATTTGTCGATAGTTTAAGATTAAGGATTTATTTCGTGTTTAGAACGATTAGATTGATATAAAAATTGTTTGACTTTTTCACCGTAGTGTGTTATTTTATAAGTGACACATGAAACGGTGTTTTTATTTTGATAAAAAAGAGGTGGAAAAATGGCAAAAGTTGTTAAATCGACAAGAGATGTTATGGATGTTAACGAAGAAGTAAAAAAAGTAACGAAGTCAAAAGAAAAAAGCTTAGAGAAAAAACAAGCTCCGAAAGAGAAAAAGAAGGGAAATAAAGTCAAGAAAGAAAAACAAAAGCATGGGTTATTTGGATTTTTTCGTGAAGTAAAATCGGAAGTTTCTAAAGTAAAATGGCCAAGTAGAAAAGATATGGTAAAATATTCAGCAGCAACGATTAGTTTTGTTATCTTCTTTGGAGTTTTCTTTTACTTAATCGAAACAATTATGGCAATTGTGAAAGCGTGGGTGTAAAAGATGGAAAAAGAGTGGTACGTTGTTAATACTTATTCTGGACATGAGAGCAAAGTAAAAGAAAAACTTGAAATGCGTGCAGAAAGTATGGATATGCAAGATTATATTTTTCGCGTAATCGTTCCTGAAGAAAAAGTTATTGAAGTGACGAAAACCGGTGTGGAAAAAGAACGAATTAAGAAAATTTTCCCTGGTTATATCTTAGTTGAAATGGTTATGAGTGATGAGGCTTGGTACGTGGTTAGAAATACACCAGGAGTTACAGGATTTATTGGTTCTAGTGGAAAGGGTGCGAAACCAACACCTTTACAACCATATGAAGTGGATAAAATTTTAAAAGATATGGGAATGAGTAGAATTGAAGTAGATAAAGATTTACAACCTGGTACTAAAGTCAGACTTGTTTCAGGTCCATTATCTGGTATGATTGGAAAAGTAGATTCTATTGATACAGCAAATTCTATCGTTAATTTAACTGTTGACTTATTTGGTCAAGAAACATCTGTAGAAGCAACACTTACAGATATTGAGGTATTGAAATAATGGAAGCTAAATTTATTTCCTCTATGGATAGCCGTCGATATATTTTGATTAAAGAAAAAGCATATGAATTTCTTCAACAACATTCATCGCTGAAAAACTTTGAAAAAGAGTTACAAAGACAACTTGTATCTGGAGAATTTTCATCATCTATTGAAAGAGACTTATACTCTTTTACTATTCTTTTTCCTTTTGATAGAGAGTTTTGTCAACTTTATTTGGAAAAAGGAGAACAGGCAGTTTTAGAACAATATCAAAATAAATACAAAAAAGCAGTTCAGATGAAATTGGCAGAAATTTCAGTATTTCATTTAGAAGAATTAATTCGTAGTGGAAAATTGAATCCTCCAGGGAATACAGAAAGTTTAAACCTATTTTTGGACAAGTCATATAAATCTAAGGAAGCAAAAAAACTTGAAGCGGAAAGACTTGAGCAAAATGCTTCATCCTCTGCTAAAGAAGCTCCTGTGGTAGAGCTAGTTCAAAAAGATGAAACAAGTGCATCTGTTTCTTCTCCTGAAGATGAATATATTCAATTCAAGAAAATAGCTTATCACTATATGGAAGATGATGACTTTTTAGAAGAAGAAAAATTATCTAGATTTCTGACTATTCTTCCTAAATCTAAAGGTGGACAAGTATTGTCTAGTTTACTTCCTCCCTATGATGATGAAATGTGCGAAGTTTATCGGATGCTAGGAGGAGATAAGGCACAATTTTTTCAATATTTTTTGAGAAATGCTTCTCAGATTCCTTTTATTTCTAAAGAACAATATCGTGTTGTATTAAAATATAAATATGATGAGTTGGCAAATCATCAATTGGATTTTCTTATTTCTTCAGGTCAGTTAACACCACCAAGAAGGTCCATTAAAAATGAAACTCCAGATAAAAAGGCAATGTAAATTCGGAAAAAGAGATAAAAACACACATTTTCTCTTGCAATTTTAAACATTTAATGATATTATTTATGTGCTATATTGATTTATATAGACAAAACAAGTGGGAAGCTTAGGTTTAAAAAGTGAAAAGCAAAAAAGACGGAAAAAAAGCTATTAGGACCACTCGCGAAAACGAAGGTAAAAAATTATAGGAGGTGTTTTTCGTGGCAAAAGAAGTTGTAAAAAAAGTAAAGTTACAAATTGCTGCTGGTAAAGCAACACCTGCTCCACCAGTTGGAACAGTGCTTGGACCTGCAGGAATTAATTTACAAGAATTCTGTACAAAATATAATGATGCAACAAGAGATAAAATGGGAGATATTTTACCAGTTGAAATTTCTATTTATGATGATAGAACATTCGACTTTGTAATTAAGACTCCACCAGCTGCATTCTTAATTAAGAAAGCGGCAAAAGTGCAAAAAGGATCTACCAAAGGAAAGAAAGAATTTGTGGGAAAGATTACCAGAGCACAAGTTACAGAAATTGCAGAGACTAAATTACCAGATTTAAATGCTTATACAGTAGAAGATGCGGTTAAAATAATCGAAGGTACTGCTGTTAATATGGGAATTGAAGTCGTAGAATAAAAAATAACATATAGGGTCATACCTATGTGGGAGGAAAAAGATTCAAATTTAGGAATATCCGTCTTCCGCCTGGGAAACTTTAAAAAGCCCAATACCACATAAGGAGGTTAGAAAATGAAAAAAAGAAGCAAGAAATATGCTAGTGCTTTAGAAAAGATTGAAAAAGGTAAAATTTATTCTAAAGAAGAAGCGGTAAAACTTGTTAAAGAAACTTCTGTTAGTAAGTTTGATTCTTCTGTCGAAGTTGCTTTAAGATTAAACTTAGATACGAAGAAAGCAGACCAACAGTTAAGAGGAGCTATCGTTCTTCCTCATGGAACAGGAAAAACCAAAAGAGTTTTAGTTGTTGCTCGAGGAGAGAATGCGACAAAAGCTAAAAATGCTGGAGCTGATTATGTAGGAGATACCGATATTTTAGAAAAAATCGAAAAAGAAAATTGGTTTGATTTTGATGTTATGATTGCTACTCCTGATATGATGCCACTTCTTGGTAAATTAGGAAAAGTTTTAGGTCCAAAAGGATTAATGCCAAACCCTAAGACAGGAACAGTTACTGTAGATGTTGAAAAAGCAGTAAACGAAGTAAAAGCAGGACGTGTTACTTATCGAACAGATTCTTTTGGAAATGTTCATGGTATCATTGGTAAAGTAAGTTTTACTGAAGAACAATTAAAAGAAAACTTAGATGCTTTTGTAGGAACAATTCTTAAAGTAAAACCGGCAACTGTTAAAGGTGATTACGTAAAAAATATCAGTATTGCTACTACGATGGGGCCTGGAATTAAAGTACAAGTAAATTCATTTGACAAATAATTCATATTCATATATAATATATTCGATTTATCGGTGCCAAAGACAGTAGGTGGTTTGTAATTCCTACCGAGGACTAGATATTACTTTTAGAGTAAAAAGTCCTTGAAATTTTCAGGGACTTTTTTGGGCACCTTTAATAAAAATAAAAATAGGAGGTGTTTTATGGCGAACGCAAAAGTGTTAGAGGCAAAAGCAAAAGTTGTAGAAGAAATTAAAACGACTACAAATAATGCATCAACTATCGTACTTTTTGATTATCGTGGACTTACAGATAACGAAAGTAAAGAATTAAGACGTGCTCTTAGAGAAACCGATTCTGATTACAAAGTGTTTAAAAATACTTTGATGAAAAGAGCATTTAATGAACTTGATATTCACGTTGATGAAAGTTTAGAAGGTCCTAGTGCCCTTGCTTACGGAAGTGATGCAATTGCGCCAATTAAAGTGTTATCTGACTTTGCTAAAAATCATCCTGCTCTTGTAATGAAAGTGGGAGTTGTAGATGGTGAAGTATCAGATTCAAACGCATTAGCAGAACTTGCAAAAATTCCATCACGCGATGGTCTACTTACAATGCTTGCTGGGGCAATGATTGCTATACCAAAAGATTTGTCTATCTGCTTAGATTTATATGCAAAACAAAAAGAAGAAAATTAATATTTGAAAATTAAAGGAGGAAATGAAAATGGCTAAATTAACAAAAGAAAGCTTTATCGAAAGTTTAAAAGAAATGAGTCTACTTGAAATCAAAGAATTAGTAGATGCAATGAAAGAGGAGTTTGGAGTTGACCCAAGTGCTGTTGCTGTTGCTGCACCAGTAGCTGGTGGAGTTGCTGCTGATGAAGGTAACGCTATGGTTACTGTAACTCTTACTGATGCAGGAGCTGGTAAAGTTAACGTAATCAAAGTAGTTCGTGAAATTACTGGTCTTGGATTAAAAGAAAGTAAAGATATCGTTGATAACAACGGTGTTGTTAAAGAAAACATTTCTAAAGATGAAGCAAATGATATTAAAGCTAAGCTTGAAGAAGCTGGAGCTACTGTTGAAGTTAAATAGTTTTTGTTTAACTTAGATAGAGAATCACACGAGGTGTGGTTCTTTTTTTGGGAGTTATGTCAATAGATTAGACATAGGAAGAAGGGGGATATGAAGAAAAAAG
>CAJUNG010000024.1 GCA_910587725.1 uncultured Bacilli bacterium
ACTTAGTATACCATTACTAAAGTTTTTTGTGTCTATATTTCTATACTAACACCATAATACTAATTTTTAGTTTAAATTACAATTTTTCAAGAAATTCACAAAAAACACTTGTAAAAGCTTAGAAAGTCACTGTTATTATAAAATTTGTGGATAGAAATCCTGAAAATTTTGAAAAAAGGTTTACTAACGATGAAACAAATGTATATTTAGATATTAAAAAAAGAATACTTAATTTGAATAATTATTTAAATCAAACAGAGAAAGAAATTCATAATAAATATCCAGACATAGATTTTAAAACCTGCCCTAAATGTCATAAAAAATGTGTTAAAGTAAATCATATTGAATGTGAGTGCTACCTATGTGGAATTAATTATTCTGATACAACATATGAAAGAAAAAAGTATATTGAAAAAAATCAACCATCTTATAGAGAAATTAGCCAAGGAGCACTTCAAATTGAAGAAATCGAATGTCCATTTTGTAATGATGTAATGCTAATAGATTATGAAAATGATAAAGCAATATGTTTTATGTGTAATGAAGAATCATGTATTGATGATATAGATAACTGCGAGAGATGTGGAAAGTTTGGAATTACAGGAATTTGTGATGATTGCTTAGAAGATATGGCTCTAATGCAATGGGAAATTTCAAGAGGAAAATAAAAATAGAAAAATTTAAATAAAGGGTATAGGTTTCCCATAATAGAAAACCTTGAGGGCGTAGGTTTTCAGTGCTGGCTAGCTAGGACAATACAGATATAAAAATAAGCACAATCTATTATTTAGAAAGTGCTTATTTTTTTACATATATTTTTCAATTTTTAATGGATTATCATTAACTATTTTTAGATTAAA
The DNA here is from genome assembly GCA_910587725.1 of uncultured Bacilli bacterium. Taxonomy (GTDB): domain Bacteria; phylum Bacillota_I; class Bacilli_A; order RF39; family UBA660; genus MGBC162581. The sequence continues at coordinate 861 of CAJUNG010000024.1, forward strand.
TTTTATTTTTAAAATTTTCTTTATCTTTGGAATTAGACTATTAATATCACAATTAACATTAAATATATCAATCGCAGAATTAATATGATTATATAAAGGACAATCGGATAGACAATCTCTACTATATCCATTTGCTAGATAAAATGCTATGGTATCTGGAATAACATAATTAATCATATATTCATTGTAGTTGTCATAAAAAGGTAAAAGTACCTCTTCAAATTCTTTATCAATTATATCTTCTTTACCTTTTATCATACAGTATCTCCATAGATAAGTTCTTTTAAAATTATTTCTTCAGCAGTATTTTTATAGTTATTCATTTTTTGTACCCATAACATTTGATTAGTTGCTTTCAATTCTTCAGTAATAGAGTCATCTAGTCTGACAAGTTCGTTAATTAGATAATTAACTTTTTCTTTTGCTTCAATACTGACTGAAAAAAGATGATCAAATAATTTATTTTGCATTAATAATTGTTGATATAGGGCAGATTTATTCTTTTTTAGATAGTATAATCTCATTAATCCATATTTATTTAAATTTTCATATTTTCTTTGTTTTAAAGTAAGATTTGGTAATAAATAATCACCACATTTAGTATAAGTTATTTCCATAATATTTTTCCTTTCAATTTTTGGAAGAATATAAGAGTAGTATTATCTATTTTAGGTACCCAAATAGGTACTCAAACTATAAAATTAAGTAATATATTTTAATTTTTATTAATCTAAAATGATTTAAAATTGCTTAAAATATAAGGAACTAATTAGCAATAATTAATTTTATACGCAATAAATTTTAGCCCCCTGAAGGAGCACGATACAATGTGCTCCACTTTTTTTGCCCTTTATTTATAAGGGTTTGTAGCATTTCATATTTTTGAAATATGCCTTTATGTAACAGTTATGTAACAATTTTAGGCATTTTTCAAATTTTAAACATAAAAAAATAAGGAACTTGGCATATATCCAAATTCCTTATTTCTATTATAAACTCATTTCAAAGTCATCTTTATTATCTTTATAATCATTTGATTTATCGCACTCAATATTTTTTTCTCTCGTATCATTTAATTTGTCAATAAGACCAATGATATTGTCTAGTTTATTTTTAAACATATGAGAGTAGGTATTTAATGTTTCATCAATTTTAGAGTGTCCTAAATATTTAGCAACAAGCGTTATGTCAGTACCATTATTGATTAGTAGGGAAGCACATGAGTGCCTAAAATCGTGTATTCTAATAACTTTAACACCTGCTTCTTTACATTTATTGTTTTTTCTTCTTCTAATGACATCATCTCCAAGAGGGGTAGAATTTCCAAATATAAACCAACTTTCTTGAAAATTAGTATAACTCATAGCACTTTGTTTTAATTCTTTTAAATCATTAACTAACTCTTTTGGAATACAAATAGTATCCAGGTTATATGAGAGAAAATTTATTTTAATGATTTGTTCTAAAGGGTGCTAAATCCTTTGAATACTTGGGACGCTGAGTATTTGGATTACACCTTTTAGAAACATCTCACAAAGTGGCTAGAAATGGCCAATAACGGGTTTATGAAAGAGGCGTTTAGATGAAAGATAGAAAATGGGTGCTGAAAATTAATAATAAGTGTGCAGATAATGTTAAAGAAGAATTAAATCTAAATGAAGATGATAGGGTTTCTAACAACAAACGAGATAAGTTATCTATTTTGAAGACAAACGCTATGGAAACTATTAATAATTTGATTAACGAGTATGAAAAATCTGAGACTACTGATGAACAGGAGCGTTCTAATGAAGAATAAAGACTGGTTATTGAGAATTAAAGGTAAACATGCAGTAACTGTTTTTACTGATGGTGAAGTTAGGTATAGTGTTGGTAAGCAGAAACTTTTTATTTTAAAGAAAGATGCGTTACAAGAGTTGGAATCTTTAGTTAGACTTAATTTAAGTGTTCCAAATGATTCAACAACAGGTAACGTTATCCGCTTTAAGGATAGAAAGGAAGTATTTACGCTTTACAATCGTGAGCTTTATACGAAGATTTGGAAAATTATTTATGATGCTGATAATGTTAAAGGCAACATTGATGAATTGGCTGAGCTTACTTTAATGATGGAATATGCTATTATTCATGGGGATATAGATAGCGATGTTCCACTTGAGGTACTAGATCCCCATAGTTTGATACAATATTTAGATATTGATGTTTATAATGATTCACTAATTAATTTAATTCTAACTAAGAACAATGAATTGTATTATTAAGAGATATATTTATTTATAAATAACAACCTAATTATGGGTTGTTTTTAGTTAATAATTTATTCTGTTTTAGAAGAATTAATAATTTAGAAATATGTTCTAACTCTATTGATTTATAGTTTGATTTATTGTTAAATTAACAACAATTAAGGAGTTAGAAATATGAAAGAAGAAACAATAGAAAATGATAAATTGATATATGATAAAATCCAACTTCCTAAGCACAATTATATTACTTCAAATTTATTGATTAAGAGGAAGTTTATTAACGAAGATGATATCGAAACTTTTATGTATGATGCTCTGTTTGAAGAATTAATTATACAACAACAATATGATTTTAAGATTGTCCTTATTTCGGCAAGTTATGTAATAGCGAGGATAAAGTCGAACAAATTTCTTGATTAGGATGGGCACCCTGTTCGAAATAGGTATGCTTATTTTCGGTCATCAATAATATGGGACTTGAAGAGACTTACTGGAAGAGTTGATATGGGTTGGTTGGATTGGTCGGATGATGATTATGGATGATACTAGCAAGTATCTTTTATTTTGCAAGAAAGGTGCTTACAAATTGTTCTTAGTATGGTATATAAACAAGCGGATGGTGGTGATTAAGTGAAAACTGAGACTAAGGTTGAGTTGCTGAAGTATATGCTACTGAACCAGAGTTATGATTATGACATGATGCTGTATGATCTGATTCGTCGTAAGAGATTAAGTGAAGCAATTTCTAGGATTGATGAACGAACTTTTTATTTCAATATACAAGCTGAAGATGGAAGTGTGTCTGCTAGGCAATTTTTAAACATTCTACATGAGTTTATAAGGTTTATGAAGTTATACTTCTATAATATTGCACCTTTATCTTCCTGTATAGATTATGTTGTGGAGTGTAGCGAGTTAGAACTGACTAACCTGTTAAGTTATAAAAGTAGTAAATTAAGAGGTTTTTATTATAAGTTAGATGATGCTACTTTTTGGGAACTACTTAACAAGCTGATTATTAGTAGTTTTATTAGTAATGTTAAATATGTTGCTTCTATTAAAGATGTTCTAGATGATATACAAGTTTCATTGAGGAATGTTGATGAGTACAGTTTAGAAGAAAGTAGGAAGATATTAGTTCTGATGTCGGATATAGTATTCTGTCAAAGAGGTCAAGGACATGTAATGAGGTTGTTCGAGAAGATGGATTGTCGTTTAGAAAAATATTCTGATATGGATATGACTAGGCGAAAGAAATCTGTTGATGATTTTAAGAAGAAGTACATTGATTCATGTATTGCTGATTATGACAAGATGATTAAGAGTTACTACTATAAGAAGAAATACTTGAAGTATTTTAGTTAGATTATATAATGTTATTTGTAATGGTATGGAGGAATGAATTTTGTTTAGATTTGAAGATGGCGAAGATATAGCACCAGAAGAACATGCTACAATTGTAGAACCATTTTTTGAAGTATGTACTGAGCATTTGGAAAAGAAGATAGCACCAAGTTTTGTATGTTTTTTCATTGTAACTGGTTATAGGCGAAATGCACTATGGCAAGCACCTTTGGATATTTTTATCGGTTCAGCACTAGATATGTTAAATTTTGAGTGTAAGGATTATGCAACTCTTAAAGAAAAGGTTATTAAAATATTGTATAATAGGTATAAGTTAAGAGTAATAAACGAGGATCCTTTAGACTTTGAGGAAGTGAGGAAATTATGATTCGATCTGATTTTGATATTAGCGAAGAAGATTATGACAAAATAAGTATACCTTTTGGTAATGCACTTGATGAGTATTTAAGAGATAATTTTATTTATGATTGGATGGCTTTCTATGTTGCTAAGGGTTACCAGATGGATGCTTTATTTGAGGGAACCCTAAGTGGTGTTTTCAACGCCGCAATTGATAGTGTATGTGATATTAAATTTGGTTCTACTGAAGATATCGAGAGACTTAAAGCAATTTTGAAAGATAAGTACAACCTTTTATTAACAAGTGATACTCATTTAGAGATTGAAGAGATACCAACACGAAAATAGGATCAGTTATTGCAACTGGTCCTATTTATATGTTATCAATTCATTGTTTTTCTACATCTTCTGTTTCTTCAAAGAGTTTAGACAATGGTACGTTCAATGCCTTTGCAAATCCATAGGCAGTACCAATGCTACATGTTTGATGTACTGATTTAGATTCAAGATTTTTTATGAAACTTAGAGCATATCTACTTTTTATGGAAAGTTGTTCTTGGGTAAGTCCAGCTTCTTTTCGATATTTCTTTAGGTTTCTTGCTAACAAAATGTATGCGTAGTTCTCATCGATTTTATCCATTTGTTCCACCTCATTTAATTTTATCAATAAAAATTATTATAAAAGGTCTATTGTTAACATACTATTTTGTGATATAATATTCTTGATGAGGTGGTGTTTTTATGAGTAAAATTTCTAATGGTGAGGGGTTTATCTATGTATATCCGTGTATAATGGGTGGTACAAAGAATCTTTGTAAGATAGGTGTAACTGACAATTTTAAGGAAAGGATGAGTCAGCATGTTCGCACTCCATATCATGGTTTCAATTGCATGCTAAACTACCCTAGTTATAAACCTATTGCTACGGCTCTTCGAATAAAAAATATGGATATAGCTGATGAGTTAGTTAAAGATTGTTTTCATGATTATCAATTGGCAGGAATTGAAGTATACAATATTAATTATAATGTTGCTATTCAAGAACTTTATAACCTTTTGTATGAACATAAACAATATGTGGAACTAATAGAAGATGGTGTTACTGATTATGGTTTTCTTGTATTAAAAGAAGAAGTTAAAGTTGATACAACTAAGCCAGTGTTTGAAGCTCTTAGAGATAAAATTTTATCTAAGTACAATGATGAATTACCTGAGGAGTTGCTACTACTTTTGCGCGATGTAGAAGAATTTAAAACACATTGTTCATCACATTATGAAACGGGAAATTTTGTCGAATTTTGTGATGGCTTAGTGTTAGATATTGGTGTTTGCAAAGCTAGTAGAGCTTTACTACTAAATAAGTTACAAGAATTATTAAAGGGGTGATAAATTATGAGTAAGAAACAAATTAAAAAAATTGATGTAGATCAGGATATTGTTAAACCTATAAAGAAGAAAAATAAGCATATTGTATTAAAGGTTCTTTTAGTGATTATAATTGTTATAATACTATTCTTTAGCTATAGCTTTATTAAGCAGAAGTTATATCAAACTAGAAGTCAGAAGATGACTGAGGAAGTTAATGAGATACAAAAAGATAAGGTAGATTATGTTTTTATTGAGATTAACCCTTTTCTTGTTCTAACTATTAAAGATGGTACTGTAGAAGATGTGGCATGCCTTAATGATGACTGTGTTTCCATTTATAATGAAATCAAAATTGCAGGTAAAAATATTGATGATAGTATTGATTATTTATATGATTTAGCTAAGTCAAAAGGTTTTGATACTTCTAATGGAGTTAAAGTTAGAGCAACTGGAAATGTATATATTGAGAAAAAGGATTATGTTATTGTTGAGTATATTTCAGTAGCAGATAAAGAGGTATTGCTAGCTGATTTGAAGAACAATGAGAGTATAAAAAATAGTAATAATGAGGGTTATTACACTACCCTATGGGATAAGTTAAAAGCAGATGGTGACTATGGTGATGTATATTCTTGTAGTATGAATAATGAAGAATTAGAATGTTATTTTACTGAGAAATTTATATCGAATATTTTTGATGAAAAACAACTAGTTTTAGATTACGTAGGATTGGAAAATCAAATCAATAAGTTTTTCAATACACTTGATAAATTTAGAATAAAACACACAAAGAAAGATGATACTGAATATATTTCCATCAATTATAATGAATATGTTGCTACAGGTAGTATTAAAATAGAAGATAAAGAGATATTAGCTAATGTTTTATCGAGAAAAATTGGACATCAGAATTCAAGTTCTTCTTATGAGGAATGTTTACTTGCCGGTACATATGAATACGTTGATTTGAAAGACTTTAATCTTTTAAATCCTAATGATGCTAATAAGATTAAAAGATATACACCTGAGCGAGTAATTAAAGATTGTAAAGAAGTAGAAATGATTAATAATTGTTTGACTGGTAATGGTCCATGTGATTTAGAATAAGAAAGAAGTGTGATGGTTATGTTTAAGATTATATTAGGTTGGGTTCAGCAACATATTGCGGCAACTATTATTGTTAGTGTTGTAGTGATTAGTGGTGCTGTTGCTACCCCTGTTATCTTATTGAACGTCAAAGATGAACCAAAGCCAAATAAAGATATTAAAGAAGAAGTTAAACAAGACGAGCAAGAGGCGGAGGTCATAGAACAAGAGCCCGAATTGAACGAAGATGGGTGTCCTGTTGGTTTCTTCTTGAACTACTATGGTATATGTCAGGATGAGCACCTTTACGAGCCACAGGAGTGCCCAGAGGGTTATATATGAAATCCAAATATGGATATAACTAAAGATAATGGTGATGGTACTGCTTTAGTAGATTATGATGCAACTTATGGTATTGATGGTTTACCTGTGGGAGCTTGTCAGATGGACTTTGATACTCAGAATAAATGGTATCGTTCACATGGTTATCCTGGGATGAATCCAAAGGATAGAGAGTTATATAATCATCTTAATGATTGTGAACGTGGTTTTAGTTATGATTCAGATACAAAGACTTGTGTAGATAATACAGCTTGGGAACGTACAAGATATAAACGAGAAGTTCTTAGTAAACATGATCCAAAGGATGATCTACCAAAATGTTCTGAACAATCTGAAACTGATCAGGCTTGTCTTAAGGATTAAAGATGTATTAATATAAGTCTAATTAATGAGAAAGAAGCACTTAACTAGTTGCTTCTTTTACCAATTGTATGGCTGTAATAATAATTATTTATGGTATAATTTGTATAATGAAATATAGTTAGGAGGTTATTATGTGACTAAGAAGATTAATTTTAGGAAGATAGAGACAACTATTCCTTATGATGCATTTATATCAAAAATAAATGGTCTAGGAAGAGTTAAGAATGTTACTCTTGATGTTAATGTGGTATCTAAAAAGGTTTATGAATTAGATGATGCTATGTTTGTTCTTTTGAATATTTTTGATTCTAGTGGAGAGTTACCTGCTCTATTAGTTGGCAATAGAGATGCAGATTTCCAAACACTAGTACAAAATATTAGGTTTGGGTTAAAGTATCGAATTGCTGGAAATGTTTCTATGATAGATGATTCACTTGATGAGTACCAGGACTTACCTTTTCGAAATGAAATTAGCGGAGACAAAGTGTTCTGTATTTACGCATTACAAAATTATAATCATACCACCTTCGGTATAGATATGGATGAGTTCCATAGTTGTATGGATCTTGAGGAACAATATAATGTAATAGCAAAGTATACGAATTATCTTAATGACATTCCTGTTGATATGGTTGAGGATATAATGATCTCTTGCTATCAAGAGGTTGTCGTATTATTAAAAGATGGCACTGCTTTTATAAATGGTAAGAAGATACTGGATGATGTTAAATATATTACTCTTATTGATATCCGCACTATATGTGCTATTGGTGCTGAAAAGACTATTACCTGTTTAACTGAAAAAGGAAGATGTGGGCATGACTTTATAAACGATAACAACTACCATTATAAGAAGATTGTTTTTACTGAGTTTGGTATTGCTGCTTTAACACATGAAAAGACAGTTAAGTATTATGGAGATTTTAATTTTGGTGCAATTGATTATTCCCGCTTCGTTGATGTAGACGATATAGGTTTAATTGGTGATTCTGATGATATTATCGTTGTTAAAGGCGATAAGGTTTATTCATTATTTTTATATTCTCCAACTGTTAATGTTTCTGATATCAATGTAGAGGATTATTTACATGGACGCTGGATTATATAAAAGGTAAAAACAAAGACTAAGGAGGATAATGTATGCTAGAGAAGTATGAACATTTAAATATGAATGCAAAGATATATTTGTTTGATGAACTTAAGGAAAAATTCTTTCTTAAATATAAGAACTTAGATTTATTTAGAAGATGTAATAAAGAACTTGATTGACTATACGATAAGGGCTTGTTATTCCTTATTGAGATATTTTACAAATATGAGGAATATAGATCTCGCTTACCTATTTCTTATCACTTTAGGGGGACAATTAATAATTTGTTGTTATTGTATGTATTAGGTATAACTGATGTAGATCCTATAAAGTATAATTTACCATATGAATTATTTAATGACAGCAATATTTGCGTGGATTTAATTCATGCTATTCCACTTGATTTTTTATCATATGTAGGAAGTAATTATTGTGATAAAGTTAGATTTGTTTATGGAACTCATGAGCAAGAAGATATAGAAGAAGTAAATGCTTTTGAAGATAACCACTATTTGCTAATTCCATTTATGGGATATAAGGATAGTAAAGATTGTCCTGTTCTTAAAGATGTTTCACTTAGATTAAATGAAGATTTAATACTCGAGACAGCTGATGATTATAGAAAGTACAGAGATGAGTTTTTAACTATTAGGATTGATGAGAAGCAACCTATAAGTGATTATGAAGAAAAGGGCTTGGGTAATGTACTTACTAATGAATTTGAGAAAGAAATTGCGGAGATATTGCAACCTAAGACCATTAGGGACTATATCAAAGTAAAAAGCATAGGACATGGTACTGATGTCTGGAACTATAATCAAGATGTTTTAGTAGCTGAGGGAAAAATAACTCTTGGTAATCTTATAGCTACTCGTGAAGATATACTTGAGTATCTGTTAGATCATTCTATTGATAAGAATCTAGCTGTAGAGATTCTCAATTTTATTCGCAAAGGTCGACCTAAGAAAGATCCTGAGAAATGGGATGAATATGTAGATATTATGAAAGATCATAATTGCGAGGACATGTTTATAGATATATTCTCGAAAATCCTATTTGAGTTTATTGAAAGCTGGTATAACAATCAAAGATTACATAGCACATTAAACTATGTAACACCAAACGAAAAATATAAAAAATACCTAAATAGTTTAGCATTAACTTAATATTTAATTTTATGCCGAGAAAACTTTTGACAATAGGCAGAACTAGTTCGTCATACTTAATGTAATATTCTTAAAGAGAATATTACAATTAAAATTAAGAACTTGCTTCTGGGTTCCTATTGTTCAAAAGGAAATTGGAATAAATTTAAATATAACTTTATATTTGTCCATAAAAATGTGTCTAAAAACTTGACTTAAATCCAACTCTAGATTCTAAATAATTAATATTAATATTTAAATAGTCTACAACTTCTTTCATTGGTATAACATGACTTGGAATTTTGTATCCTTGATTAATTAATTTGTTTTTAATCTCTCTTTTAACCTTTAAAGCAGAGTTTCTACCAAATTCTCCTAAAGCCATTAAATCTTCAAGTGTACACCATTGTTTAGATATTAAATTTAGTGTTTCTTGTGCTTCCATATCTCGACCTCCATTTCTATTTTTAATTTTAGTTTTTAGTTAAACTAGAACTCCCGTACCAATAGGGGATTGCCTTGTACTTATTTAACGAGTCAGCATATCGGCGATTTCTAACTCTCTTTAATTTTCAAAGAACTTTTTTAAATTTTTTATGTCTTCATTTATTCACCTCATTTCATTTTTGTTTCAAATTGCTTTTTTTGTTGCAATTTAACATCATTATAGCATCATAAATTCAAAAGTCAACCTTTTTTGCAAAAATAAATTAGAAATGTTGCAAAAAAGCAATATATATGTTATAATCAATTCAGAAAGGACGTGAAAGCATGGCTAAAACTAAAGTTGGAGAGTTAATTCAACAAGGTAGAGAAGAAAATAATTTGTCAATGCGTCAACTAGCAGAACTTGCAAATATAAGTTCTTCTGATATATCAAGAATAGAATCAGGAGAACGTGAAGTACCTAATCCTAGATTACTTAGAAAGATAAGTAAGTATATTGGTGTTAATTATAATGATTTAATGTATGCTTCTGGATTAGGAGCACAGGTTAGTCCACTTAATCCATATTTACTTGAACACTACTCTAAATTAAGAGGTAAGGAGTTAAAGGAAGCAATGGATAGTATAGAAAGTTCTACCGCCAATAATAAGTTGGTAATTGAGTCATTAAAAAAAGCATCTCTTGATGCAGATGAAGAAAAGAAAAATGTATTATTAGAAACAATAGAGGATCTTGAATATCAAAATGAAACAAACGAAGAAATTATGAAACTATTAAATAGTAATGCTATTGAGGAGTTTAGAAATGGTAAATAGTTTAAAGAGATTAAATAAGATTCAAGTTGTTAGTTTAATATTATTAGTTGTTTCATTTATTTTAGTTTGTTTTAATGTAAATAATAGTATAAATTTCTTTTGGGTATCGTTAGGATTAAATATGCTTGGATATTTAATGTTTATTACAAAGTGGTCTAGAGAAGGAAAAACAGGAAATAGAAAAATTGATAACAGTTATGATAAAAATTTAACTAGAAAATCGTCTGAATTTATATTCTTTATGGTAGTAGCGTATTATTTTGTTATATGTATTTGTGTAATTGCTGATATTTGGATTAAAGATTTTATGTATCAATTTGGAACAATTTTAGGATTATTCAGTATGTCATTTATTTGGAACTTTTTATCATTAGTAATTGTTGATAGAACTTCAAAGGAAGTAGAATTAATTTTAAAAGGAGGCAAGAAAAATGGAAATAAGTAAAATAAAGAAAGCATTAATAGAACAAAAAAATATTGGTTTATCAGGTAGTTTATATCATAAAACACAACTTGATTTTGCATATAATACCAATCATATTGAAGGTTCTACAATAACACCTGATGAAACTGCAAGTATCTATGATACAGGAACAATTTTAACAAGTGGAGATAAAGTTATTGTTTTAAAAGATGCTACTGAAACAAAAAATCATTTTACTTTATTTAAATATATGTTAGATACTATTGATGACAAATTGTCTGAAGATATGATAAAAAAATTTCATTTCATATTGAAAGATGGAACTCTAACAGATAGTGAAAAAGAATGGTTTAATGTAGGAGAATATAAAAAGAAGAAAAACTTTGTTGGTAATATTACAACATCTTTACCAAGTAATGTAGCAAGTGATATGAAAGATTTATTAGAGTGGTATGATAAAATAGATAAAAAAACAGTAGAAGATATAATAGAATTTCATGTTAGATTTGAGAAAATTCATCCTTTTCAAGATGGAAATGGCCGTGTTGGAAGAATGATAATGTTTAGAGAATGTTTATACAATGATATAATGCCTTTCTTTATTGAAGATAGAAATAAAGATTTTTATATAAGAGGTATTAAGGAATATCAAACTAATAATGAGAAAGGTTATTTAATTGATACTTGTTTAAATAGTCAAGATAATTATGAAAAAATGGTTAATTACTTTTTAGAAGATAATGAATAATAATTAAATGACATTATGACATTAAACTTTGCTAGAGGTATAGTAAAAATAAATGTCATTAATGTCATAATGAGGATGTGATAATATGGAAGAACTAAAAAATAGAATTGAAAAAATAGAAAAAAGAAATAAAATTGTAGAAAAAGATAAGGCATGGGAAACAAGTTGGACAAGAAGAATTTGTATAATGATACTAACTTATATAGTAGTGATTATATATTCATATTTAATAAAGAAATATAATAATATTCTATTAAGTTCATTAGTTCCTGTAATTGGTTTCACGTTATCAACTTTATCTATAAAAGTTGTTAGAAAAGTTTGGGAAAGAAAAATTAGTGGTGAAAGAGAATGAGTATAGTATTATATAAACATAATTTATATGCATATAACCAAATAGAAGAAAGATTAAAGACAAGTAATAGAACATGCGTAATTCATCCAACAGGAAGTGGAAAATCATTTATAGCAATAAAATGGTTATATGAAAACAGAGATAAAAAATGTCTTTTTCTAACATCGCAAAAACCAATTATAGATCAAATAATAAGACATATATATAATTGTAGGATGACTTTAGATGATTTCCCTAATCTATCATTTGAATTATACTCTAATGTTAGTGAAGATTATGCAAATAATCATAAAGCAGATTATATAGTATTAGATGAATTCCATAGATGTGGTGCACCTGAATGGGGTAAAAATATAAATCGTTTATTAGATAATAATAACAATGCAAAAGTATTAGGGGTATCAGCAACACCTATAAGATATTTAGATGATAATAGAAATATGGCAGAAGAATTATTTGATAATAATATTGCTTCCGAAATTTCTTTAGTAGAAGCAGTTTCTAAAGGGATATTACCTTTACCAACGTACATAAATGCTATCTATTCTTTTGAACAAAATATACAAGAAATACAAAATAAAATTAATAAATTAGTTTATGAAAAAGATAGACTTTTATTAGAAGAACAATTTAATAGAGCTAAAAGGATTTTGGAAAAATCAGCAGGTTTAAGGGAAGTATTCTCTAAACATATTTCTAAACAAAATGGTAAGTTTATAGTATTTTGTAAGGATTTAGAGCATATGAATAGAATGATTGCTGAATCTAGAGAATGGTTTAAGGATGTAAACACTGATATTGACATTTATAGTGTATATTCTGTAAATAATGATTCTATGAATAAATTAGCAGTAGATAATTTTGAGCAAAATAATAGTAGTCATTTAAAATTATTATTTTGTGTAAATATGTTAAATGAAGGATTGCATGTAAATGATATAGATGGGGCTATAATGTTAAGGCCAACAGTATCACCAATTATTTATCTTCAACAATTAGGGCGTGCTTTATCAGTTGGACATAATGTAAAACCCTTAATTTTTGATATTGTTAATAATAGTAATTGCATTAGTGATATAAAAGAATTCTACAAAAAAGTTAAACGTAATATTGCAGATGGTAATAAAAATCCTGCTTTAGATGGATATAAAGATATTGAATTAGATGCTTTTACCATAGTTGACGAAATGTCATCTATGATTGACTTATTAAATTCATTATCTAAATGCATAACAAAGGAAACCATAGAACAATCTAGAGCAAAGAAATTATATGATGATTTATTAAAATTAGGACATCAACCAAATAGAAATACTTCTAAATACGAATCATCTTTATATACTGCTTTAATTAATCATGGTAGAGAGTGGTTAACAGAAGAACAATTAGCAAATTTAGGGCAATGTGGCATATATATTCCACAACAATTATCCCAAGAGGATTTGGGATTAATATTGTTTGATGATTTAATGACTTTAGGACATCAACCAAGTCAAAATATAGAAGAAGAACAAAGATTATATAGTAGATTAGTTCAAAGAGGGGAAAAATTTTTATCTCAAGAACAATTAGAAGAATTAGCAAAGTATGGAATTTATGTGCCTAAAGCAATTACTTCTGAGGAAAGAGGAAACCAATTATATGACGAATTGATTAAATTTGGAAAACAGCCTAAAAGAACAAGCGAAGATCAAACAGAAGTTAATTTATATGGTAGACTCCAAAGACATGGTAGAGAATGGTTAACAGAAGACCAAATAAAAGTTTTATCGGAAATGGGAATATCTTTACCAATTCAAAAAGACAAGAATAAAGAGTCAGAACAATTTTTTAATGAATTAGTTCAATTAGGACATCAACCAAAGAAATCTAATCCAGAGGAAACAAGTTTATATAAAAAGTTGATGCGAAGAGGTGAAACTTTATTAAATTCTGAACAATTAGAGGAGTTAGCAAAATATGGTATAGTTCTTCCCAAAAAACTTTCTGAAGAAGATTATGTTAATCAAACTTTTGTTGATTTAATTAATTTAGGACGACTTCCAATTTCTAAAAATAATGATGAAAAACCTTTATATGGTAGAGTTCGTAAATGGAAAGATAAATTTACCTTAGAGCAAAAACAAATACTTACAATATTAGGAATGAATTTAGGTGAAAAAGAACCTATTAGTATAGAACCAAGCAATTTATTATTATATTTAGCAACTGAAGCAAATAGATACTTAGAAAGTGGTAATTCAGAATTAGCGAGAGTTTATAAAAATTTAATTGCTCATATTGGAGATGGAACTAGTGGTTTGTCTAATTTAGGGACACATTCTAAATCATCTAAAAGATAAAAATCTTACTTTAATGATATTAGTTAAATTATTAAATTGAATTAATAATAGAAAATCTTTTTTAACCACCCATTCAACCACCAAAACAGGAGATTTTCATTTTAAAGTTATAAACTTATTTAAACTTTTATAAATTGAAACCCTTTGAAAATAAAGGGTTTGTTAATATAAAAATAAAAGAGTACGTGATTTAAGTTTGCCCCCTGAAGGAGCCGAAAGGCTCCACTTTTTGTTTGTTTTACGGGACTTTTTTATAAAATTGGTAGAGCGCTACCCATCATTTACCCATCAAATTGATGGTTTATATAAATTTAATATAGTTTATTCAGAAGACTTTTCATTAAAGTCTTTTTCTAATGTGTCAAAGAATTTTGGAACATTTGCAAGATCTTTTTTGAACATATGAGTATAGGTTTCTAGTGTTTCAGTAGTTTCAGAATGACCTAAGAAATTAGATACTGCAGTTATTGGAGCTGCACCTGATATTAATGCTGATGCACAAGAATGTCTGAAGTCGTGTAATCTAATTCTTCTTATTCTAGCTTTTTCAGCAAATTTATCTCTATAGAAATACATTCTACCAGTAGACATAGGAGCATCATCACCAAGTACAAACCAAGTTTGTTTAAATTTTGATAATCGCTCATTAGTTTTCTTTAACTCAGCTAAATCATTTAATAGAGTAGTTGAAATTGGAATTGTTCTATTTGATGTTTCTGTTTTAGTACTAAATATATACCATTCAGTACTAGCATTTGAATTAGATGGATTTAATACTTGTTGAGAAACAGTTAAAGTTTTATTATTGAAATCTATATGTTTCCATTGTAATCCTCTAGCTTCAGAACGTCGTAATCCACAGTAATATAATAATTCAAAGAAACATTTATATCTTAAATCATCGACTACTGAAATAAATTTGAAGAATTCCTCTGGTTCATAGAAATCCATATCTTTCTTTAATGCTCCTGGAGTTTTAAATGGTTCTAATTTATTATAAAATTTTCTTAAATTAAAATCCCATTGTTTTTCAGCAAAGTTTATGACTTGCTTAATAAATTTTTGAATATCAGTTTTATATCTATCACAAAGGTTAGTTTTATTCATTTGTGCTCTCCATTTTTGATATAAATCCCAATTTAAATTTACTAATTCTACATTATCAAGTAAACCCATATATTTGATTCTATCTCTATAAGTTTTTAGAGTGGAGTCTTTTATTTTATCTTTTTGATAATCATAATAAATAGTATAGGCTTCTTTAAATGTCATATGAGGATTAATTTCAACATCTTTATATTTGTTTAAATATATTTTTCAGCTTGTATAGCTTCTTCTTCAGTCATATATGCTTGTGATTGATATTGATGTCTTTTACCATCTAAACCTTTACTATATTGTATAAACACCCAAGCTCTTCCATCTTTTGTTATTTTATTTTCTTTAAGTTGTCTTACGGACATTAATTTATTACCTCCTTTATTAATCCGTAAAATATCGACATACATCTATATTTTACCATTATTTAATTTATTTTTAATAATCATTAGATTTTTTAATCATTTTTATCAAGAAAAAAGATAACTATTTCGTTAATAGTTATCTTACTTAATTCTTGCTTAATACTTACTTAAATTAATTTTTGTAATACATTTGATTTTTACTTGTTGGTTTATCAGGAATAGTTAAACTAACTAAACCTTGTTTAATAGCAGAATCAAGATATTGTCCTCTTAAAGTTTCTTTAGATTTAATTCCTAATTTTTCCATTATTTCAGTTGCTGTCATTGGTTTACTAGATGCCATAACATCTAATAATTTATTTATATTAATTGTTTCATTTGTAATTGGTAGGTGAGAAGTAGATATTGCTTCATCTAAAGTTTCATTTATCATTTTTAACATAAATTCAATAAATACATTTGAGTTAGCATTTTTATGACACTTAGCAATTGAATCATAGTATTCATCTTGATATTTATGAATTTTAGATTCAATTGGCAAATATTCAAAAATATCTTTCCATTTATAAAGTATTGAATTTTGCCATAATCTAACTGTTCTACCATTACCATTTGTAAATGGATGAATAAATACAAATTCATAATGGAATATACTTGATAAAATTAAAGGATGAATTGTATCCTTATTTTCATTTAACCATTCAAATAAATCATTCATTAATAAATTAACTCTATCTCCTGGTGGACATACAAATATACAATTTCCATTATCATCAAATACACCTTCTGAAGAAGTTCTAAATTCTCCAGATACTTCTTCAACTAAGAAAGTCATAACTCCATGAACTTTTTTTAAATCATCAATAGAGTATGGATTAATATCTTTTAACATTTCATATGCTTTATAAGCATTTTTAACTTCTTGAATATCTTTTTGTTCACCAATAACTAATTTACCATTGATAACATCTTTTACTTGTTCTAAACTAAGTGGATTATTTTCAATAGCAACAGAAGAGTGAACTGAATTGATTTTAGTTTGTTTTCTTAAATATGGTGTTTTATCTAAATTAGTAAAAGAATCCAATTTACCGATTTTTTCCATAATATCAGAAACTTTTTTTAACATTTCATTTGATATCTCAAATGGTGGAATATATTTATCCATTAAAATCACCTCATTTTGTTATTTATATTATATCATTTTATTGGAAAATATACAATATATCTTACTTAAATCTTGCTTAAATTCTACTTAAAGTTCATAATCATCAGATTTATCTTTTTCATATTTTTTATTTATTTACTTAAACTTTTAAATGAGTATGAATCATATTCTTGATTTTTATCTACATCAAAACCTAATGTCCTTTTTAATGTGGGAAAATATAAATATAAGTTTAAATAATGAATAAAAAATGTTATAATATAAGTGATATCAGTAAATATCTTAACACAAAAAGTGCAGACATTTTCGGCATAATTCTATGCTTAAAAAATTTTCTCATAAGAGTAAATATTATGTTTAATGAATTAGTCAGTCGTGACTGACCAATTGGGAAATAATCGTTATGTTAGAAGAAAATAATAAAACAGTTGATGACAAAATTAGTAAATGAGAGTAAATCTGAACAATCAAAAGAAATTAATAATTCAACAGTTTATGTTTTCTAAAGCATTAGTAGGATTGAGCATTAAATAAAAATGAATACGCCCATCGTTTAGAATATGACAAGGAAGTGTTAAAAGGTTAATCAAGTGAGTTAGCTAAAACTTTGGAAATAATTCGCTTATGCAAATATAAAATATATAACAATTTTTTATAAAATATACTTGATTGTAAAGACCTAAATATAGAATTAGTTCGAATCGATTATAACGAGTGAATCACAATAAAGACGATTACCAAAAGAAATTTCTATGAAAAAATAATTAAATTTTATGACAGGTAATTACTGATTTAAAACATCGATTTAAAATTATCGGATTAATCAAATTGACTTAAATAATGAACACTAATAATTGCACTAGATGATAAAAACAGATGTCTTAGTGTCATAAGAAAGTAGTGATAATATGGAATTAAACGTTAGTAATTATAGTTATGATGCTATTAAATATTTTATTAGTGTTGCATCACACGGAAGTTTATTAAGAGCTTCTTATTCTTTAGGAATTTCACAATCGGCATTAAGTCAATCGATGAAAAACCTAGAGCAAAGTTTAAATGTAAAGCTATTCAATAGAAACACAAGAGGAGTTATATTAACAAATGAAGGAAAAAAGCTTTACGAATTAGCAAAAAAAGGAGATAGTTATTTTCGAGAATCGATTATAAGTACATTAAGAACCAATCAATCGATTTCCTTAAAAACGTTTAAAATATCTGCACCACAATCTCTACTTAATGCTTATGTTTTTCCAATGATGAATAATATGGTAACAAAGTACAATAATGTGAATTTTGAATTTGCTCCCTCGATTAAGGAAAATGACATTGTTAAAAATTTACAAAGTGAAGAAATTGATTTAATTATAGATAAAACCAACGCAAAATTTGTATTAAAAGAAATCGTAGTAAGGACAATTACTGAAAATAACTATTATTTTGCCTACAATCCTGACTTTTTTCATTTTAACGATATTGCTACAATTAAAGATTTAGAGAAATTACCAATGATTATCAAAGAAAGAACCGGAAAGAATGATAATTCGTGGATGAGAGTTTCATTTAAAAGATTAATCATATGTCGAAATGATGAAAGCATTTTAAAACTAATAAAAAAAGGAATTGGTATAGGATTATGTTCAAATACACTTATTGAAGATGAGAAATTAAAAATTCTTAATTTAAAAGACTACAAGCCAACGAAAAGAACTGTTGAAGCATTTTATTTAGATTCTAATCATATAGCAAAAGAATTTGTTGATGAAATTATAAAAAGTATAAGTTAAACTTATAATATTTTCGTTTTTTTTATAAAAATATTTATAATAAAGAATAGTATAATGGCATTGAGGTGTTCGGCTATGCAGTTAAACAAGATAGAATTTTTAAATGGAAGTAGTAGTATTGAACCTATTGATAAAGGTTATTCAGGTGCTTTCAAATATTCATTTATTAAAGATAATCAAAAATATTTTTTGAAAATTGGTAAATTTAAAATAGACAAAGATTTAGAAGAAACTCTTACAAACAATGGAATATCTCATCCTACCATAATTGATTGTGGTAAATACGATGGTGATTTAAATTATATCATTGAAGAATATATTGAAGGTAAAACCTTAAAAGAAGAATTGGATAGGTATGATAGTAAATTCATCTACGAGTATGGTTTTGAAATAGGCACACAATATAGGAAACTAAGAAGTATTTATCCCGATAAGCCAGTGTCTGATGAAATGTATAAAGAATACTTATCTAATGTAGATGAGAGGGTCAAAATTTTAAAATCATTGATTCAATATGATGATAAAATAAATTTTAAGGATAAGAAATTTTTATATGATATAATTACTTACTTAAGCCAAAATACGCATTTAATAAAAAATAGTTATTTAGTTTTTGGACATACTGATGTAAAACCGAATAACTATTTATTATCTAATGGGACAATAATCGCAACAGATATAGAACATACTGGTTATAAAGAATTATCCTTAAGTATGTTATGGTCTTTTGCAAGGCATGATGATAAAGATGAAAAAAATCTTGTTTTTGCCCGTGGTTATCTTGATGGGCTTTATAATTTTTGTGTTCCAAGTTTTGTCCTAGATTGCTTCAATTATACCTATTTATTTAATATGGCAACCCATTGTATCAAGTATATTAAAAAAGAAGAATATAATAAACTTTCAAATCTGATAAGCTATGTAAATGAAACCTATATAACGGACCATAAATTAAAAATAAATGAAAAATTAAGAAGTATTTTAGATATTAATTGTAATGAACTGTTAAGAGGAAGTGATATAACTCTTGTTAAAGGAAGTTATAGTCCAAATAACTTAACATTTAAATGTCAAAATGGAATAAAGACGTATTTCCTTAAAATAATGAAAATGTCACAAGAACATTATCAAAAAGCATTAGATTCATATAATTTACTTAATCAATGTGGCATTCCTACTAGTCCCATTGTAGATAATCGTTGTATTGTAAAAAATAAATATTATTATCTGCTTTCGGATTTTATAGAATTAAATGAGATGGATAAAAGCATTGGTAATACTTTTCAAGATGGCATTGAAAGTGGGAAAATCGTCGCGAGTTATTTAATCAAATTAAAAGGACATCATTTGAAAAATGCCAAGAATCATGATAGAGATTATCTGCTTCAAAATATAATGAAAAATATCGAAAAAATATATGGGGAAGATGAGTATTCTGATTATATACACTGGTCAAAAAAAGAAGTTACGGACTATATCAATCAATATATTAAGTCTTTTGAGAAGGAACCAATCGATTTAATTCATGGTGATGTGAAATTTGGAAACATATTGTATCATGATAATGAAATTTATTTTACAGATAATGAATCCCTTGTATTTAGTTATGATATTATCAACTTTACGCATAATATTCATACAGGATTTTTAGAAGATAAAAATTTATGTTATAAAGGATTTGTAAATGGCTATTTAAAATATATGAATAATGGAGTAATTCCTCCTAGAATTCAAAATCAAGTTAAATTCCTATTAATTTACTATATGTTAAGAATAATTGGCGGTGTCTTAGACAATAAAAATGATGAAAAAAAATTAACATTGGTAATGAAAGCCTGTAAACATTATATTGATGAGGATAATGAGATAGAATGGCTAAATTAAAGAGAAATCATAGTTTGAAAAAGATTTTAAAGTTTTATAAAAATCATATTTATTTATACATCGGCTTTTTATTCGTGTTAATGATTAAAGCAGTTATATCATTTTTTAGTGCAATCTTAACTGCTAATATAATCACAAATATTATGAACTCAAACTTCGTTGAAGTATTTAGATTAGCTACAATCAATTTAATAATATTATCAATTTATCATTTATTATCGTTTGCTAACACTTACTTTTATAAAAATTTAGAGAATAAAGTAAGGTATGACATTCAACAAAAAATCATAGAATCTTCTTTAAATATAAAAATGAATTATTATGATAATAATAGAAGTGGTGTTATATTAACTAGGTTAACCTCGGACATCAACCATATATCAGAAAGATTCAAATCACTAACGAAAAAGATTGTTAACATAGTTAGAAGATTATCTTATCTAGTATATATCTTTGTACTCGATTTCTATCTTGGTTTGTTTGCTTTTATGTCAGTTTTGCTCGTTTCTTTAATATATACAATTAGAATTCACTATCTATCGAAGTTAAAGCCAATGGTTAAGAGTCAACGTGAGGTGGTAAATTCTCAAATCATAGAAACAATCCGAGCGATTAAAGATATAAAAACATTAAATTGTGATGATAATATTTTAGAACTTATTGGTGAGGCACAAAAGGATTTGATAAAGAAAGATAATCAAGAATACTATATCGGTACAGCTCTTTGTAAATTCACGGATTTAATTATCGATATTAGCAATTTTTTATTTATTATTTTAGGTTGTAAATTAATTATAGAGCAAAAATTAGTCGTGTCAGTATTTTACACCTGTTTTTTATATAAGGATCATACTTATAATTTTGCCAATGAGCTTGGTGATTTTAGATATAAGTTAGCTGAATGTGAAGTATGTGCTAAGAGATTAGTTTCTTTAATTTATCCAAATGAGGAGAATATTGAACAATACGGAACAAAAAATTTAAACCACTACAAAGGCAATATTACCTTTGAACATGTCAGTTTATCTTACATTGACGGAATAGATGTTTTGAAAAATGTTTCATTTAATATAAATGCTAAAAGCACGGTAGCACTAGTAGGAGAAAGTGGAAGTGGAAAAAGTTCTATTGCCGGTCTTATCGGACATTTATATGATAAAAATTCAGGATTGATAAAATTCGACAATCTAGATATCCAGAATTTAAGTAAAGAATTTATCAGAAACAATATAACAATAGTAAATCAATTTCCATATTTATTTAATTTATCGATTAGGGACAATTTTAAAATGATTAATAGTAAAATAAGTGATGAGGAGATAATGGAGTTATGCGAAAAAGTTTTATTAAAAGAATACATAAAAAGTTTACCTAATGGATTAGATAGCATAATTGGAGAAGGTGGATGTCAACTATCAGGAGGGCAAAGACAAAAATTATGTATTGCACGAGCACTATGTAGAAATGTTAAAGTTATGATTTTTGATGAAGCTACAAGTTCTTTAGATAATAACTCACAAAATGAAATTATGGAAATCATAAGGAGACTCTCAAAAAAATTAACAATTATAATTATTGCTCACAGGCTTTCGACAATCGCTTATGCAGATTCAATAATTCTACTAAAAAATGGGAAAGTAGAAGCAATGGATACTCATGAAAACTTATTAAAAAATAACCATGATTATAAACAATTATATTTAAAAGATGCGATAAACTGATTTTTTTGTAAAAATTAACCTAGTAGGTAAAAATACTTACTAGGTATTTTAGTTTAATATCGAATAAATGTGGGTATATATTAATAGACTATTGTGAAATTTTACATGGTGTTAGAATAGATAAAATTTTTGAAGAAGAAGCGTAAAATTAATTTAGATTTTGTTTCTCATATGATATAATTTTATTATACAGTTTTGCATAAATAGCGATTTAAAAAATAAGAAGATGAGGTAAATTTATGGTACATTTAGTCTATTGTGATGATAAATCAAAAGAATTAAATAAGATTTTAGCTGGTAGTAAAACAATGGTGATAAGAGGAGCAGCAGGAAGAAAAATCCCACATAGTAGAGTATTTAAAGATGAGATACTATATTTTATGGAGAAGGGGACAAAGAAAATTAGTGCAAAAGCAGTAGTAACAGATGTTCAAAATTTTGTTAAATTAGCAGAAGATGAAATAACAAAAACGATTGAAGAAAATAATCACAAATTGCAGTTAACAGACAAACAAAAAGAAAGATGGCATAAAAAATGCCTATGTTTAGTGGAATTTAATCATGTAGAAAGTATTAATCCGTTAGATTTTGACCATCAAGGGAATATGGACGATTGGTTAATTATAGAAAAGATAGAAGATGTGGTTGTAGGAACAAGCATTCCTTATAATTATGAAAAGTCAAGATTTTAGGAGTGAGTAATATGGCAATGTGGAATCCGTGGCGGGGATGTAAAAAATGTAGTGATGGATGTTTACATTGCTATATTCATAAAGGCGACTTAAAAAGAAATATCAATACTAATGAAATAATAAAAACAAAGGACTTTGAAAAACCAATAGAAAAATTAAAAAATGGGAATTATAGAATGAAATCAGGTATGGTTTATTTATGCTTTTCTACTGATTTTTTAATTGAAGAAGCCGATGAATGGCGTGAGGATTGCTGGAAGATGATAAAGGAAAGACAGGATTGTATTTTCCTATTTTTAACCAAAAGAATTGAGCGATTGATGAAATGTATTCCCAACGATTGGAAAGATGGATATGATAATGTAGTTGTCTGTTGTACCATTGAAAATCAAAAAAATGCAGACTACAAATTATCCATATTTAAAGACTTACCAATAAAGCATAAATGCATTACAGCACAACCATTATTAGAGCGTATTGACATAGAAAAATATCTTGAAACAATCGAACTTGTAGTAGTTGGTGGAGAATCAGATTGCAATGCTAGAGTCCTCGATTATTCTTGGGTTTTAGAGATTAGAGAACAATGTATGAGAAAAAATGTGAGTTTTGAATTCAGACAATGTGGAACTTATTTGATTAAGGACGGAAAACAATATAAATTACAAACAAAAGATTTGATTAAACAGGCAAAGTTAGCGAATATTGATTTTAAAAGTAATTGATAAATATGAATTAGTGGGGTAGAAAATAGATGAATAAAGAAATTTTATTATCCAATATAGATAAGGTTCATACCACGGAAATGGGAATTGACAGGATAAAAAAGAATCTAAAAATAGATGCAAAGGATATCGTTAGATATTGCAAAAATAAAATTTTAGATAAAAATTGTAATATCTATAAACAGGGTAAGAACTGGTACTGTGAAATGGATAATATTAGGATAACGGTTAACTCATATAGTTATACAATTATAACAGCACACGTTATTCGTTAGATTCAGACTATTAAGTATTCTTTGGTTAGCAAGCAGAATCGCTTCTTAATGACATCAAGGAATTCAATCCTTTTGCTAAGATGACTCTTCATGATGAGGATTATCGCATCATGTATTCTAGATAGATAACAAGTCTTTTATGCTAACATCCATAAAGAATTTATGCCAAGTTTTGAAATATAAGGAGGGAGTGAATCCAATGAAAACGAAGCACTTTTCAGATAACGTATTAGAATTTAACGAGTGGTTAGCTTCTATATCTATAGAACTATTTGAACATTATAAAATTAGTAATCCGTTTAATGGAAAAAATAAACATAAAATAAAAGAGATTACGAATGCCTTTTATAAAAAATATTATAATGATCATAATAAAAGATATCTAATACTTGGTAGTTCTCCAGCAAGAAAAGGCACAGCAACAACAGGTATTCCCTTTGAAGATGCAAGTCATATTTATAAAGAAACTGGTATTATAATTGATAATTTTTATATAAATAAGTCATCCTCTGATTTTTTGTATGATGTTATGGAGCAATATGGCGGTTGTGAAAAATTTTATAAGAACTTCTTTATGAGTTTTGTATGCCCATTAGGTATAGTAAATATAAATTCAAAAGGAAATGAAGTTAATTCAAATTATTATGAAAATAAAAAATTGGAGAATATTTTGTACACTTTTATTGTGGAATCTTTAAAAAAACAGATTTCTCTTGGGATAGACACCTCTATATGTTATTGTATAGGAAGCGGAGAAAATTTTAAATTTTTATCAAAAATATTGATTATTTAATGAAAGCCTTTATTTTAAAGCATATATGTAAAATGTTTGATGCTTTTTACTACCAATTTACTACTTTATAAATAATCTCAAATTTATCACTTTTTGAATGATAAAATCTCCTTATTCCTTTATTTA
>CAJUNG010000025.1 GCA_910587725.1 uncultured Bacilli bacterium
TATAAATAAAGGAATAAGGAGATTTTATCATTCAAAAAGTGATAAATTTGAGATTTTATCAAACTTCTCTTAAAATGGAAAGAAAGTTTTAGGAAATTATAAAGAGTTTTCCGTATTTCTTGAACTTTTTAGCAATGTGGTGTATAATAGGGAAGATTTTTGACTTAGGGGGGGTAAATATGAAAAATCAAATTATTAAATTCGGGCATAAACTTCTTGTATCTTCAGGAAACAATAAGTTGAGTTTAGCACCAATCTGTCAAGAAAATAAGATTGAGGTTTTACATCAAGAAAATATTATCGAAGAAATGAACTCTATGTTAAAGGAAAATAAAAGTCAATTAGAACAGGAGAAAAAAGGGAGAAGGACGAGCCTATGGAGTTTTCTTGCTTCTTTTCTTGGTGTTGCTTCTTTGCTTTGTGTCGGAATTCTATTTGGTCCTGCGACTATTTTTTCCTTTCTCACTATTCAGGTACTAACCATTTTAGAGGCCCTTCTATCACTCACTTCACTTTTTGATGTTGTGGTCAGTCAGTTAAGTATCGCTCGTTTAACAAAAAAGACATCGATTTTAGAAAAATGTCTTAATCAAGAAAAAGAAAAAGCCGAAACTTTAAAAACTTCTCCGGATAAAACTTCATCATGGGAGAATATTCCTGAACAGAAATTGATTACCGTTACAGATAAAGAATTTCTTATTTCTTTAAGAGAGTTTTTAAAATCTGCCACTTCAGAAGAACAGATTCATGAATTTCTTCAAGAATTATCTAGTAACCGAATGAAGGAAATAGAGTCTTACGGACAAAAAAGTAAATCGATTTAATCTATAGAAAAATAGCAAGTTCTAACAAAATTTGGTATTTTTTGTTTTTTTGTTTGACTTTTTGTTCGATTCGTGTTATACTAACCAACGTTTAAGAAAGGGGTCTAATCCTATGAACCAATACGAAAGAATGGATGCGATTAATTTATATCTCACGCTTCAAGCTTTAGAAAGTAGAATGTGGAGTTTGCAATCTGCTATTGCTAATTCAGAGAGTCTTTCTCTTTTACAATTACAAGAGCTGCAAAGAGAAACTAACGAATATGTACAGGCTAAAGCATGTACTCAAAAATTTGGTGTTGCTCCGTATAGTACAGAAGCATTCCATGCATGGAAATGTGCAATACAAGAAAGTATTGACCAATTACTATCTACCGAAGAGGGAATGCTTTTATATACTTCGACTAGAAAACAATGCTGTCCTTTTGGTAATCTCTCACTTACTGATATTCAACAAGCATCTTCATTACCAGAAGAAATCAAAGCGCCGATAAGATAAGTAAAAAGAAGAAATGGTTAGCAAATTTCTTCTTTTTTCATATACTATATTAAAGGAAGTGCCAGGATTATGTTTAAAGGAAATAAGCACAAATTCTTCTGCTGTTGCGAAGCATGTAAATTCAAAAGAAAAACTTCCCTATGGTATATGGGAAGCTTACTTTCTTTACTGATTATTTTGTTTTATCAAACACTTCTACTCATTATTTTCACCACTAGAATCAATGCCATCATCTTGTTCTTCATTCTCTTCTTCTTAATTTTGGGATTGATTCGGATTTTGTTTTGAAAAAAACTCATCTAGTTTTTCTAGATATCTTAGAAAGAATACCACTTCAGTCATCTTTTTTGCCTCCTCTTTATTGAAATCAATTCGATTCAAATTGGCAAGAGACGCTAATAAAAGAAGATATTCCTCTTCATATAATCGATATTTGCTTTGATATGTTTTTAACATGCTATCTATACTTTGATACTCAAAATTATTTTGAATTAAGTTTACTAAATCATTAACGGGAGATGCAAATGTTGCCTTATCCCAACTGATAAAATATAAATTATCATTTTCTAATAAGTGACTTTCGGACAAGTTGTTATGGGTTAATACAAAACGATGCGTCTTTTTATTTTGAATTTTTTGATACCATGACTCGATAAAATAAATTCCGCTATTTAAAATACGATATACGCTAGAAATGTTTAAAATAAAATAATAGTTTGCAGGAGACATGTAGATTTCTTCTTCAATCATCGTCTGGATTCCTTGATAATAACTCAGTAAATATCTTAAATTGTCTAATGTTTCTTCATATCTTTTTTTTATATCGTTAATATCGACTTCTTTATAAAAGGTTGTCTTATTATGAAGTACAGTTAGAAGATAAATCATATCTTCTAATTTGACTTCCTCAGATAAATTGCTACTTTTAATATATTCTACAACTTCCACGCCCTCTCTTTCCATAATCAGAGGGGGAAAATTTAAAAAATTTCTAGAAATTAAGTATTCATACAATTCCTTTTTTGACTTCCTTGTCCTTTTTATGACATATTTATCTTCAAGAATTTGCGCTTTACCTAACTGGCGGATTTTCTTAGGAGAAAGATTTAAAGTTTCTAAAATCTCCTTATTCATCTTTCATATGAGAGGAAGGAATAATCAATTTACTTCCAATTTTTACATCTTCTAGATTATTGTATTCAGAAACTTCTTCTCTTGTCGTTTGATACTTATTTAAAATTTCATCAATCGTATCATTTTCTCTAACGATATAAATATAATAAGACTTGAACGTATCTTCTTCTTCAGAAACCCCAGGAAACATTGTACTAATCGACTTATTGGTAATTCCTTGTTCTTTTTTATTTACACTGACCATTTCACTTTTTGCACTATCTACAATATCGATTGGTTCGATGACTTCGGGAAATGTTTTTTCTACCTCCACGACTTCTTCTTTCAATTCTGGTAGCATCTCATCTTCTAGCATTTCATCACTTTCTAACATTTCTACCTTTTCCTCCTCTTCTTCATAACATCTTTCTAGTAACTCTTCCTCTTCTTCTAACTCTACTTTTTCAGAAATATCACTTAATTCTAACTCAATATTAATTTTTAAAATATCTTCATTAACGATTTCAAAATAAAAATCGTTGATGCGTACTTTTGCTTCTTTTAAATCATATTTTTCATCAACTTCAATAACAAATGGCAATTGTTCCTGAAAAGATTCCTCAAAAGTGGAAGAGGAACTCATCTTGTATTTTCCGTTTACTAAAAAATGTCCCTCAATCATGTTTTCAGACCCAATATCTAACTCATGTGTCACTTCAATATCGGTAATTTCAAAAATCGTTGTTTTAAAAACAATCTCTTTATTAAATGGTATGACTTTCTTCATTATTTCATCCTCCTAATTAAGAATATGCATTGCTACTTTCTAATTAGAACCTTTTTCTTTTTTGTTTCTTCCAAAGAAAAAAACTATAAGTCTTCCCTATAGTTTTTCTGTTTTTATTCTTCGTTATTATTTTTTTCTGCGTGATTTGCATTCGCTTGGTTATTTTCGAATTTATTTCTTTCAGCTTTTCTTCTATCGCGACATTCTTTACATCTTTTTGGTTCATTAACTAAACCTTTTTCTTGGTAGAATTTTTGTTCATTTACCGTAAATATAAATTCTGTACCGCAATCAACGCATTTAATTGTCTTGTCTTTTAATTCTTCCATTTGTATTCCCTCCTTTTCCATAAAAATTTCGTTCGTTCTAACTTAAACCTCACTTAATTTTTCACAAAAAGGACAAAATACAGAGAAAAAGTTAAACTTACCATGTGAAATTTCATTCACTTTTTAAGTATATCATACCTTTTCTAAAAAAGCAATTTCATTTTTCTTCTGGACTCACAAAAGAAGTGGCTTTTTTCTTTTTCTCTTTGATTTTATGAAAATCTAGTACACTATAATTAAATTTTTTTTCTTCGATTCGGTTAATTGTATTTTCATAATACACTTCTACTTCTTCATCAGGAAAGAAAGTGGGCCTCTTTTGCTCTAACAAATATTGTGTGTAATTTTCACACCCTCTAATGAATGCTGGACATTCATCATAAATTTTATTAATCATGGATAAAAACGCAAGTAATGAGAAATCCTCCGTATTTTCTGGAATTTTTTCAAAATTAATCATGCGGAGGCTATCAAAATCTTGCCGGTAGAATTGTTCTAAAGTCTCTATGGTCAAAGGAATATCTGGAAATGCACGAATCCTTCTTTCTTCTTCAATTATTCGCTCTATATTTTTAGGATATTCTAACTTCCTTTTACATTCAATGATTTTTCTTACTAGTATTTTTCTTTGTTCTAATAACTCTACTCTACTTTTTTCTAAGGATTCTTCTTTTTCTTTGAAAGACGAAAATCTAAGATGAATCGTATCTGTTAAACGTTGTAAACTTCTGAGTCCCTTTTCATTGAAATAAAATAATTCTTTTGTATTTATCGCTAGCAAAATATCATTCACTAATCTCTTATACTCACCGATGGTTTGTGAACTCATCGTTTTTTCTAGGGAATCGTAAAATAAATGATGGTGTATCTTACTTTGTGTATAAAATCTTTTTTCTTGCATGTCTTACCTCTTTTATAGTTCTAATTGAATCAATTCGATGATATCCTCTTCTGAGGATTTCGAAAAAAACAGTTCTTGATAGATATCTTCATACTTTGTACAGAAGAAAAACGTAAGTTTATTTTTTACTTCTTCTGGTACACTATCTAAATCTCGTCGGTTTGCTTCGGGAAGAAATACTTTTGTAATGCCTTCTTTTTCGGCACCAATAACTTTTTCCCGTACTCCACCAATTGGTAAAATCGTTCCTCGTAAAGTCATCTCTCCCGTCATTGCCACATCAATATCTACTTTAGTATGGGTCAGAATCGAAAGAAGAACTGTCGTTAAGCTGACGCCTGCAGAAGGCCCCTCTTTCTTTATTGCTCCTTCTTCTGCGTGAATATGAAAGTCATTTTCAAGAAAGATTTCATGTTGAATGTGAAAATAACTCGCATTTGCTTTAATGTAGGATAAGCATACATCTGCACTTTCCTTCATTACTTCTCCTAAAGAACCGGTTAGGATTAATTTTCCTGTTCCTGGATACATACTGGCTTCTATTTTTAAAGTATCTCCGCCATAAGGTGTATAGCTTAATCCATTAACTACGCCGATAACGCTCTTTTCTTTTGGTTTTAGTGCAGAATAGATTTCTTTTCCTAAATAATAGGACAAATTCTTTTTGGTCACCATTAGTTTTTTAGACTTTTTATGCATACTTTCCTTAACGTATTTTCTTAAAATCTTTTGTATTAATCTTTCGATTTCTCTGACTCCTGCTTCTTTCGTGTAATAGCGAATCATGTAAAGGAGACTATCCTCTTTAAACTCTATTTTTTCTTCTTCTAAATGGTAATCTCGAATTGTCTTTGGGATGATGTGCTGTTTTAAAATTTCTAGTTTTTCAAACTCCGTATAACTAGATAATTCGATAACTTCTAAACGGTCTAAAAGTTCTAAAGGAATTTGTTCGATATAATTTGCCGTAGTAATAAATAAAACTTTACTCAAATCAAAAGGTTCCTCTACATAATGATCTACAAAATGAGCGTTTTGTTCTTTATCTAAAGCTTCTAATAAACTACTTGCTGGGTCTTTCTGAATACTTTTTGTCATTTTATCGATTTCATCAATAATAAATAAGGGATTACGAACACCAGATTTTCGAATTCCTTCGATAATCATTCCTGGCATTGCCCCAATGTATGTTCTTCTATGACCTACGATATCTGCTTCATCTTGAATTCCACCAACACTAATTTTAGCTAGTTTTTTATTTAATGACTCGGCAATACTTTTGGCTAAAGTTGTCTTTCCTACTCCTGGTGGACCTACCAAACAAAGGATTGAACCGATACTATTGCCTGTTTTTTCTCTTAACGCAATATATTCTAAAATTCGTTCTTTAATTTCTGTTAATCCATAATGATTTTTATTTAGTACCTCTTCTATCTTTTTAAAGTCTTTTTCATCTATCGTCTCTTCTTCCCATGGAAGAGATAACATTAATTCGATATAGTTTCGCAGTACTCCACTTTCGGGGTCTTGAATACTTCTTCCTTCTAATTTATGAATTTCTCGTTCTATTTTTGCTCGAATAACCGTATTACACTTTAAATTTTCCAGCTTTTCTTTTAACTGAAAAATATCTTCTTCCATATCATAGTTTTCCCCTAGTTCTTCTTTAATTACCTTGATTTTTTCTCTTAGGAAATACCGTTTTTGTTCTTCGCTAATTCGTTCTTCTGTTTTTTCATCTAAATTTTTCTCGATTTCTTGTACTTGAAAAATTTCTCGCAAATCACCAAGCAACATTTGTGCACGTTTTAATTGATTGATTTCTAATAAGTACTCTTTTTGTCTTTCTTCACGAAAGGGAAAAGAGCAAGCAATGATATCGGTCAATAAATTTAAATCATTGATATGACCAATTTCTCTAGCTAAGAATTCTGAAGTCGTATCCAAATTCCCAGTAATCATATTTTTTAGTGCCTGTAAGTAGACAAGTTCCTCTTGAATGTTGATTTCTTCCATGAGCAGTTTTTTTATTTTCGCATAAATAAACTCCTCTTCTTGGTAAAATTTTTTGATGCCAATTCTTCTATGGGCATGAAAGGTAACTCGTAAACTGTGATTAGGAAGTTCTAATGTCGATAAGATTTCTGCATGAATTCCGACTTTTAGCAACTCACTAAATTCCGGATTTTCTTCTAAAGGGTCTTCTTTTAAAGCAAGAATCAATTCATTTTTATAATAGTTTTCGGCAAGTTCAATTATTTTTTTGTCTTCTTCTTTCTTAAAGTCAATACGAATGTCGAAGGAAGGAAAGATTGCAGTTTGATTGAGGATAATCACTGGTAGATTTTCATTTGACATCGTTTTCCCTCCTTTTTTAGAAATTACTATCTATTATATTGTCTTTCCAAAAAAAAATCCATACTTTTATGGACTTTTCGTTAACTTTTTTTTACTAAATTTTACTATTTTTTCAACTATTCGCTGGGTCGATAATTTCTACATCTATTCTTCCATGATAATGCCTTCCCATAACCTCTTTTCCCGCCTCGGATGAAATCCAAAGTCTTAGTTCGTAGTCATAAGCGTTTACTCCTTCTACAAGGCCGATAAAACCGGCATCAATCACATAATCGGTAAGGCTTGCAATGGTATCTTCTTTTAATACTACCCCATCTTTTATCAATTGAAATTTTATGGACTTTTCTTCGAGTAAATTTTCTTGGCATCCATCTTCCTCAATTGCCTTATTATCAGGAACTAGTTTTAATTGATAATTTGCAGCAACAGAACCAATATTTTTTAAGGTAAATTTATAAGGGTCGTTTTGTCTTCCGACTTCATCATAAGCAGGGAAAGAGTTTTGTTGATTGATTCCCAAGTTTCCATTATCATCGATTACAATATTTAGATTTGCGGTTTGCATAATATTTTGCTTTTTTCCGCTTCTTTGGTATTGAAAGAAAGAATAGCTTGATGCAAAAAGAACTACAGTCATCATTAATAGCATAACGATTAGACTTATGTACTGGCGGTTTGGGTCTTTTCTTTTGTTCGATTTGTTTTCTTTCATAATTTCACCAACCTATTTTATACTATAATCATTATATCATATTTTCTTTGGTTGGCAAGAGAAATTTGTAAAGAAAAAAGAAAACTAGTAGTTCTCTTTTTTGATTTCCATATAACTTTGTGGATGATTACATACAGGACATACTTCTGGAGCTTTAGTACCAACATATACGTGTCCACAATTGCGACAAATCCAGATTTTGTCTTCTTTTCTTTCGAATACTGTTTTATCTTCAATATTTTTAAGAAGAGCAAGATAGCGTTCTTCATGTTCTTTTTCAATTTTCCCTACAAGTTCAAATTTTGCCGCAATTTCATCAAATCCTTCTTCTCTTGCTGTCTTAGCAAATTCTTTATACATATCCGTCCATTCGTAGTTCTCTCCTGCTGCAGCATCTTTTAAATTGTCCATTGTTTTTGGAACAGCACCACCATTGATGTATTTAAACCAAAGTTTAGCATGCTCTTTTTCGTTATTTGCGGTTTCTGTAAAAATTTCTGCAATTTGTTCATATCCATCTTTTTTTGCCTGTGATGCATAATATGTATATTTATTTCTTGCTTGACTTTCTCCTGCAAAAGCAGCTTTTAAATTTTCTAATGTTTTACTTCCTTCTAAGTTCATCATTATACCTCTTCTTTCATAATTTTTTTCACAACTTCATTATAGCAAGTATCAAAATTCATTTCAAGCACTTTTTTTGACTTTTTTGCATATTCTACTTGTAAAGAAGGATTTTCTTTGTTATAATGAAATGCATGAGACATGGGTTCATAGCCAAGTGGTAAGGCGTGGGACTGCAACTCCCTGATCGTTGGTTCAAATCCGACTGGACCCTCCATTGGGAAATCTGTCCGAACTTTTCGGACATTGGTATAAACTTCAGTTCTAATTGAACTGATTTTTTTATTCCTCAAAAAATCCCCAAAGATAACAGATACTCACCCTATATTTCGTGAATGGTAATAAAATAAATTATATAAAAATCATAACCTAATTTTTTTAAATTTATAAATTATAGTACTTGGGCAATTAATAGTTTTTTCTTTACGCCAAAAGTTACTTTTATAGCCATTAACATCATCTTTTAATATAGTTTCTTCTTCTAAAATTTTATCGACATAAAAGCCAGCTTTTTTAGCTTCATTAATCATAGTTGAAATCATTAAATTTTTTTGAGCAAGTTTTATTTTATCGGGACCCTTGGTTATAATTTCACTATCTTCATTAAAATAAGATTTATTTACAATTACATTTGAATCTACCATATCTAAACAATAGTAAAAAGGATGTGTCCAGCTTATAACAAAAAATCCATTATCTGCTAAATAATGATAAACATTTTTAAAAGTTCTAACTATATCGGATGTATATCCTATGCTAAATATAGAAATTACATAATCAAAATAGTTATGAGGAATATTTGCTTCTTCTTCCATTGGAGAAATTAAAAAATTATTTTTAAATTGAGGCAATCTTTCTTGAGTTTTAATAATCTGTTCTTCTGAAATATCAATTCCCCATACATCTGAGGCTCCGTTTTTATATAAATATTCTAAGGACTCTCCTTCACCACAGCCTAAATCTAAAACTTTTGCATTTGCTAAATCTCTAAACAATCCGATTTCTTCTTCATTTCTTTTTAAAAAGGGACCATATTCTGGTAAAATAGTATTAGCAAATGGTTTATTAGACTTTATTAATTCGTCCCAACCTTGTCTATTCATTTTTATAAAAGAATTATTGTCCATTATTTTCCTTCTTTCTTAATTAAATTATACTATATAGTGAGTTCTTTGTTAACATAAAAGTTGTAAATATCTACGCCATTCGCTCCAGATTGGTAGGAAACTCGAACTTTTTCTTTGTAAAATATTGCATTTTTGTGAGTATTTTTTTATAAGTTCTTAAATGTCGTTATAACCATTATTTATGGGCGTTTACGACATTTTTGTTTTTGAAGGATATTCTTATAAATTGTTATAACTCATTATATTTTCACTTTCAAAAGTAGTAAATTAGTAGTAAAAATTTAGAAATCTTTTAAAGTATTAATTTTAAATATTAAAAAAATACTATGGCATTGCACAGTATAAGAATATCTATTTATAAAAGCGAGACTTAATGGCGTAGCCATTTAAGTCTTCGCCATAATAAGGTATAGTATTACCCTTATTATGTAGCATGAAGCATGTAGCAAAATATTCGGTTTTTCATTTTTGATATTTGAAATTACAAATATCAGATTAAAATTTTTCTGAAATTAACTATTTTCTTGAAATTGACTGTTTAATAATTGGTTCGTAAATATTTGAATTGTTATTAATGCTTTCATCTACATTTATTTCATAATCTTTTACTATACAATGAGCATTTTCATTGTCAAAAAATTCTCTTATATTTACACCACCCAAAGATTCCATTGTTCTCCATGAAGCAGGATTATCTTTATCTGCATCCATTAAGACTGTCTTTATTCCATACTCTTGACAAACTTTTAATCCTAGATATAAGTTTATTTTATTATAACCCTTTCCTCTTTCTGTAGGACGAATGCTATAACCAATATGTCCCCCAAATTTTTTTAAATTTTCATTTAAAGCTAATCGAATGTTTATCATACCAACAATTCGACTATCACTTTCTCTTATTAAGAAATATGTTTTTGCTGGAACTTTTTCTTCATTAGGTATTCTTGTATAATCTTCTTCCAATTTTTTTAGCCAACCTTCATAGTCATCTAAATACCTATGAAGTCCCCCAACACCATTAATCTCAGAATTATATTCATAAAATTCATTTATATATGATAATGCGTCTTCTTTTCTACTTATATTTGGCTCTTCAAAATAAAACTTTTCCATAATAAATCTTCTCCTTAAAATGGTTCTAATTGAATTATACACTAATTAAAATTGTTTATAAAGTAGTAAATTGGTAGTAAAATAAATTTAAATTTTATTATAAACACCTTAAAATAAGGCTTATAAGAGAAAAACTAAACTTTTTATATTAAAATCAATAAATTAAATTTTAAAAAACATATATGACCAAAAGTAATCAAGAATATTGTTTTTTTTATTTTTCATAAAATGTTTATTTTGGGAAAAGAGGAATAGTTTTTCTGTTTTTGAAAATAATATAGAATATGAAAAAATTATTTTTAATGAAAAATCCTGATTTATTTCAAGGACAGAAATATTTAGATACGAACCACAACTATTTTGAAGGATGGTATTTTAAGAATACCAATGAAACTGACGGAATTTCTTTTATTCCAGGAATCCATATTAGTGATGAAAAAAAGAATGCTTTCATTCAAGTGATTACTAATGACTCGTCTTACTATATTCCCTATGACATCCATGACTTCTCTTTTCAATTTTCTCCATTTCTAATTCAAATTGGAAATAATTCTTTTTCTAAGGAGGGAATTCATCTTGATATTCAAGATGAGAAAGAGCATCTTCAAATTTATGGTGATATTCATTATTCTAATCATGTACAAATCAAGACAAATTCATTTCAACCTAATATTATGGGTCCTTTTTCTTATATTCCTTTTATGGAATGCAATCATGCAATTCTTAGTATGCAAAATGAGATACAGGGAGTTATTCATCTCAATAAGCAAAAAATTGATTTTCACTCTGGTACTGGATATATAGAAAAGGACTGGGGTTGTTCTTTTCCTAAGTCTTATATTTGGTGTCAGGGAAATCACTTTCCAACAAAAAAGGCTAGTTTTATGCTATCGATTGCTGATATCCCTTTCAAAATTTTCCATTTCCGAGGACTTATTTGTATCTTCATTCTAGGTGACCAAGAATTTAAGTTTACTACCTATAATTGTGCAAAAATCATCAAATATAGTATTAACCAAGATTCCTTCGACATCACTTTAAAAAAGGGAATCTATGAATTTAATATACAGTCGAGGTATGCTAATAGATTAAAATTGATGGCACCCGTGAAGGGAAAGATGGAAAAAGATATTTTTGAAAGTATTACTGCTACAATTACAGTCACCTTAAAAAAGAATCAGAAAATTATTTTTTCTGAAACTAGTACGAATTGTGGACTAGAAATTGTTTAAAA
Source organism: uncultured Bacilli bacterium (assembly GCA_910587725.1). GTDB lineage: Bacteria > Bacillota_I > Bacilli_A > RF39 > UBA660 > MGBC162581. The sequence continues at coordinate 11,622 of CAJUNG010000025.1, forward strand.
AACCGTTACAAGCAGTTTATCTAAATCATTCCTCTTCTTTGATGGCAAACATAATATATTTAGGATTTAATTCTTGCACTTTTTCTAAAACTTTCTGTTCTTGGTCTTCTACTAAAGTTAGATTACTATTTGGAGAAGCATAAAAAATTCCTTTATTTTCATAATTTAAACATTTTGTTTTCTCTTCATAGTACTTTAAAATCATATAGTAAAATACATATAACGTTTCTAGAAGTTCATAAATCGTAGGAACTTTTTCATAGGTTTCCTCTTGCACAATAGAGGCTATTTCCATTTTTATAATTTCTAAAATATTTTTAATGGTCGATAAAAATTCTAAAGTTTCGTCAACTAGATTTTCATACGGAATTTCCTTTTTAAAAAGGTTTTCTAATTTACTTAGATATTTTCTATAAAACAGCGACACTTTGGTTATCCAAAGTTCCCTTTTCATTTCTTTCATTCCTTCTATATAACCTGCTAGCCAAAAATAAGCAAGCTCTTGATTTTCTTCTGGATTTTCCTTAATGATTTTTAAGTCTTGCTCTACATCGATTAAATTTGGGTCTGGATGAATGGAATTTTCTTTTGGTTTCATAAACTTCTCCCCCTTTAAGTAGCTCTAGGCTCATTGTAAAATAAGTATAAATATTTGTCAAGTTTCTTCCTTTTTTTTATGATGTGCGATATAATGATGATAGAAAGTAGAGGGATTTTATGAAACAAAAAGTACGGATGTTTCACCTTGGAACAATTATTTTAATGAGTATCACTTTAGTTAGTTGTATTGCTCTTTTCATTTATCAGATTGCCGTTTCTTTAAATCAAGTGAATTTTTGGGAAGGAATGATTCTATCTTTATTTTTATTGATTGTCTATCTTGCGGTTATCGCTTTAGGAATGCGATTTCTCGATAAAAAAAGCGAAATTCTTGTCATCTTTGTCTCGATTCTTTTCCTTATCTTCCTTTTCTATCAATTTTTAATTCATCTTGGCTTTATTAAATTACCAACAACTGTCATCATGGAAGATTTTTATGGAAAGAATATTACCGAAGTAGTTTCTTGGGCATCGAGTCATGGCCTTTTCGTAGAACAAGTATATGAACATTCTGATGAAGTAGAAGCCTATTTGATATTAAGACAAGACCCACCTTACGGAACTTTGTTAAAAGATTTAAAAAAAATCAAGGTTGTTGTATCTGACGGACCAGATGATGAAGTCATAACGGAAATTCCTGATATGGTCGGATGGAACCTCAATCAAGCACTTGCGTTTATCGAGGAGAATTTTCTAACCAATGTAGAATTTATTTATGAGTTTAGTAATCAGCCACGAGAAACAATTATTAAGCAAAGTGTCGAGAGTTCAGAAATCAAACGAAATGAAAAAATGTGTTTAACGGTATCTTTAGGATTGGCTTCTGAAGTGGTAGAGACAAGAATGGAGGATTTAGTTGGTAAATCTCTAAAAGAGGCAGAAATATTCTTTCAGCGTAATCGTCTTTCTTATGAGGTTTTTTATACTTATCAAGAAGGTGTGGAAGAAGGTACCGTTCTATCGCAAAGTGTAGATAAAGGGTTCTTAGTCAGAAGTAGTGATACTAAAAAAATTTCCATTACGGTTTCTGAAAAGGATAAAATTACGGTTCCTGATATGAAAAATATGTCTGCTAGTGAAATTACTAATTGGGCAACAAATAATAAATTAAAAGTTTTTTTCGAAGAAGAATACGATGATTCAATTGCTAAAGGCAAAATGATTTCTTCTAGTGTTAGTAAGGGTGAGGTGTTAAAACCAGAAGCAGAAATTAAGATTGTTTTATCGAAAGGAAAACTTATCATGATTTCTTTCACAACGATTGATGATTTCCGTCGTTGGGCAGATGAAAATGGGGTTATCTATAAGATTGATTATCAGTTTTCAGACAAAGTAGCATCAGGAAAGTTGATTTCTTCTTCTCATCAAACCGGACAGGTAATTAAAAATCAAGAATCTGTTCGTTTAGTTATTTCTCAAGGAGGAAATACAACCGTACCAAACTTTTTAGGAAAAAAGAAAATAGATGTAGAAAAATTATGTAAAGAGCATCATTTATCTTGTGAATTTGTAAGTAGTTCTTCTAATGAAGAAGTGGATACAGTAATTAAACAGTCCATGCGAAGTGGAAGTGTTGTACCTAGTAATACTTCCATTACCATTACACTTAGCCGTGGAAACTAAAAAATACCGAAGATTTTTCTTCTGGTATTTTTATTTACTTATTTTTATAGAGTCAGAACGACTCGGAAGGAAATGTACGTAGCCACTCCACCACTATAGCCACTGAACGCAAGGGTACCAGACCCGACACCGTCGTACCACCCACCACCACGTGCGAACCAAGGGTCAACAGGATGGACGGAGTGTGCGTAATCTCCATACCAACTTGTTCGATATCTTGTGCCTCCATCGGGGTCCTTTATTGTTCCAAATGGTCCCATTTCTCTTGTTGCATCCCCAAGTAGTCCTGTTTGATATTTGCTAGCATCAACTTCTGCATTAGAATACTTATCATAGTACTTCTCCCATTTACTGTTTGTAAAGAAATCACCATAAATACTAGTTAACTCACTACTTCCTCCTACGGCATTTGCGTTAATATTATATCCCATCACATATTCCCATGCTCCACCGCTCGTATCATAAATTCCGGTGATATTTCCAGTTGTACTTGCAGTATACCCGGTTGGTGTATTATAGGGTAACGTAACATCACTAGTCGTTCCGTTTAAATTACCTGGAATACTTGTTCCATTAGTATTATATCCCAGAGTTGGTTCCGAAATAGAGGCATATCCAGTCTTATATGAACTGTTGTTGTTATTTCTTACACTCATACTACTTCCATATTTCGAGTGTTGTAAGTATGCTACTGCTCCCCATTCCGTGTTTTTCATTAGATGCGATTCATCACTTCTTAAGTAATCGTAACCGACTTTAAAGGCATTTCCAACAGTAATATTCCTCCAACTATAGGCATTTGGTTTTATTTGAAGTTTTGTACTATCGTTAGAATTTACTTGAGCAGTATCTGTTGATGTCGCTCCTTTATATCCAGATTCATATTTTCCTACCCAAAATCCGTTTGAGTCAAATGAAGTAAATGCCGGATGTGTTAACCAACTTCCGGTGGTGGTTCCTGTTGATTTTGCCGTTTCTTTATTTTCAAATTCGATTTCTATCTCTTGTGCTCTATCTTCAATTTCTGTTAAACCAGTGTATACGATATCATTAAATATTTTATATTTATATCTTGGTATCCAAACAAAGTAACTTTCAATTTTTTCTTCGGGAATGACCTCTCCATTTTCGTAAGTTACTGTTTTATCTAATAGCACTACTGCATTTGCCCATAGTTTTTCTTCATAACTATACCATTTTTCATAGATGCTTGCCTTATGGACTGTTCCGTCATTTTCAATGGTTACAGGTACCAAGTTATTACTTAATACTGGGTCTGTTCCGTTTAAAATGGACTCTGTATAAATCTCTTTAGGAATTTGTTCCGCACTGACTTGAATTCTGAATCTAAGACTTTTACCCTGAATTAACTCATTATCAGTAACCGTATCTTTTATCCATAGACGAAGATTGTATTCAATTGTTTCATTACCATCAATAATACCTGTATCAATCACTAAATTTTCTAAAGTATCTAAAGAATAAATCGAAGCTTCTCCATTTTTTGTTAGCCCTAATTTGACATCACTAAAAGATAATCTTTCACCAGTGGTAATATCTTCTAAGCTCAACACATAACTTGCTTTTTCATCTGAATTATTGATTAGGCGAAAGTTAAATGATTTACTAAGCATCCCCACTTCATCGTAAACAGGGAATACGTTATCAATGATGAAATTGTCATCCTCTTCCAAATCGATATTTAGGTTTCCAACAGTAATCACTTGACGTCTTGTCCCATTAATCGTTACATTAATAAACGCATAAGTTACACTTAGAAAGATAATAAATATACTCGTTAAAAATACTGTGATTTTTGCGATTTGCTTTTTATTTTCTTTCTTCATTAAAATCCCTACTCTCTTTGATTTGTTCCCCCTGCTATCTTAAAAAGGGAAACAACTTTTTATTAGCTTTACCTGTTTTATGGGGTAAGAACGACACGGAAGGAAATGCCCGTACTCACTCCACCACTATTGTAGTAGAACGCAAAGGCGCCGGACTCGACACCGTTGAGCCAACGCCCACCGCGTTCGAACCAAGGGTCAACAGGGTGGATGAAGTACGCCAAGTCTCCATACCAACTCGTACGATATCTTGAATTTCCATCGGGGTCCTTTATATCTCCAAATGGTCCCATTTCTCTTGTTGCATCCCCAAGTAGTCCTGTTTGATATTTGCTAGCATCAACTTCTGCATTAGAATACTTATCATAGTACTTCTCCCATTTACTGTTTGTAAAGAAATCACCATAAATACTAGTTAACTCACTACTTCCTCCTACGGCATTTGCGTTAATATTATATCCCATCACATATTCCCATGCTCCACCGCTCGTATCATAAATTCCGGTGATATTTCCAGTTGTACTTGCAGTATACCCGGTTGGTGTATTATAGGGTAACGTAACATCACTAGTCGTTCCGTTTAAATTACCTGGAATACTTGTTCCATTAGTATTATATCCCAGAGTTGGTTCCGAAATAGAGGCATATCCAGTCTTATATGAATTGTTGTTGTTATTTCTTACACTCATACGACTTCCATATTTCGAGTGTTGTAAGTATGCTACTGCTCCCCATTCTGTGTTTTTCATCATATGAGACTCATCACTTCGTAAATAATCGTAACTTGCCTTAAAGGCATTTCCTACCGTAATATTTCTCCAACTATAAACGTTTGGTTTAATCTGTAGTTTTTCTGGAGCACTAGAATTGACTTGTGCGGTTTCTGTTGAGGTTGCTCCTTTATATCCTGTCTCAAACTTTCCTACCCAGAATCCATTTGTATCAAATGAAATAAATGCTGGATGCGTTAACCAACTTCCTGTAGTTGTTCCTATTGATTTTGCTGTCTCTTTATTTTCAAATTCGATTTCTATCTCTTTTACTCGATTTTCTATTGTAGTTAAACCTGTATATATGGTATCATTGAATATTTTATATTTGTATCTAGGTACCCAGACAAAATAACTCTCAATGTTTGCTTCAGGTATAACCTCGCCTTCTTTATATTTTGCTGTCTTGTCTGTTAACACTACAGTATTCGCCCATTCTTGATTGGTATAGTCATACCATTTTTTACTAGCAGAAGTTTTTAATACAGTCCCATCTTCTTTGATGATTACAGGTACTAAGTTGGGGGTAAGTACTGGATCACATCCATTTAAAACAGAATCTTTATAAATAGAAATATTTTGTTTTGCTTCTACTTCTAATCTTACCGCATATTGACTTCCCATTGCACTCTCATCAGCTTCATAACTAAGCCACATCCGAAACATGTATTGATAACTACTTTCTTTTGGCAAAACTCCACTTTCTATAAAATATCTCCCGTCTTCTGTTTGATTGTCTGTTACATTTCTTGTAATATTAATATTGTCTACATCTCTTGTATAGTTATATCTGATAAAATTAGAAGGTGTCTTTTTTTCCGCTTCCCCCTCTTTTAAATATATGGTATAAGCAAGGTCACTACTGCTTTCATTAACTAAAGAAAAACGATATGGTGCATTTTCTATTCCATCTTCATCAAGTACAGGGAGCATTTGCTCAAGAGAAATATTCTCTGTATGTTTTGATTCGTCTAAATACACTTTCAATCCATCATTTTCGATAACATACCATCTTTCCCCTTGTAAAACTTCACTAAATAAGGCATAACTGATTCCCAGTGTGAATATCAATCCAACCACGAGATAAGAAACTTTCTTAATCAAATTTTTATGAATCCTTTTTTTCATCTTTATCATCCTAATCTATTCAAGAATATCATACCCCCCCCCAGGCATTTTTGTCAAGAAAAGTTTTTTTACGGGGAGTTATTTTCTATCCTAATTTTAATACCTTAATTATACATCAAGAATACATATCTTGCAAGTATCTCATGAACTGATATTTTATGACAAAAGAAATTCTTCTATCTTAGCAGCAATTAAAGGAGATGCTGTTTCAATGAATGTATTCACTTGCTTCATGTTAAAGGTATACTCTTTTTTCTTTCGACTATTTTTAATTATTTCTTGGGATGCCTCTAAAAGTAAAGGTAATTTCATCAGAGGAATTTCATCTATTTCCAATTGAGGAATTTCTATTTTCTCAAAAAATGAGATGTCTAACTTATACTTTTCAATTAACTCTTGATTTAAATTGGTGTAGTCCTGATAAATTAACTTTTGGTAAGTCTTAGCGTTAGCTTCTACTTCTTCTCCATTCAACAGATGAATACTTCCCTTTTTGACAATTTCACTGATAAAATATTCTTCCCATAAAATATCGGTATATAAGTGAATGAAATATCCAGTTAAGAAGGTTGACTGAAAGCAATTCGGATATTTTTCTAAAAACGCTTCAATATTGATTTTGTTATTTCTATCAAAAAAATGACTTTTCTCTTTTGTTTTTCCAATATGCTTACTAATATCGGGAGCAATGGAACCTAAAAACAATTTTTCCTCAGGAAGATGCAAAAGTTTTGCGACTTCTTTTGCTACACACATATGAATTACAGTACTTGCCATAATATTTTCTCCTTTTCTATTAGTATGTTCAAAAGGGATAGATTCTACTCTCTATCCCCTATTCTTTCGTTCTTTGATTTTTATATCTCTTTTTATTTTTGTTGGCATTTACAGAAACGATAATTAAAGCGATAAAAAGAATTATCGAAGCACCACCAAGGGCTAAAATCAATTTATCTTTCATCTCTGCTTCATCTTTTCCCACATTTTGCTTTTGCTCATTGATATCTTCTAATTGTAAAGAATTGTCTTTTTCAGAGTACCGAAACCACCCAGTAATATTAGACCCTAATAATTCTCCATGAAGGTAAACATATGGTGTATCTTCTTTTTTATAAGCTTTATACGTATTGCCATCAATTTCTATGGTTGACTCCCAAAATTCTTCAGGAACTTCACCTGCCTCTTTTTGATGAAAAGTATCTTTTTTTATCTCAATACTTTTATATTCTTGATAGGTATCTGTTTCTCCATCATAAGAAAACATTTTAATGTTTCCTTCCTCATCTTTGAGTCCTACTAAAATCAAGTCATTTCCTTCCCTTTGATAAGCAGGAATTTCAGAATCTTTAATCTTTACTGTCGTTTCTTGAAAATCAGTAGGAGCAGTCAATGCATCTTTTCTTTTGACCACCGTATAATTTTTGTTTTCTATATTTACGATGATGGGATTTAAATCTTTTACTGTTGCGATTATGGTGTATGTTTTTTTATTTCCTGTTTCGCTAGTAACCGTGATTTCAATTTTATTTTCTCCCTCACCAACATTAATATCTCCATCTCCTGTAAGGGTTGCATATCCATTTTCTTTAGTTGCATTCACTTTGATTTGTGTTACTTCTGAAGGTAAATCTACGGTATAGTTTAATGTATTTTTAGAAAATGCGGGAGATAGTTGATATCCTTCTATGCTTAAACTTTTTAAATCATTATTATTTGATTTTTCTCTTGGTGCCACAACATTTATAGTAATTGACTTTGCCGAAGTAAAGACATTTCCAGAAGAATCAGAAACATCAATCGGTGTTACTTTGATTGTTGCACTCCCGATATTTTTAGAAGTAAAACGATAAGTTTTTGTCTCGTTTTCTAACCATTCTCCCGAGGTTCCTCCAGATAGCACATTTCCATTGCTTGAAGTTACAGAAAACTTCCCTGCTAGTCCTGTTGCTTTTACGGTAACAATGACATTTCCACCTTTTACGACACTCGTCGTATTTGCAGAAAGCCCTAAGTTTCCTGCATCGACATTCATGGTCGTCATGATACAAAAAGTGAAAATCACGAAAAGAGAAATTATTTTTTTCATGTTCTGTCTCATCCTCTCTCTAAATGGCATTTTTATCTCCCATGATATAGTTTTTAACTTTTACGTAATCTACGGCGGATACTCCCCCATCTTTATTCACATCTGCTGCTTTTAAATTTGCACTCGCTAGTTTATCACTACCCATAATATGATTTTTAATCTTTACATAATCTACAGCGGAAATATTTCCATCGCCATTGGTATCTCCTGGTACGATAAGCAAAAATCTTTCTTCTAATTTACCTGAAGTGATGGTTACTTTTTGTGCTGTTTTTACCATTTCTTTAGCCTCACCCCCGCTAGATTCTTCAATTTTGATTATGGCATTGTTGTTGGTTAGTTTCTTCTTTAACTCTTCTACGTTCATTCCTACAGAAATTCCACTAAGGTATCCTTCGCTTTCTTTTAATCCTGCGGTTTCTATAATTGTTTTAATCGGAACATCTGGTTTTGGCGTCGGCGTTGGCGTTTGAGAAGGGGTTGGTGATGGTGTTGGCTTTGTGTCTTCCTCTGTTGTATTGTCATTTATTTTTGTATTGGTTTTAATGAAGTAAGCTGCTGGAACATAGACTTGGTTATATTCTTCAATATAATTAATTCTAGGATTACTTTTACTATCCCCAATATAGTTTTTGTTGACGTCTAGTGTTGGGTCACTCATGATTTTATACCAAGTGGTATTTCCTTCTACACTTGGTCCAGTTACTTCTTCAAGAATAATTACTGGTGATGATTTTACTTGGTATTGGTAGTATGCTGTAGATACCCTCTCTCCTCCTGGGGTTTTAGTTGCATATACTTTATTGCTATAATCTGCTTTCAAGACAGCTAATTGATAAGCATTATAATCTTGTAATCCATAAGTCTTATCTAACTGGTAATAAAGGCTTGCCGCAATTTCTCCCCAATAAGTATCGGAAGCATATTTGATATTTAGCCCTTCTCCCTTCGTTCCAAGATTTGCTCCTCGAAATCTTGCATCCCCTGGTTGTACATAACCATAAGATAACCAGGCATAGGCATAATCATTGATACAGTGGTCAACAGATGAAAACTCATTCGCTGCAAGATTAGGGTTAGCATCTACTGCATTAAGTCCAAAAAGATTATTTTTTGACATCGCAATAGAGCTTCTTCCCCAATCTGACTCATTAATAGCAATCGAAAGCATTAAAGAGGCATTAATTCCATAACTATTTTGATATTTAATAAAAGACTCTCCACTTCCGATTAATTTTGAGGTACTAGATGTTCTTTCTTTTAAATATTGATTGATATTTGATGCATTATAATTTGTTTTGGTTCTAAATGATAGGTATTGATAGTAGTTATAATAAGGTTTATCTTTATTTATGCTAGACGTATAGGTGTTATTTTTATAATCTTTAATCATCACTTTTAAGTCTTGATAAAAATAATGACCATCATAGCTATAGTAAGTTCCTGGATTTAACATTTCTGGTTTTGGTCCAATGGTGTGCTCTTGTGTTGCTTTTTCTCCCATCATGTTTCCTGGAAGACAATGTGTAATGTCTTTTTCTGTTACTTTATAAGTCGATGGACTTTTTACCCAAATTACAGGAATGATATCATATAATATATTTTTTTGACTATCTTCATATTCATATTTTTTAATCCAACCAATCATTTCGTTGACTTTTATCTTAATTCTTTTTGTTGCATAATCTACTTCTAAAAGTACGGCATCATCTGAGGAAGAAGGAGTCACTTTAATGTAGTTTGTTCTCGTTTTGAGGTTTTTATCACTATAAACATTGGTATATTTCGTGTCGGTTGTTTGGTCATAATCAATTAAAGCATATTTTGCATCGATTATCATCCCATTTTCTATAATGACTAGATTATCCGATTCAGCATTTGTCTCTTTATCGTAATCTGATTTTGCAGTTTCATAATTTCCATAACAAGCTTTTGTTTCAAGAGTACCATCTGCCTTAGCATAAGCAAGTTCTACTGTTTTTCCATCGCTACATACATTTCCTCTTGCTCTAATTTCACCAGGAGACATAGCAAAGCAATCATTGCTAGAGAAAAAAATCACAGATAATATTAAAGTTGTAAATACTTGTTTTTTCATCATTCATCCTCCTAGTCTTAACTCTAGCATTATTATAACAAAAATTTTAGCTAGTGTACAGAAATTTAGGAGAATTTGTCGTTATTTGACAAAAAACTTAGACAAATACTATTTTTCTCAAGTTATTTTTTTAGGATGTCAAATTCACTATCTCATATTTAAAAATTCCCATATATTATATTAGAAAGGAGAAAATTCAAATGAATCATGATTGTGAAAAGAAAAATTGTTGTTTTCCTAATTGTGTGATTTTAGGTCCTACGGGTCCAACTGGTCCTGCTGGAGCTACTACAGTTAATGTAGGTACTACGACAACTGGAGCTCCTGGAACAAGTGCAAGCGTTGTTAATGTGGGAACACCACAAAATGCTATATTAGACTTTGTGATTCCTGCTGGTGCGACCGGACCTCAAGGGTTACCTGGAACTATAGGAGCTACTGGGCCAACTGGGGCGACCGGACCTCAAGGGTTACCTGGAACCATAGGAGCTACTGGGCCAACTGGGGCGACTGGACCTCAAGGGTTACCTGGAACTATAGGAGCTACTGGGCCAACTGGTGCAACTGGACCTCAAGGATTACCTGGAACCATAGGAGCTACTGGGCCAACTGGTGCGACCGGACCAACTGGACCAACCGGACCTGCAGGAATTACAGGTTTGGCTGGGGCGACTGGACCAACTGGTGCAACTGGACCAACGGGCGCAAACGGACTTGCCGCTTATGGAGGAAAATATAGTGACGCACCACAGACTATCAACTTAACACTTGGTGGAACAGATAACGTAGGATTACCTACAGCAATGCCTGCTTCTAATGTTACTTATACACCTGCAGATGCAATAACAGTGACAGATGCAGGAACTTATAAAATTGATTTCTATCTTAATGCTTCTGTCGCACTTGGAACAACTTTAACTATGTCAATCCGTTCTAATGGGGTGGACATTCCTGGAGCTACAATTTCTAGATTGTTATCTGTCGGTGTCAGCTCAGTTTATAACGGAACTGTGGTTATTGACCTTCCTGCGGGTGCTGTTCTTACTATGGTAATTAGCGCTTTAATTGCTGTTGGTGTTACTCTTGGAAGTGGAACAAATGCATCTCTTACTGTGCTCAGATTGGACGCTTAAAGATGAAAAAATATAAAATTTGTGTTTATGCGATTTCAAAAAACGAAGCAAAATTTGTTGACCGTTGGGTTGATTCGATGAGAGAAGCTGACGAAATTTATGTCCTGGATACTGGTTCTGATGATGATACTGTCCAAAAATTAAAAAAACGTGGGGTTAAAGTTACAAAAAAAGAAATTAAACCTTGGCGATTTGATGTCGCAAGAAATACTGCTTTAAACCTTGTTTCAGAAGATACAGACATTTGTGTTTGTACTGACTTAGATGAAGTATTTCTTCCTGGATGGAGAACTACTTTAGAGACACTCTGGAATGAAGATACCACAAGAGTTCGTTACAATTACAACTGGAGTTTTGATAAAAATAATCATCCCGCCGTTAACTTTTACATTGAAAAAATTCATAAAAGAAAAGGTTTTCAATGGCATCATCCCGTCCATGAAGTCCTTTCTTACTTAGAAGGAGAAGAGCATTTTATCACAACTGATGAAATCACATTAAACCATTATCCAGACGAGAAAAAATCTCGTAGTAGTTATTTGCCTCTTTTAGAGCTTTCAGTGAAAGAGGACCCTTCTGATGACAGAAATATGCACTACTTAGGGAGAGAATACATGTTCTATCAAAAATGGAACGAGGCAATCGATACCCTTATCTGTCATTTGAATCTAAAAAGCGCTACCTGGAAAGATGAACGATGTGCTTCTATGCGATTCATTGCTAGAAGTTATCAAGCACTAAAAAGATATGATGAAGCTCGTATGTGGCTTGATAAAGCGATGATAGAAGCACCATACTTAAGGGATTCCTTCGTAGAAAGAGCGCTTTTGGAATATTCTTTGAATAATTGGTCTTTAGTAGAAATGTATTGTCTTAAGGCTTTAGAAATCAAAACACATACCAAGTCGTACATCAATGAGCCATTTAGTTTTGACTCTACGATTGAGGATTTATTATCACTTGCATATTATCATCAAGGGAATAAAGCACTTGCCCTTCACTATATTGATATCGCTATTTCGAAAAATCCTACCGATTCTCGCCTTTTAGAAAACAAAAAGGTATTTGAAGAAATGTAGTTTAACTTAAAAAGTTCTTCCTAGGTCATTTTAAGAAGAACTTTTTTTCTTTTACTTTAAAATGGTAATTTCATATTGCCATTAGACATCTGTTTCATCATTTTTTTCATGTTATCAAACTGTGCTAATAATTGGTTTACTTCTTGTACACTTTGCCCACATCCTTTAGCAATCCTTGTTTTTCTACTTGCTTTAATCACTTCAGGATGTCTTCTCTCATATGGAGTCATCGATAAAATAACCGCTTCTACTCTTGCCATTTGTTTAGGGTCAATTTGAATATTATTTAGTCCCATTTTACTGGCTCCTGGAAGTAATTTCAATAAATTTTCAAGAGGACCTAACTTTCTAATTTGTTTGGTTGTCTTTAAGAAATCTTCTAAATCAAATTTACCAGATTGCATTTTTTTTGCAGTAGAAAGTGCTTCTTCTTCATCTACTACTTCTGTTGCCTTTTCTACAAGAGAAATAATATCTCCCATTCCAAGGATTCTTCCTGCCATTCGTTCTGGGTCAAAACCTTCTAGGCCATCTAATTTTTCGCTAACACCAATAAATTTAATCGGCACATTAGTTAAATGTCTTACAGATAGAGCAACTCCACCTCTCGTATCGCCATCTAATTTGGTTAAAATTACTCCTGTTAGTGTCAAGGCTTGATGAAATCCTTCTATTACGTGAATAGCATCCTGCCCCATCATTGCATCGAGCACAAGTAAAACTTCTTCTGGGTTGATTTCTTTTTGAATATTTTTTAATTCTTCCATTAATTCTTCATCGATATGAAGCCGTCCTGCAGTATCGATTAGGACGTAATCATGATGATTTTCTTTGGCGAAATCTAATGCGTGTTTTACAATTTCAACAGGGTCTTTCTTTCCTTCTTCAAAAACCGGAATTCCTAAACTTTTTCCAATTGTTTTTAATTGATCGATTGCTGCAGGTCGGTAGATATCACAAGCAACAAGCAATGGATTTTTCGCATTTTTTTTTCTAAGTAAATTAGCAAGCTTTCCAATAGTTGTCGTTTTTCCACTTCCTTGAAGTCCCACGAGCATCAAAAGTGCTGGATTTCCCCTTAAGTTTAACTCACTTTTCTCCCCACCTAATAATTCGGTTAACTCATCTTTTACAATTTTTACAAATAAGTCGCCAGGTTTTAAACTTTTTTGGACTTCTTCTCCTAGGGCTTTTTCTTTTACTTTACTTGTAAATTCTTTTACGACTTTATAGTTGACGTCGGCTTCCAATAAAGCAAGACGAATTTCACGCATCGCATCTTGGATATTTTCTTCATTAATTTTCCCATATCCCTTAATTTTATGTACCGCACTTTGCAAACGTTCTCCTAAACTTTCAAACATGTGTAAATCCTCCTTTGATAGTTACTATTATACAAAAGTCTTATCAAAAAAACTAGTATTTCTTTAGAATTGATTATGAAAACAAATAAAAAAGGCATATCCTTATTATCGTATGCCTTTGGTAGATGTTATTATTTCACCTGTTCTTGTTACACTTATTAAAATTACCTTGTTTATAATTGAAATACAAATCAAAAATATCCTTATCGGAGTAATTTAGTAAGTCATCAATTATCACACTAGTTTCCCTTAAAATAGTTTCAGTTCTAATCGGAACTTGATTCAGTTTCCGATTCTATCATTCTCTGTACTTCTTCTAAAGATAATTCACTAACTTTAGCAATCTCTTCGATTTTCATTCCATTTTTATACATCAATTTCAGTAATTGAATTCTTTCTTCTTCACGTCCCTCTTTGTGACCTTCTTCGCGTCCAATTCGAATTCCTGTACGTTTAAAGTCTTCTCTTAACCACT
>CAJUNG010000026.1 GCA_910587725.1 uncultured Bacilli bacterium
AATTTAACTGGGTTAGAATACAATTTGAAATATAGTGAACTGCAAAAGTCGGGCGGTTATGCCATAGTGGAAAAGAATAAGATATTCTTTATTTTGATGATTCCTAGTTTGGTGCTCATTTTAACTTGCGTTGCTTCTCCAGCAAATACTTATTTTCGCTATGCTATGCCTTATTTATTTTCTCTTCCTTTCTTACTTGGATGCTATTTTTTACCATCTAATGAAATACAGATTAAGAATATTAAAATAAAGTAGGGAAAGTTTGTTAATTTAACTTGTAGTAGATTGGTAGTTTAGTCAATATATATTTTAGATAGCACTTTTGTTGGTGCTTTTTTTCTTATCATTTCAAAGTCGTTTATTTAATTTTGGGTCTTCTTACGTAAATCTACGGATATTTACTTGTAAAAATTTATCGAAAATAGTAGAAAATCTTAAATTAATATGATATATTGTATTATATAAGGAGTAGTCGGCATGTTATATAGGATAAAAAACAATCAATTGTTGATGCAAATTTTAAAGTTTGGTGTTGTTGGCGGTGGTGCTTTCCTTATTGATTCTGGACTTTTATTTCTTTTGACAGAATATTTGCATATTTATGTTTTAATCTCATCGGTTATCTCTTTTGTTGTTTCTTTGATTTTTAATTATATCCTAAGTATTTTCTGGGTATTTGATGTTAAGAAAAAGCAAACAGTAAAAGACGTTTTATTCTTTAGTTTTTTAAGTGCAATTGGGCTTGGTATTAATCAAATCGTCATGTATGTTGGTGTTGAAATTCTTCATGTTTATTATATGATTTGTAAGCTTGGTGCTACCTTTATTGTTATGGTCTATAATTTTATTTCGAGAAAGCTTTTTATAGAAAAATAAGTATAAAATTTCCATGTTTTGACATGATAATGATGGAGTTTACATAAAAATAAGATGAGTAGGTGTAAACTTCCCTCAATTTTATTGACAATTCAATAGGTGAAGTTTATAATTGTATTAGCTTTTGTAGTACAAGGGAGTGAAGTGTTCGTGTTCGTTATACTGTATTATATTATTTTCGTAATTACTTTGTTTTATGGGGTTTATTTTTTTATCAGTGGTTGGGTTGGTGTTTTAAAAAAGAAACGTGTTCGATTTAAAAAAGCTGATGCGAAGAATCACTTTGCCATTTTAATCCCTGCAAGAAACGAAGAAACGGTTATTGAAAATTTAATTCAGAGTTTGAAAAAACAAAATTATCCAGAAAATCTTTATACAATTTATGTAATCCCTAATAACTGTTCAGATAAAACAGAAGAAATTGCTATAGGGGGGGGTGCCTCCATATTACACTGCGATATAGAAACGAGAACAAAAGGAGATGCTTTAAACTTTGCTTTTTCTAAATTGAAAAAGAAAAAGGAAATTGATGCTTATCTTGTATTTGATGCAGATAATGTTGTACATCCTGACTTTTTGGCGAGAATGAATGATTGCCTAGAAAGTGGATATCGTGTTGCCCAAGGATTTAGAGATGCTAAAAATCCATCTGATAATTGGCTTAGTGGTAGTTATACTTTATTTTATTTATTTCAAAACGTTTTCTTTAATCATTCCCGTATGGCGTTGGATGGTTCGGCATCTATCAATGGAACTGGGTTCATGGTAAAGAAAGAAATTATTGATGAATATGGATTTGATACTTATACGTTGACAGAAGATGTTGAATTTACTGGACAATGTGCACTTCGTGGAGAAAGAATTGTCTTTGTTGAAGAGGCGGTAACTTATGATGAGTATCCGGTTAGTTTTCAAGCTTCATGGAAACAGAGAAAAAGATGGTCAGCAGGAATTTTAGAATGTATGAAGCGCTATTCTTTCTCTTTGTTTAAAAATTATTTTAAAACAAGAGAGCTTCCTTCTTTTGATATGTCTTTCGTCTATTTGGGGCCACTCATGCAAGTGTTGGGATTCTTAAATATTGTGATGTTGTGCATTTTTAGAATTACTGGAGTTCATCTTCACGATTTGTTTTCTTATATTTTTGCTTCTGGAATTTTATTCTTTGTTTTTTCCTATCTCTTTGGAGTTGCGATTGAAATTTTTATGTTAGCTTATAAAGGTAAGAAAATTCTTCCATTAATGAGTGGTATTTTGTTATTTCCTTTATTTGTTGCCACATGGATTCCGATAAATATTTCTTGTATGATTAAGAAACATACGAAATGGGAAGAAATTAAACATAATCGAAGTGTAGAAATTAAAGATGTTTTGAGTTAGTGAAAAATCTAGCTCTTTTTTTGGATGGCAATCACAAAAAACGAAGAATAATGATTAAATATTGAGAAAAGTAATATTTCCCTTGACAGAAATGCCTGGGGTAGGGTATGATTTCTTTAAGAAAGTAGGGATTAAAATGAAGAAAGAGAATAGAAAACAGGTAGCAAAAATTACCGTATTTCTAACGAGTATATTTGTTATCTTTTTAAGTGTAACTTATGCCTTCATCAATGTAACCATTAATGGAACAAGACGTCAAGTGATTACGGTCGGAAACCTAGATATCGATTTAGATGAAGATGATAACTTCGAGATTTATAATACTTTGCCTGTTTATGACGAAGTAGGAATGTTAAGTCAACCATTTAACTTCCGCTTGATTAATAATTCAGATGAAAAGGCAAACTATGTCTTAAGTTTAGAAGATATTACGATTGGTGAAAAGTTATCCTATACTGATGTAAGATTAGGTCTAACGAAAAATGGAGAGACTTCGATTCAGTCCTTAGATACCTTAGAGAATTTAGTAATCGATATGGGAATAATCAATGGTAACGAAACGATTGAATACAATCTTCGTCTATGGATAAAAGATAGCGTTACTGATAATGAGTCAATTCAAGATAAAAGTTTAAGATTCAGAATTCAAGGGAACGCAGAACAAATTCCTGAAGAAATTCCCGAAGAAATATATACAGAATCTATTTTAAACGGAACTGACCCGGTATTAAGTGATAACTTGATACCTATAACGATTGAGAATGATGGAACAGTCCATAAAGCAAATGTTAATGAAAAATGGTATGATTATATGAATAAAGAATGGGCAAATGCAGTAGTGTTATTAGATAAGTCTGTCAATTATGTAGATAATGAGGTCATACCTGAAGAGAATATTGAAAGTTACTTCGTTTGGATACCAAGATACAAATATAAAATATTCAATGATACCGTATACACTGGTCTAACAGAAATTGAAGATAGAGTACAAGAAATCGAAGTAGAATTTGAAAATAAAGATACGGCAATATCGAATGGAACGACAACCGGAAGTTGGTTAACACATCCTGCATTTACTTCATTTGATACCAATGGATTTTGGGTAGGAAAATATGAGTCGGGTTATAAGGGAGCAAACTCAACAACAGAAGCACATGTGAACTCTAGTGATTCAGAAAAACTACAGATAAAACCGGATGTTTATAGTTGGAGAGGTGTAACTCTTGGAAATGCTTTTAAGGCAAGTTACGATTATTTAAGAAGTGATGAAAGTCATATGATGAAAAATACAGAGTGGGGAGCAGTAGCTTACTTACAACATTCAAAATACGGAAGTATGGAAAGTGTAAGGAATAATAATCATAAAGCTTATAAGACTGGATATGCTTCTGTAGAAGAGCCAACTTTAGGGCAGAATGCTTACGGAAGTTTTCCTGGAAATTTATATGGAACAACCCCTGATGTAACACAACCTTATTATACAGAAGTCGGATATATAGCAAGCACAACTGGGAATATCACTGGAATCTATGATACGAGCGGTGGAGCATCTGAATATGTGATGGGGTACAATATTAATGCAAATGCCGTAGGAGGAAGTAGTGAGTTAACTAGTATTTATGGAGATTTCTTTACAAACAGTAAATGGGAGAAATACTACGATAAGTACTCTAATGCAGAAGACGCTAATAAGTATCAAGCAGGACTACTAGGAGATGCAACGAAAGAATTTGGACCATTTGAAATGAAAGATACTAACGGATGGGTAAGCTATCGTACGAGTTGGTATGGAGACTTGGCGCGCTTCGTCCACCCTGTTTACCCTTGGTTCACGCGCGGTGGGGATTGCGGCTACGGTGTCGAGTCAGGCGCCTTTGCGTTCGGCCACGAGAGGGGTGGAGTGCTTACGCCCGTTTCCTTCCGTGTCGTTCTTGCCCTGTAGCACGAAGTGCTAATTCCCTTAAAAAGTAAACTTAGTATAAGAAGAAAAATGAACAATATCAAAAAATAATAAAATAAGACTTCCTCGTAAAATGTAACCTATAAAGTGGGCTTTCAAAAAGAGAAATCTACTTTATAGGTTTTTATTATGTCCTATTGTAGGATACCAGAAAGTTGGTGGTAATAATGTCAAAAATATTATTTACAGATGCTTAAGTGAAAAAGTTAAGTAAAAAATAAATAGATTAACAACATCACTAATAAAGTCATAACTTATACTGCTGAATTTAAATATAACTTAGAAAAGAAAATATGATGATTACAAAAAATTTCTCAAGATGTATTTAGAGGATGCGGTATTGATTCTGAAATTGTCGGTCGAAAAAGATATGAACAGTTTGCTTACAAATGGAGAAAGCAGTTAAGTTCAATTGATGAAATAAAAGATACTAGAAAAGGTATTTCAGTAAGACCTGTGGGATATGAAGTATCCGATAAAGAAAAACTTCAAAGAATTGGCTAAAATAAAATTACTTGAAGCAGAAAATGAATTATAAAAAAAAGAACTAATAGAAATGGGAATTTTAATATTCTTGGTTTCTTGCGATTATCTTGTTTCTTTTGGTAAAATACTTGTTAATTTTTAGATGCTAGTTTATAATAGAATTGTAGTTTGAAGGATTTTGTGCTTCGTTAAAGGTTGTGGTGTTAATGAAACGTGAGTTGCTATTAGAGTTGATGCAGATTTCTAATTTGGAAAATCGTGCTTATTCTCTAGTTAAGTATTTATTTTCTACTCGGGTGGATAAGGCAGGTAACGACTATCTTGGACATTTAGAAAGAGTACGGGATAATTTTTCTGATTCCTTTTATCGAACGATTGCTTTGTTGCATGATACGGTAGAGGATACAGAACTTTCTTTTTCCGATTTACAATCTTTAGGTTACTCAGATGAGTATTTGGAGGTACTTCGTTTACTCACCCATTCTAGAAATTCCTCCTACCATGATTATATTTCCCAGATTATTTGTAGTAAAAACAAAGTAGCAATTCTTGTTAAAATCGCGGATATGGTCGATAATCTGAATGAAGGGCGGTTGTCTTTATTAAAAAACGAGGTACAAGAACGACTTAAGAATAAATACACCCCGGAAATGATACGTTTAGAAGAGATAAAAGGAGAGATGAATTTATGTTAGATATTAAGTTTTTAAGAGAAAATCCAGAAGTAGTTAAAGAGAATATAAAGAAGAAATTTCAAGAGCAGAAACTTGGTCTTGTTGATGAGGTAATTGAATTAGATGAAAAAATTAGGGAATTAAAATCAGCAGGCGACACTTTAAGACAAGAAAGAAATGCTACAAGTGATGAAATCGGTGCTTTATTTAGAGAGAAAAAAGTGGATGAAGCAAATTGTAAAAAACAAAGAGTTGTAGAAATCAATAATCAATTAGAAGGCATAGAAAAAGAAGAAAGTGAATTATCTGAAACTTTAAAAAGTAAAATGATGGTTATTCCTAATATTATTGATGATAGTGTTCCAATCGGAAAAGATGATAGTGAAAATGTAGAGGTTGAAAAATTCGGTGAGGCGGTAGTTCCTAGTTTTGAGATTCCTTATCATGCAGATATTATGGCAAATCTTAGCGGAATTGATAAAGATTCTGCTGGTCGAACGAGTGGAAATGGCTTTTATTATTTAATGGGTGATGTTGCTAGAGTTCATTCGGCGATGTTAAGCTATGCAAGAGATTTTATGATTAATAAAGGCTTTACTTATGCTATTCCTCCTTTCATGATTCGAAGTGATGTGGTTGCAGGTGTGATGAGTTTTGAAGAGATGGAAGCGATGATGTATAAAATTGAAGGAGAAGATTTATTTTTGATTGGTACGAGTGAACATTCCATGATTGGTAAATTTAAAGGACAGATTGTAAATCGTAAAGAGCTTCCCATTTGTTTAACTTCTTATTCTCCGTGTTTTAGAAAAGAAGTAGGTTCTCATGGGATTGAGGAGCGAGGAGTTTACCGAGTACATCAGTTTGAAAAACAAGAGATGGTTGTTCTTTGTAATCCAGAAGACTCTATGGATTGGTATAATAAAATGTGGCAATATACAGTAGAATTCTTCCGTAGTTTGGATATTCCTGTTCGCACACTTGAATGTTGCAGTGGGGATTTAGCCGATTTAAAAGTAAAATCGTGTGATGTCGAGGCTTGGTCTCCTAGACAAAAGAAATATTTTGAAGTTGGTTCTTGTTCTACCTTAGGTGATGCACAAGCTAGACGTCTTGGAATTCGTGCTAAAGGTGAAAATGGAAATTACCTAGTTCATACGCTTAATAATACTGTACTGGCAACTCCACGCGGACTTATTGCCTTTTTAGAAAATAATGTTCAGGAGGATGGCAGTGTTAATATTCCTAAAGCATTGCAACCTTATATGGGTGGACAGACAAAAATATCGGCAAAATAAATGCATAATATTTAATGCATTATTCTATAAAACGAACATTCATAACTTTAAATAGGATATTGAAAAAGGAATTTTAGAGTTAAAGAAAAGATATGATAACTAAGTATCCTATGAAAAAATCAAGAAAAACTCGAAAATAGCATAAAAAATATGGGTTCATCTTCAAATGACATGAATTTGTAAAATATAGTACAATATTATGCGTGTATGGGTTAAGGGAGAGTAGTATGGAGTATAAAAAATTTTCATTTAGACATGCTGAAGAAATTTTCTTGGTGAATAAAGAATTTACTTCTTTATGGGAGGAAGTTTTAGATGTACTTGATAGTATAAGCGATAGTGATTTAATCAATGAGTTTAATTCAGAAACTAGAAAAGCAAAAAGTATATCTGAAGCGATTAATAAATTAATTGCTAGAAGATTAAAAGAAAAAGGTTGGAAAAGTGAAAGCTCTATATTTGCTGATCCTGACTATGCAGATAACAAAGGTACATGGAGACTGGATTTTGCGAAAGATAGCATTGCCATTGAAGTTGCCTTTAACCATGGTGGTAATGTATCTTGGAATTTGATTAAACCAGTTTTATCTAGCGAATTAAATCATGTACAAAAGGCTATTCAAACGCAAGCAGGAGTAGTTATAACAGCAACGGATGCGATGAAAAAAGCTGGTGGCTTTGATGGTGCAATAGGAACTTATGAAAAATATGTTGAATATTTAAGACCATTAAATAATTTATTGACAACACCTATGATGATTATAGGATTAGAGCCACCTAAAACATTTATCATTGAGCATAAGAAAGAAGATAGTAAAATGGTAGGATATGTTAAATTGAAAGGGGAGAGTAATGATTGATAACCTACACGATTTGTAGGTTTTTTTATTTTACAAAATGAAGGCGGAGATTATTTTCAGTTATCATACCAAATGACATTTAGCTAATACTTGTATTTTTTCTTTTATATCACTTTTTTTATAAAATTCTTCTTTTGATCTTGTTTTTGTTAGAAAAATATTTTATAATAAATATGTAGAAAATTAATCTTTTTACTTAAATATATTTATCGTCTTTTAGCAATTACCAGGAGGTCTTTTATGCAAAAAACAGTAGTAGAATTATTTGCCGGTGTAGGTGGATTTAGATGTGGATTAAACAGAGTAGATTTAAAGAAAAATAAAGTTATTGAAAATGGTAATTGGAAATTTGTATGGGCGAATCAATGGGAACCTGCGACGAAAAGTCAAGAGGCTTATGAGTGCTATTCTAAAAGATTTGGAGAATCCGATGTTAGCAATGTTGATATTTTTTCCGTTAATAAGAAGGAAATCCCTGACCATACACTTTTAGTTGGTGGATTCCCTTGTCAAGATTATTCTGTTGCACAAACATTGTCCAGTAGTAAAGGTATAGAGGGGAAAAAAGGAGTTTTATGGTGGGCAATTGCTGATATATTAAAAGTTAAGAAGCCTCCATTTGTATTTTTGGAAAATGTTGATCGTTTAATTTTGTCTCCTGCAAGTCAAAGAGGAAGAGATTTTGGAATAATACTTAGGAGTTTCTATGATAATGGTTATGCAGTTGAATGGCGAGTTATTAATGCAGGGGAGTACGGTTTTCAGCAGAAACGTAGAAGAGTGTATATCATTGCTTATCATAAATCAACAAATTATTATAAAACGATGAAGCGTATCAATAAGAAAGATATACTATTAAAAGAAGGAATATTTGCTAAACAGTTTCTAATTGATGAGCACGAGAATGCATCTAACAGTTCTGAAATATCTAAATATAAGGATTTAGTTGATGTAAGCAATAACTATAAAAATCAATTTTATAATTCAGGAGTAATGATTAATGGAGAGATATATTCTGCTAAGTTGGAATCTAAATGTTCTGATATTTATCCATTAAAAAGGCTAATAGAAACTGAAGGAATAGATAAAAAATATTTTCTTTCCGATGAAAAAATCGAAAAATTTAGAATATTAAAGGGAAGTAAAAGAATTCCAAGAAAAAAACCTAATGGAGAAGATTATATATATTCTGAGGGAACTATGCCATTTCCAGACAATTTAGAAGCTCCTGCTAGGACAATGTTGACTTCTGAAAGTGGAATTAGTCGAACGACACATGTTATTGAAGATTGCGAAACAAAGAAATTGAGATTATTAACTCCGCTTGAGTGTGAAAGAATTAATGGCTTTCCTGATTATTGGACTGATACTGGTATGACTGATAAAAAAAGATATTTTATGATGGGTAACGCTTTAGTTGTTGATGTTGTTGAAAGAATAGGAATAGAATTAGAAAAAATAATAGAAAATGAGAAATAAATTTAACTTATTGCACTTCTTGGTAGTTGAACTGAAACAGGAAATTTATTTGCTCTAAATGTTTCATTGATGATTAGTTGTAAGTTGTGTATTATTTGAATCATATAAAAAGAAGTAAGTATTTTATTATTTACTTCTTTTTAGACTTTGGATAGGTTTTATTGAATGTTTTTGCTATTTGATTTTCCAAGCAACCAGTCAATTGAAACATTGTAATATGCGACTATACAATAAAGCTTAAAAGAAGTGGGAATACATCTTCCGGTTTCATAATTACAATAAGTTTTTTGGTGAAAACCAATTTTTAATCCCAATTTTTCCTGTGCTAACTTTTTTTCTTTTCTTAGTTCTAATAATCTTCTTTTCATCACATCGAAGTTTATTTCTTTCATTTCAGTTTTAAACGATTTCCTACTCAATTCTAAAAGATAGTCTAAGCTAACTCCATAATAATTAGCAAGCTTATTGCTCATCTCTAAAGGAATATCATTTACTCTACGTTCCCACTTTGAATAAGTATTGCTTAATACACATAAAATTTCTGCAATGTCCTTTTGCTTCATATTATAATCTAATCTTAATTCTGCCATTTTTGATTCTCTATCGTACATAACATCACCTAATCCTTTAATCTCTCAAAAAATATTCATATAACAGATTATCAGGGCTTGATATATGCAAAATAGTTATACCTCTAAATTTTTAATTTCCTTCTTTTGGAAATGAATTTTTAACTATAGAGTTAACTTAACTTTTATATTTCCTTTATTAATTTCTTTAAATAATTTGTTTTGATTAAGATATCAAGACATCTTTTTCTGTCTGCTATACTTATTCTATTTCATTTAAGAACTTTTTTACTGACAATGATTGTTTTTTTTATTTAAAAATCTAATGGATTGATAGGGATAATTTTTCCGGTACATTCTTCTTTTGTACAATCGAATGTTGGTAAATCTTTGCTATTGGTAATATCGTGTAAGTCATTTAATATTTTTACCATTTTGGTTGGAAACTTGGTAATTTCTCCACAGGTATTGCATTGATACTCTATACATTTGGCTTTTCCAATTAGCGAGTGGTCCTCACATAATTTGGCAAAGTCGATATCTAATGCTCTAGAAATTCTCCAAATGGCTCCTAGGGAAAAAGTTTGATGATAATTAGATTCAATCCCACTAATAAAAGATAGAGAATAATTAATTTCACTAGCTAGTCTTTCTTGTGTCCATCCCTTTAATTTCCGATATTTTTTTACATTTTTACTAATTACTTCATAGATATAGTTTTCATCATCTTTTTTGAACTCCATAGTATCCTCTTTTCTTTATTATATTGTGGTATTTTTTTTCAATTTAATACGGTTATTATTATTATCCTACAAAAATGATGCAATTTTCCTCTATAATTTGTGAATAAAATACAAAAAAATAACAAAAATGGTGCAACATTTTAACAAAACATGCTATAATGGAAAAGGATAGGAGAGATGTATTCATAATAACTATATTGGAAGGGTGTATTTTTATTTATTTTTTGTTATTATATTATTTGCCTTTTTTAGGGGGGTGTCTTCTTTTATTCCGCTATTTTTTCAGTCGTTTAAAAATGCGATTTTTTACCTCGTTTTTTCTTCTTGTTTTTGGATTAGTTTTATTGATTCCTAATGGAATTTTGATGATTTCTCGTTTGATTGAGAAGGATATCGTGAAATCTCTTTATTTGACGGATGTTGTCAATTCTTTGTTTTATCAGGATTCGGTGATTGGTTATGCTAAACTTTTATTGACATTGGGATTTTTATTCTTACTCTTTTCTGCTCTTTTATCGCGAATTTTCAACCGAAGCAAAAGTTTGGTTTGTGCAATATTTAAGGAGCAAGAGAAGAAACGATTAGAAATTTTTGAAAAAAATGATATGTTGATTAAGGAACGTCAGGAAAAGGCAAGAAATACACACATTGTTATCTATCCATACTGTGGTGCAGATCTTATGCTAACAGAAAGTATAGGTACTTGTAAGTATTGTCGAAGAAAAATTGGGGTAGCGAAGAAAGTTGAAAGGTGAATTTGGGTGCTTGAATTTTAACCTTTAACCTATTTTAGATGCTATTTTAGAAAAGTGAAATCAAGAGAGATGAATATATGTATGATTTTCTCTTGATTTTTTTTCATTTTTGTGTATAATATGAGGGACTGATGAAGGGGGAGTTTTTTAATGGTTTTATCATGGGAAGAAAAAGTAAACGCGGCACGAGATGTCATTTATCATTTGAAACGGTATCCAATCTGTAGAGATACCGCTACTTCTGAAAATTTAATCTATTTTATTGATGGAAAGAATGTCGGAAAGTGGATTTCTGAGCAAAAGATAAATTATCGTAAGGGAGTTTTGAGTAGTTCTCATATGATGATTTGGGAGCAATTTATTGAGGATACTGAAGAGTATTTTGGTTTTTCTTATGCGTTAAATTGGGACAAAAGAATGGATGCACTTATCGAAAAGACAGTCGAATTTTCTAGACCACCAGCTTCAGACAATGGTCTTTATCAATCTTGTTACTTTGCTAAGTTTTCAGATGGTACAGATATAGGGAGATGGTATTTACGTCAAAAAAGAAAGTATGCCGCTTCTCTTCTTCGTTCTCCACGTAAGGAAAGATGGGAAAAGTATGAAGCATATTTGTCAACTCTTCCTAGAAAGTTGACTTGGTTTGAAAAGTTTGAAGAAGTAGAAGAAATCGTGCTTCGCGATAGAAAAATGCCAAATTATCGTGATAAGCATCTTAAGTTTTCTGATGATTCTAGTGTTATTGGTTGGATTAATTATCAGAATCGTTATTTTTCAGCACATACTTTAAGTGAAGAAAGGAAACAATTCTGGCAAGTTTTGTTAACCCTTCCCTGGTGCTTAAAGGTAGAGGAAGCAACTGAGTTTTTATTGGAGTCTAATTGTCTAGAGTCGGATTTACAAGGTACTTTATCTTCTTATAAAAGGAGTAAATATTTTTCCGATGGATCAAGTTTTAATTCGTTTGCTAATTTTTTAATCAAAGAGGAGAAAAAGGAAAATCTTTTGGATTATCAACAGATAATCTTGGAAAATTATCATGCCTTATCAGATTTTTGTAATCAGCATAAATGGAATCAACATTTTTTAGAACTTTTTATTAAAACGCAAGAGTTGGGACGTGTTCCTCATATTAAAAACTCTCGTAGTAATTATTCTTGTGTTGCTTCTTTTTCTAGTGGCGAGGATATGGGAAATTGGTATTATGCACAAAGACGGAAATATCGTTCTATGAAAATGGATGATGTTTGTTTCTCTTTATGGGCAGTTTACGAAAATTATTTGACTACATTATCGATTTCTAGTGAGGATAAAGAAATCCTTTCTACGACACTTTCTGTACTTTTTGAAAGATTGCAGATGCTTTCCTTGATTTATGAAAATGTTCCTAATTCTTCATTTTTTACTAATAGTGAAGAGATATTACAGGAAATGTATCAATTTTTTGAGCTCAAACAAGAAAATTATCAAAAAAGAATAAAATGAATGGGGGATATGGATGAAAATCGCTTGGGAGGATAAATTAGAAGTTGCTAGAGAGATTTCTCTTTCTAATGGTAAATATCCAGCACGGTCTAATTCACAAAATATTATAGATAGAGTTTATTTTATTGATAAGATGAGTGTGGGAGAATGGATAAATAGAGAAAATGTAAAATATAGGGCAGGAAAACTTTTAGATATGCAAAAGGTGTTATGGGAACAGTTTTTAAAAGATACCCTTTCTTGCTCACGTTCTGGTTTATCTTGGAATGAGAAGTTTTTTGAACTTCGTAAACAAATAGAAGCAGTAGCGATGAGGTCAGAAGGAAGTGCTAGAAAATTTTCTTTTTATTCTTTAGATGAGTTTTCAGATGGTTCTAATATTGGTGTGTGGGCAGTTTCGCAGCGGAAACAAAATGCGAAGGGAAAGTTGTCTGAAAGCAAACGTGAATTATGGAATGAGTTAGAGCAATTAATATCTACATTTTCTAAAAATTTGTCTTGGGATGACAAAGCGTTAGAGCTTCAAAATTTTTTGATTTCTCATCTAAAAATGCCTGAAAAAGGTCAGAAGGTGCTTTTTTCAGATGGTACTTGTATTTCAAATTGGGTACATAATCAAACCGTTTTAGCTTCTACTGGGATTCTTTCTGAAAAACAATGTCATACATTGATGGAACTTAAGAATCTACCTTTTCGGTTAAAACTTTCTATGTGCATTTCTTCTTTTATGCAAACACAACCTGATGGTGTTCCTCGTTCACCGCGAGAAGTCGCAATACAAGATGAGTTTTCATTTCTTGACGGGTCTACCGTTGGTATGTTTTTTAATACGCAATATGTGCGTTGGTCTAATAAAGAACTTCCTGAAGAGCGGAAAGATTTTTTTGATGATTATATGTCTTTACTTGCTTTGGAAAAACAGCATATTTGGAATTATCGTGTTTTTTCTTATCTTTTGAAGGCAATATCATTAGGTAGCTATGTATCTGTTGGTTCTACTCCTCATGATTTTAACTCTATTGGTAAATTTTTTGATGGAGTAGATATGGGAAATTGGTTTTATTTTCAAAGACGATGTTTTCGATATAAGCAAATGGACGATAAAAAAAGGGAAATCTGGAAGGCACTTGAATCTTTGTTAACTTTTATTCGATATGACGGTCGGCATCCCAATGCTTCTTTAAACTTTTCCTCTTTGCATGATGTATTTTGTCGCCTTCAGGAAGAAGGGGAAAGCCTTGTTAATATTTATTCAGAGTTTTCTCAACATCATTTTTTTAAGAATTACTTTTTTACTGTTGCGCGTTTAAACGAATTGTTTTTTTCTTATTATCAAGTTTCTCAAGAATTAGCAGAAGCTAAAGAACAAAATAGCGTGGGGTACAAAGTAAAAAGTATTGGCTCTATAGAAGAAAAAAAATAAAATTTTATTTTGGAAATGTAGTAGAAAAATGCTTGACACCAAAACTTATGTTTTATATAATAGAAACAAAGAGAAAAAGGGTGGATAAATCTTTTTTTAGCGATGATTTTATTATATAATGGAATAAGAGGTGTAAAGTATGTTGATTACTAGCTTGGAAAATGAAAAAATTCGAGATTATTTGAAATTAAAAGAGAAAAAATATCGCAATCGTTTTGGAATGTTTCTAGTAGAAGGCGAGCATTTGGTATTAGAGGCGCATCGGGCAGGTCTTATTGTTGAAATCTTGCTAGAACAAGATGCAATATTTCCTGTTCCAGAAGAAACCGTATATGTCACGAAAGCGATTTTGAATCGATTAAGTGATGTTGAAAATCCTCCTTATGTAATGGCTATTTGCAGAAAACGTGAAGAGGTTGAGGAATTAGGAAATCGAATTTTAATGTTAGATGGTGTACAAGACCCTGGGAATTTAGGAACAATTTTACGAAGTGGAAAGGCGTTTGACATCGATAGTGTCGTTCTTAGTGAACAAACGGTAGACTTATACAATCCAAAAGTCATTCGTGCAACACAAGGTATGCTATTTCATTTAAACGTTGTTCGAAGAAACTTAATGTCAGTAATTTCAGAATTGAAGAGTATGGAAATTCCGGTTTATGTAACCCGAGTAGAATTTGGTGATGATGTTCATACGCTAAAGAAAAAAGACAAAGAGCGTTTTGGTCTTGTTATGGGAAATGAAGGAAAAGGAGTTAGTGAAGAGGTGAAGCTTCAAGCAGACCGATATATTTATATTCCTATGAATGAGAAAGTGGACAGTTTAAATGTAGCCGTTGCTACGAGTATTTTGCTTTATGAATTGAAGGTGGATTAAATGAAATTGGTATCAATTGGAAAAATTGTGAATACGCATGGAATTATTGGTGAACTTCGTTTACTTTCTAATTTTGAGTTTAAGGAGAAAGCTTTTCTCAAGGGACAGAAAGTTTACATAGGGCGTGAACGGTGTGAAGAAGAAATTGAAAGTTATCGTAAACATAAGAATTTTGATATGATTTTTTTAAAGGGATACGATAATATTAATCAGGTTTTGAAATATAAAGGTCAATTTTGTTATGTCAATGTTGATGATTTACATCTTTCAGAAGATGAGTATTTAGCTTCCGATTTAATCTCATTACCTTGTTTTTCTAAAGGACAAAATGTTGGTAAGGTGAAAAGAATCGAAGAGATTGGACAAGGTAGGCGTCTTTTAATTTTAGATTATGATGGGCATGAAGTTATGGTTCCTTTTGTTGCTGAATTTGTTCATTATGATAAGATTACAAAAACGATTGACTTAACGGTACCAGAGGGATTGATTAAATGAAAATTGATATTTTGACTCTATTTCCAGAGTTTTTTCCCTCCTTTTTTTCTCATTCTATTGTGAAAAGAGCTATTCAAAGTGGGCAAGTGGAGATTGCCGTTCATAATTTTCGTGATTATTCTCTAGGTAAAAATAAAAAAGTAGATGATACTCCATATGGGGGTGGAAGTGGAATGGTATTGATGTGTCAACCAATTTTTGATTGTGTGGATGCATTAAGAACAGAAGATTCTATTGTCATTTTACTCACTCCAGATGGTAAAGTTTATCAAGAAGATTTTGCCTACTCTTTATCAAGGGAAAAACATCTCATTTTAATCTGTGGTCATTATGAAGGATTTGATGATAGAATTCGTAGTATCTGTGATTTAGAAGTTTCTATTGGTGATTATATTTTAACGGGAGGAGAAATTCCTGCTATGGTCATTGTGGATTCTGTTGTGCGACTAATTGATGGTGTAATTAAGGAAGACAGTCATATTAATGAGTCATTTCATCATCAATTATTAGATTATCCATCCTATACAAAACCGGCAGTTTTTCGTGGAATGGAGGTCCCTTCTGTACTACTTAGTGGAAATCATAAAAAAATAGATGAATATCGTAGAGAAATGATGTATAATAGAACTAAAGAAAGACGCCCAGATTTGTTAAAGTAGGTGATTTTATGGAGGCAAATAAGTATTTTGTAGTAAAAGATAAAAATGACTTTTCGATTACATTCTTTGAATATGATAAAGTTAAAGGTTATAACATGCAACCGAAGAATGTGAAAATTAAAGATGCTATTGATGTAAAAAGTATGATTTTTATTAATCCTAGCATGATTCAAAAACTTGCTTTCCGCAAGGTAGATGCACGGTATCAAAAACTTTTGAAGTTTCTAATGTTTGTACTATCTGCTGATAATGATGATGCAACTGGAGATACTTATCGACAGGCGTTAAATGAGATTAATAAATTGAGATTAGAAATTTTAGTTTATTATAAAGAAAAATTAAAAGAAAATGATTTTGTAGAATTTAATAAGCGATTAGACTTGTTTGCCCAAGAAATTAATGCAAGAATGTATTATTTACAAAGCTTATATGAAAAAACAGAAAATTATGATATGGGGAAAAGAAGTCGTTAAAAATGTTTGCAAATTATATTATCTTGTGCTATAATCTTATTCGTTAGTAATCCGATGTCAGTTTTTATGTATGTGTGATGCTTACCTTGATATGATTACTGTTAAAACAAGAAAGGAGATATTCGTATATGGCAAATGTAATTGAAAAAATTACAGCAAAGCAGATGAATCCTAGTGTTCCTGAATTTCGTGTTGGTGATACTGTTCGTGTCGATGTAAAAATTATCGAGGGAAAACGTGAAAGAATTCAGGCTTTTGAAGGTACTGTTATTGCAAGAAAAGGTGCTGGAATTAGTGAAACATTCACAGTTCGTAAGATTTCTTCTGGTGTTGGTGTGGAAAGAACTTTCCCTGTACATTCTCCAAAACTAGCAGGAATTACCGTAGTGCGTAAGGGAAAAGTAAGACGTGCAAAATTAACATTCTTAAGAGGTCTTGTAGGTCAATACCGCATTAAAGAAAGAAGAGATAAATAAGGATCTAAGTGTCCTTATTTTTCGTTAGAGGAAGAAAATGAAAGAAAAAGTAAAAGAATATCTACCATTTGTTATATTTTTGCTCGTGATTTTATTATTAAAGACATTTGTTGTTACTACAATTCGGGTTAATGGAACAAGTATGGTTCCCACCTTGCAGTCTAATGATATTATGATTTTGGATGAAATTCATTATCGTTTTTCTGAAGTTCGACGTTTTGATATTGTTGTTGTTGCGAGAGAAAAAAATAATATTATTAAGCGTGTTATTGGTCTTCCTGGAGAAAAGATTGAGTATCGAGATAACGTTTTGTATATCAACGATGAAGTTGTAGAAGATATTTATAATTCTACTTTGCAAGAAGATTTTCTTTGTATTTTAGGAGAAAGTGAGTATTTTGTAATGGGGGATAATCGCGCGGATTCCTTGGATAGTAGAATGATTGGCCCAGTTGAAAGAAATAAGATTTTGGGACGTGCGATATTTACGATTTTTCCGTTTCACCGTTGGGGAAGTCCACACTAATCATTTTTAAAGAATAAAATTTTTAATCTTTTTTTATTGTTGACATTTGCGAACATTTGTGTTAATGTTTAGATGTGGTTACTTATATGATATTGGTGCATTATAGGTTCATGTAAATTGTGGAGGTTTTCTAAATTGTTGTTTATATAGTAAAGGAGAAAAGTATTAGGTGAAAGATGAGGTAGAAGTTTTTAAATTAAAAGAAATAAAGATAGGTGGAAAAAATAGTGCGCGAATAATTTTGAGAATTAATGCATCACTCGATTTTGATGTTTTATATAGTGTATTTGAAGATTCCATGGCGAAATTTTTAGAAAAAAATAACATTGGTGAAATTGTTAAAGATAGAGTAACACTTGTTAATCATGAGAAATACGTAACAAATATAGTTTTTGAAGCTTATCATATTAAACTTGACCTGTTTATGCGAATGCTTACCTTTTACCGATTTCCTAAAGGTTCTTATTTAAAGGTTAACCAAAGGAAGATTGAATTGGGAGATTTGGAAGGTGTTTCTATTCTGTTTAATGAAATTGACAATGATAAATTAGAACGGATTTGCTCAGAATTATCACAGGAAATTTTTGGAAAATATTTGTATAAATCTTCAATTTTATTTCGGAGAAGTCCTATAATTACTTATTATACCGATTCAATTGAGGAATTAAAGATTGCAATTTACCAATATATTGAAAAAAATCAGTATAATAAAATTTTAACTGTTGTTGATTATTCGTCAATTAAAAGCTAATTTATTTCGTAAATTTATTATTGATTTTTTCTAAGTTAATTATTAATAGAAAAAATCGTGAAAAAAATTAAGAAGTTAAGACATAACTAGACAGTGTAAATATGTAATGATTAGAAAAGTCAGATAAATATTAGATTGACAAACTTTCTGGGGATAGCAAAACTTTTAAAAATATTTAAGGATATTTGGCAAATAAAATTTTGTATTTAATCTTAGTATTTGAATGTATAATTTGTTTGAAGTTTAAACGTTGAGGTCGGATACCAGTTACATCGTAGTAAAGTCGTTTATTGAAGATTAAAGTTGGCTTTTAGAATTAAGTATTTTGAATGATTATATAGTTTGGGTTATAATAAAATTCCCTATGAAAATTTACAATTACTATTAGAGACATCAATAGAATTAGCAGATGATTTATATGTTGAGAAATTAAGGATGTGATATAAATGAATGACAATAGTCAACAAAATTCGACAAATATAAACTGGTATCCTGGGCATATGGCAAAAACAAAAAGAGAAATTTCGGAAAATTTAAACTATGTTGATGTTGTTTATGAAGTAATTGATGCTCGAATGCCAATTAGCTCTAAAATTGTGGATATCGATGATTTAATTAAGACTAAACCAAAGATTTTAATTGTTACAAAATATGATTTGTGCGATAAGAAAATAACAGATGTAATATTGGATGATTATTGTCGTAACGGTTATATGGTTATCCCCGTTGATTTGGTTCATAAAAATGATACAAAAAAAATAATTGATGTAACCTTGAAAATGTGTGAGTCTCTTCTCGAAAAAAGGATTTCTAAGGGTATGAAAGCACGTCGTATTCGAGTTTTAGTTGTTGGAACTCCTAATGTAGGAAAAAGTACATTAATTAATCGCCTTGTTGGAAAAAAGGTGACAAATGTGGGAAATCGTCCAGGTATTACAAAAAATTTAGGGTGGGTAAGAATTCACGAGAAAATTGAACTTCTTGATTCGCCAGGAATTTTATGGCCAAAATTAGAAAACCAGCTGCATGCATTTAATTTGGCAAGCTTTTCTGCTATTAAAGAGGAGATTTTAAATTTAGAGGAGATATCCCTTCATATTTTAAAAATGTTAGATAAGTATTATCCA
This sequence comes from uncultured Bacilli bacterium, assembly GCA_910587725.1. Lineage (GTDB taxonomy): Bacteria > Bacillota_I > Bacilli_A > RF39 > UBA660 > MGBC162581. The sequence continues at coordinate 19,376 of CAJUNG010000026.1, forward strand.
GAAAAGTTAAGAGCTCGCTACGGTATTGAAAATTTTCGCTCTTTGTGTTTAGAAGATGTAATTATGAAAATTGCTAGCCGTAGGGGTATTGTAGGAAAAAATGGATGTATTGATTTTGATCGTGCTTATTTAATTATTATTCATGATTTAAGGGATGGATTTATTTCAGAAGTTACTTTTGATCGATTATCTGAATGAATTTTTTTCCTTTTACTTAATTGACAAAAAAATGTTTGTTTGTTATTGTAGGTGTAAGTGGTGGTATAATGAAATTATTAATTGTAAAACATGATAAAAATTATTTTAATGAATATATTGATGGCTATATTTTACCATTAGAAAATTTTTCTGTCAGCTATTCAACTCAATATTCATTAGAAGAAATTAAAGATATCGCTTTAAAAAAAGAAGTATTTGTATTAATTAATAAAAATATTACGAATTCTGAGGTTCCCTTGTTAGAAGAGATTTTAAAAAAATTATCTAATACTTCTGTTTCAGGTGTTCTTTTTTATGATTTAAGTGTTCTTTCAATTGTTCGACGGTGTAATCTTTCTTTGAATCTCGTTTGGAATCAAACCCATATGGTAACTAACTATAATACAATTAATTATTATTATGAGAAAGGTGTTCGGGGTGCTTTTCTTTCTAATGAGATTACTTTAGAAGAAATGCTTCAGATTAAAGAAAAAACTGAGTCATTAATATTTGCCAATATTATTTATCGTCCAATTATTTCGTTTTCCAAAAGACATTTGATTCAAAATTATTATAAATCTTTTTCCGAGGAAAAATTTGAAAATCCCATTTCTGTTTGTGAAGAAGTTAGTGGACAAGAGTATTTAATTTCCGAAGAAAGTGATGGTACTACAATTATTTTGTCTTCTGTTGTTAATGGTAGTTTTCCACTTGTCTCTATGGTAGAAAAGAACTTTGATTATGGTGTTATTGATTTTAAAACAGGAGATATGGATTTTATTGTCAGTCGTATTTTAGAAATCATGAAAGGAAATTGTAATCAGAAAATATTTGATGAGTTAGAGGAAAAAATAGGAAATTATACGGGTTTTTTTTATAAAAAAACGTATTATAAGGTGAAGTAAATGAAGAACGAAAAAATAGAACTATTATCTCCGGCGGGGGATTTAGAAAGATTAAAAGTTACTTTATTATATGGTGCAGATGCTGTTTATATTGGTGGTAAAGAATTTAGTTTGCGTGCGAATGCTACAAATTTTTCTGTCGATGAAATCAAGGAAGCATGTAACTTTGCTCATTCAATTGGAAAAAGGGTTTATCTTACCGTTAATATTGTTTTTCATAATGAAGATGTTGGAGAAATATATCAATATTTATCCGCAGTTTCTAAATGTGGAATTGATGCGATAATCGCAAGTGATCCATTTGTTATTGCGTATGTAGTTAAAAATTTTCCTCATATCGAAGCTCATGTTAGTACGCAAAACTCTACTTGTAATTATGAAACAGTTCGATTTTTTAAACAAGAAGGAGTAAAACGGGTTGTAGTTGCTAGGGAATTATCAAAGGAAGAAATCAAAGAGATTATTGATAAAACAAAGATGGATATTGAGGTTTTTATTCATGGCGCAGTATGTACTTTTTATAGTGGAAGATGTGCTTTATCTAATTATGTAACTAATCGTGATTCTAATCGTGGTGGTTGTAGTCAGGTGTGTAGATTTGCTTTAGATAAATCGGGTGAGCAACATAAATTTACGATGGCTACGAAAGATTTAAACCTAGCTAGTCATATTGCAGAACTAATTGAAATTGGTGTTAAAAGCTTGAAAGTTGAAGGGAGAATGAGAAGTATTTATTATTTGGCTACTGTGATTTCTTCTTATCGTAAATTAATTGATTCATACTATGCGGGAACGTTAAATGATACATTCATAGATAAGCAAAACAAAATTTTGGGTCGTGTTGCAAATCGTGAAACAAGTACACATTATTTTGATCATGTTGCTGACTACCGGGACCAGTACTATACGGGTCGTCAGGAACTTTCTAATCAAGATTATTTAACATTAATTATTGATTATAATCAGAAAACAAATGAGATTACTATGATTGAGAGAAATTATTTTTCTATTGGTGATGAGGTTGAAATTTTTACTCCTAATGGAGATGTCTATTCATTAATTGTTGATAATTTGCGAAATCACGATTATCAGGAGATTGATGTTGCTAGGCATCCTGATGAAGTTTTATTTATGTATTTCAAAGGAAAAATCGTTCCTTATTCTATGATGAGAAAGAAGGTGTAGAAATGGATAAGAGGATAATTGAGAATATGTTGAAAAGGGAAAGTGGTTTTAGTCAATTTGCAACACTAAGCTCAAATTCAATTCGATTAGAATCTGAAAAGCAGGATATTCGTACGCCTTTTTTTAGAGATGTTGATCGAATTATTCATTCATGGTCTTATTCTAGATATTCAGGAAAAACTCAAGTGTTTTCATTTTCTGATGATGATCATGTTTCTCGAAGAATGATTCATGTTCAGTTAGTTAGCAAGATTGCCCGAACAATTGGTAGGGCACTTTCACTTAATGAGGATTTGATTGAAGCTGGCGCACTTGGGCATGACATTGGGCATACCCCATTGGGACATTCTGGTGAGGCAATTTTAAATCGTATTTCGTTAAGAGAGTTAGGGGAAATTTTTAGTCATAATGTACAAAGTGTACGTACTTATATGTTCATTGAGCATGGTGGAAATGGTCTCAATTTATCTGTTCAAGTTTTGGATGCTATTTTATGTCATAATGGTGAAATATGTTCTTCTACCTATTTTCCTATGAAAAAGACAGTGGAAGAGTTTTTAAAACAATATGAATCTTGTTATACTGATAACAAAGTTTTGAAGGAGTTATGTCCGATGACTTTAGAAGGATGTGTTGTTAGGATTAGTGATTTGATTGGTTATATCGGTAGGGATATAGAAGATGCAATTAGATTAGGAAAAATTTCTCGTCAAGATATACCTGAAAATATTAAAAGTGTATTAGGAGTTACAAATCAGCAGATTGTAAATACTATTATTTTGGATATTATTGAGAATAGTTTTGATAAACCATATATTAAGATGAGTGATGAAGTATTTAAGGCAATGATAGATTTGAAAAAATTTAATTATGAACATATTTATCGTTTTTCTAATAGTAAAGAGAGTCTTGAATATTTTGAGATAGGTATGAATCATTTGTTTAAAAAGTATTTGTGTGATATTGAAAATGAAAATTTTGAAAGTGATATTTACAAATTTTTCTTGATTGAGAAATCATTAAAGTATCTATCAACGACTTCTGATAAAAGAAAAGTATTAGATTATTTGGCGGGGATGACTGATAATTTTCTGAAAAAAATGATAGAGCAAAATTTAGAGGAGTTATCATAGCTAGAATTTTATTGTTTAAATAATATTTATTTTTGTTATTATGAATTTTAAAATTTATTTTTTGACTATATGATAAAAAAATAGGATTAATTACTTAATTGAAAGTGTGGATTTAGTTGTATAGTTAATTTTACAATGCTTGTCAACGTAGATACTGTTAGTTATCTTTGTTGATTTACATCTAATAGTATGCATGATATAATATTATGCGAATGAGGACGGTGTTTTGATGACAAAATATAAAAGAGGCTATGTTATTCCAGGAACAGTCACAGGTGTTGAAAATTATGGTATTTTTGTTGGCTTTGATGAAAATTATAGTGGTTTAATTCACATTTCGGAGATTTCTAATGATTTTGTTAAAAATATAAATGATGTTGCTCGTGTTGGTGAAACGATTTATGTTAAAATTATTGATGTTGATGAGGATAATTGTCATATCAAATTAAGTATCCGTGGAATTGATTATAAACCTTATAAAAAAGGCAGACAGAAAATTAATGAAACTGAATTAGGTTTTTTACCATTAAAAGAACACTTAGATTATTGGATTGCGGAAAAACTTCAAGAAATTGAAAAAAATTGAGATTAATTATTGACAAATGTTTTTTTAAATGGTATATTAAATATCGTCTAAACGACATTTAGTTGATTAGTCGGGCGATTAGCTCAGTTGGTTAGAGCATCTGCCTTACAAGCAGAGGGTCATAGGTTCGAGTCCTATATCGCCCACCATATAATTTGCCGAAATGGCGCAATTGGTAGCGCAACTGACTTGTAATCAGTAGGTTACGGGTTCGATTCCTGTTTTCGGCACCATTTTTTTTGGAGAGGTAGCGAAGTGGCTAAACGCGGCAGACTGTAAATCTGTTCCTTCGGGTTCGATGGTTCGAATCCATCTCTCTCCACCACTTGTATTGGTTATTATTGCCTCGTAGCCAAGCGGTAAGGCATCAGACTTTGACTCTGACATGCGCTAGTTCGAATCTAGCCGAGGCAGCCATTTTTATTATTAATTGTTCCGTTAGCTCAGTCGGTAGAGCATCTGACTTTTAATCAGAGGGTCTGGAGTTCGAATCTCCAACGGGACACCATGTGCCTGAGTGGCGGAATTGGTAGACGCACAGGACTTAAAATCCTGCGAGCTTCAACACTCGTGCCGGTTCAAGTCCGGCCTTAGGCACCATCGTGGAGGAATACCCAAGTCTGGTTGAAGGGATCGGTCTTGAAAACCGAGAGGTCGTGCAAGCGGCGCAGGGGTTCGAATCCCTTTTCCTCCGCCATTATGTTTTAAATATCGCAGGATGGAGCAGTTAGGTAGCTCGCTGGGCTCATAACCCGGAGGTCAAAGGTTCGAATCCTTTTCCTGCAACCAATGTGGTCTCGTAGTGTAGTGGTTAACACGTCTGCCTGTCACGCAGAAGATCGTGGGTTCAAGTCCCATCGGGACCGCCAAATGGCTTCGTAGCTCAGTCGGTAGAGCAACGGACTGAAAATCCGTGTGTCGCTGGTTCGATTCCCGCCGGAGCCACCATATTTGATTTTAGCGCGTAGCTATGCGCTCGTAGCTCAGTTGGATAGAGTGTTTGGCTACGAACCAAAAGGTCGGGGGTTCGAATCCCTCCGAGCGCACCATACGTCGGGAAGTGGCTCAACTTGGTAGAGCACGTGGTTTGGGACCATGGGGTTGCAGGTTCAAATCCTGTCTTCCCGACCATTTTTTATTAAATCCGTATATACGGTTTTTTTTTGTCCCAAATGAAATTACTCTACACTATAGACTTTGTTGTATAGTTTTTCTATATTATTTTTATGTATCTCAAAACTTGTTCCGTGGTCACATGCTTTTCCTTTTTTCTCTCCCGTTTTGTATACTCCAATTTTAAAAGCTATTCTAATTTTTCTTTTTTTAAATAGTTCGAAAAAAGTTTCTATATTTTTTAGTTTGTAGATTTTCATATTTGTATATTTATAATAGACCTGATTGTTTTTCCATAATCTTTCTGCTTCTATTAGTGCTAAGTTTTGTAATTTTCTTTCTAATTTTTTTTCAATTTCAGAGATTTCCCATCCAAGTATTGTGTCTATTATTTTAAAGTCTTTATTTAATACATTTATATAAATATATTTTTCGTTCATATCTAATTTAAAAAAGTGATAATCATCTGTAGGTTTTATTGTTTTATATTCAAACCATTTTTGTAGCCTTTTATATTCTGGGTTATTTGGGTCTCTATATCCATATTTTCTTTGTATTTTACTAATTGTTGATTCGGTGTCATTAGTTATCGGACTTATTGAAAACAGTGTAATATTTTTGTGAATTCCATCTTTTTTCTTCACTTTTAATTCAATATCAAAGTAGTCTGGTAATTCGAACTGATTATTTTCTATTCCTAATTCTTCTTCTAACGTTCTTCCTATTCCTCCATTTCCTTTTTGAGCACTTTTTATCCATCCTTTGTTTTTTATTTTTTCAAATTTTTCGATTAGGCTTTTAATTGTTTCTTCCATCGTAAAACCTCCTTTTCCTCAGTTTATAATATTTTTTTTCTAAATTCAATTAAATTATCTAAATTTATAACTTTTAATTTTATTCTTACTTTCTAGTTAATTTTCTTCTTATATAGATTACTTATGCAGATGTTTAATATTTAATCGAAACAATAACAGTTCAGTGAACTGTTATTGTTAGGGGTATAATT
>CAJUNG010000027.1 GCA_910587725.1 uncultured Bacilli bacterium
ACCTATTTTATAACGGTTTACGAAGATTTGCTATTTAAAAAGTGATAAACTCCCGGGGCGACACGAACAATTTTGTCGTCCTTTTTTCATTATTCATTGATGAGACTTTTAAGAAAATGTAAAGACCTTATGATTTTTTTCCCTTTTTAAACTTGTTTCTATTTAGTTAATTTAGTTGAATGTTTATGAATTTTTATAGTATAATGAGAATGTAGAAAAGGTTAAGGTGATAGGGAACATGTTTCATGATATCGATTTTATTTTAAAGAATGATTTATCTTTTTCTTTTTCCAAAGAAGAAGTTCCAAGAAAAGAATCTATCCAAGATGTAGAGTTAGAAAATTTAAGAAAAAATTTATTGGATAGTATTCGTTCACACCGTTTAGCCATCGATGTTTTAGAAGAAAGACTAGAAGAGTTGAAAAAACAGGAATTTTGTTTACATCTGCAAAAGGGAACTTCTAAAATTTCAGAATTAGAAGAACAATTGGATAGAAAATGTACAAAACTTTTGATTAATCTTGTCAAAGGTAATGCTACAGTAAAAAGTCTTTTGGACCCTTCATCGCACTTAAATGCTTGTAAAATAAAGGTAGATGCGTAATTTTTTCAAAAAAATATTCGATTTTATTTGACAATTTATAACTTTGTGCTATAATCATTTGTAGAAAACACGGAAGGAGGGGAAAGAAATGACACAAGTGGCTGTTAAAAATGGTAATCTTGATTTTGCATTAAAGAAATTTAAACAAAAAGTAGCAAGAGATGGAGTCCCTTCTGAATGTAAAAAAAGAGAAGGTTATGATAAACCAGGAGTAAAGAGAAGAAATGCCAAAAAAGAGGGCATTAAAAACACAAGAAAAAGAAATAAGGCAAATCGGGACTAGGAATAGTTCCTTTTTTTGAAGAAAGTGAGATGATTTTATGGAATTTGTTAAAAAACTTGATGAAGATATGATTGCGGCAATGAAAAATAAGGAAAAGGAAAGACTGCTTGTCATTCGAGAAGTGAAAGCGGCAATGAAGCTTGCACAAATTGATGGAAAAAAAGAAATTAATGATGAGTTACTTATCGATGTTGTTAGTAAAGCAGTAAAATCGAGAAAGGAATCCATCAAAGAATTTGAAAAAGGAAATCGTCAAGATTTAATTGATAAAACATCTTTTGAAATTGAGGTGTTAAATGAATATTTACCGACACCTTTAACGAATGCTGAAATCGAGGAAATTGTTGCTCGTGTGATTCAGGAAGTAAATCCTACTTCGATTTCCGACATGGGAAAAGTGATGGGACGTGTAACTCCTCTTGTTAAGGGACGTGCCGATATGTCTGAAATTTCTAAAATGATTCGAGAAAAACTTCAATAAAAGAAAAAAGCTTTCTAGAAATTCTAGAAGCATTTTTTTTATCTCCAAGTGTTATTGTACGGTGGATAATAAGGATAGTACGGTGGGTAATAAAAATTATTGTAGTAATAATTGTATGGATAGTTTGGTCGATAGTTGCCTCCTCCAGCTAATCCATTGGGATTTCCTATGGCATAACCTGCGATTCCACCTAATAAAAGTGGGGCAATAAATCCACCGCCAGCAACGAAACGTTCTTCATTTTGATTTTTTAAAAATTGTGGGTTTACATACATATTATTTCTTCCCTGTGGTATACTATATCTAGGATACATAAAATCACTCCTTTCTAGTGATATTTTATGTTGTCTAAAATAGGAGGTGTCTTATGGACAAAAAGCGTGAGTTAGCAAATTTGATTGCCAATTATTCTCTCGACCTACAAAAAGGAGAGCGAGTGATGATTGAGGCACAAACATTAAAGGATAGAGAATTCTTAATGAATTTGATTGATGCGATTTATGACCGAGGAGCAATTCCGATATTAGAAGTGAGAGATTCTATTCTAGGAAATTATATGTCTTTACGTTCCGATGAAAAAAGAATTAACTTGATTAAGCAAATTCGTGAATTTGAGGTTGAACATTTCGATGCTTATATTCATATTCGATATAATGAAAATGATTATGAATCGAAAAATATTCCTGCTGATGTTCGGAAAAAACAAGGGCAAGCATTATTAAAAGCTAGTGATATTCGTGTTAACGAAAGAAAATGGGTACTTCTTAATTATCCTTCCCCAGTAGATGCTTATAAAGCAGAGATGTCGACGGTTGATTTTGAACGTTTTGCTTGGGATGTGATGACGGTCGATTACCGAAAAATGAAAGATGCGGTTTTACCTCTTAAAAAATTGATGGATAAGACGGATAAGGTTAGAATTGTTGCTCCTGATACGGATATTACTTTTTCTATTAAAGGAATGGGAAGTGTTCCTTGTTGTGGAGAGATGAATATCCCTGATGGAGAACTTTATTCTGCTCCAATAAAAAAATCTGTAAATGGAAAGATTACTTATAATACACCTTGTCCTTATCAAGGAATGGTATTTCATCATGTATCATTAGAATTTAAAGAGGGAAAAATTATTCGTGCAACATGTGATGAAGATAATGAAAAATTAAATGAAATTTTTGATACAGATGAAGGAGCAAGATATGTTGGAGAGTTCTCTTTGGGATTTAATCCAATGATTTTACATCCGATGGGAGACATTTTATTTGATGAAAAGATTTTAGGAAGTCTTCATTTTACTCCTGGTAGAGCTTATAAAGATTGTTATAATGGAAATGATTCTGCCATTCACTGGGATATGGTTCTAATTCAGCGCGAGGATTATGGTGGAGGAGAAATCTATTTTGACGATGTCTTAATTAGACAAAACGGAAAGTTTGTTTTAGACGAATTAAAACCATTAAATTTTGAAAATCGAGGGACAATTTAGTTCCCTTTTTTTGTTTTTTACGTTATAATTAGTTTATCAGTTTTAGAAAGGACGATAGTTGTGGGAGTTATTCATACCAATTTGCGAGATATTAATTTTTTAGAGAGTATTTTTGTTTGTTTTTTTCCTGATGGGAGTGTAGTATCTGTAGATAAGATTCCTGGATTTTTTTTCCATGTAGAATATCTACGTATTTTATCTAAAGGGAATGAGTTCGTTGGAAAGATGCTATCGCGGGTAGATTTTTCTTATTATATTGATAATCCTTCAGAATTGGTAGAATCTTTACTTTCTCTCTTTTGTAAAAACCACTGTGCAGTTTATATGAATTTGACGCCAAATGTTGTTTTACCTACAGTAGAGTCTTTTTTATTCTTGCCAGAAGAAGTATCTTCTGAAATGGATGCGACATTTCGTTTAGCCAAAGAAAAATTATCTTTATTAGAATTTTTCGATATAGCAAAGTATTCTTTTTCTGCTTCTTCTTTTTCTTCTTGTATTGAGTCTGAAGAGAGAGATGAGCCATCAAATGTGAATGAACTTTATGGTATACTTGATGAATTGCGAGGAAAATCGAAGTAAAGAAAACGTGAAATTTTTTCCTTCTTTTTAAAGTGATTTTATAAAAAATTTTGAAGCTTTTCTCTTAGAAATCATTAAATTTTGAAAATTTAGGGACAATTAGTTTACTTTTTTTACTTTTTACGCTATAATAATTTATTAGTTTTAGAAAGGGCGATAGTTATGGGAGTTATTGATACAGATTTGCGGGATATTAATTTTTTAACCACTGTTTTTTGTTTGTTTTTTCCTGATGGTAGTGTAGTATCTATAGATAAAATTTATGGATTTTCGTACCATAAAGAATATTTGCAAATTTTGGTTGAAGGAAATGATTTAATCAGGGAGATGGTGGCGAGTACAAGTTATTCTTATTATATTGATGCTTTTTGCAAAAATGGATGTGCAGTTTATATGAATTTGGCCCCAGACTCTATTGTGCCTACTGTAAATTCTCTTTTATTCTTACCAGAAGAAGTATCTTCTGAAATGAATGCGACGTTTCGTTTAGCCGAAGAAAAATTATCTTTGCTAAAATTTTACGGTATAGCAAAGTATTCTTCTTCTGCTTCAGAATTTTCTTCTTGTATTGAGGCGGGAGAAGTGGTTAGTGTGAGTGAACTTTACAAAATACTTGATGAATTGCGAGGGAAATTTGAAGTGAAGAAATTCTGTGATTTTTGAGAATTTTGTTTTTTTATGGGATTGGAAATTCTTTCCTTCCCTTTTTTGTGATATCCATCATATATAGTTCTCATTATATGGATAGCATAGTTAAAGATTAGAGAGTATTTTATGTTAGATGTAAATCATAATCAAATCATCAAAATGGTTAAAAAAAAATCCACACAAAAAAGTAAATGAAAATTAATTTTTCTTTATTTAGAAGTAGGACAATAATCTAAAAACGATTTTAAATTTAAATTTTTTTTTTGTTTGAATTATACCAAAAAACGTTGTTCTTTTTGTTAACTTGTAGTATACTTTTAGTTAAGAAGATATTATTGATGAATATCCTAAAATTTTTATGGAGGGAGGGTTTAGATGAAGATAGAGAAAAAGTTAAATGCTTTATTAGATGATGTTAAAGATTCTCATATGACAAAAGATGAAGTGGCAGTAAATGCATTCTCTATAGGTGTGATTAGTACACTATTATTCATTATCGTTTTGTTGATTATTTTCCTTCTTTTTAAAGTATTTTGATAAGGAATTTTGAAGAAAGATTTTCTCTTAGAAAGCGTCCTTCTTTTTTTCTTATTTTCTTTTGAATAATGTTTGTAATTCATGTTCTTTTTTAGTATAATAGTTCTTACGAAAGAAGTGAAGTAGTATGAAGAGAAGCGAAGTCGATTTAAATAAAATTTCTCCGATGATGAGGCAATATTTGGAGATTAAATCACAAAATGAAGATACCATTATTTTCTTTCGCCTTGGGGATTTTTACGAAATGTTTTTTGAAGATGCCACTCTTGTTAGCCATGAATTAGAACTTACGCTGACCGGGAAATCTTGTGGTTTAGAAGAGCGGGTTCCGATGTGTGGAATTCCCTACCATGCTTATAAGGGATATTTGGACAAATTAATTGAAAAAGGATATAAAGTAGCAATTGTTGAACAGATGTCAGACCCAAAAGAAAGCAAGGGGATGGTAGAAAGAGATATCGTACAAATTGTCACTAAAGGAACGAGACTCGATGATGCAATTTCTGCTAATGATGATAATTTTATTGGGAATATTTATGATTTTGAATATTGTTATGGTGTTAGTTTTAGTGATATATCGACAGGATATTTTTATGTTACCATTTTAGAAAATCAAGATGATGTCATTAAGATGCTTACCAATCATTCCATTCGCGAGGTGATTGCGACTAGTAAATTAGATCGTTCTTTAGTTGCTACACTTCGTGATACGTTTCATATTTTAGTGACGTTTCGTGATACTTTTTATGAAGGTGATGAATATCAGTACTTAACAGAGAATTTAAAAGATGTTCGTGAGAAAACGACAGTTTATCATCTACTTTCTTATTTGATAGAGACCAAAAGAGGAAATCTTGACCATTTACAAAAAGTGGAAGTAGTTTTAAAAAATGCTTATCTTACCTTTGATGTTCATACGAAGAAAAATTTAGAATTAACAGAAACTATTCGTGGACATGAACGAATGTATTCCCTTTTGTGGTATATGGATAAAACGAAGACTGCGATGGGAAGTCGTCTTTTAAAAAGAAACTTGGAAAATCCATTACTTTCTAAACTTGAACTTAATCGAAGATATGACTTTGTTGAAAAATTATTAACTGAATTTATTTTAAGGGAAGAAATTAAAGAAGAATTAGATGGTGTTTATGATTTAGAACGTTTAGCAAGTCGGATTAGCTATGGAAATTTGAATGCTAGAGATTTGATTCAACTTAAAAACTCTTTCTCACATCTACCAGAGATTTCTTCAATCCTAGAGAATCTATCTTATGATAAAACGATAGAGACTTTTGATGAATTATACTCACTATTAGACCATGCAATTTCTGAGGATGCCCCCATTAGTTTAAAAGAAGGTTCCTTAATTAAAGAAGGATATAATAAAGAATTAGATGAACTTCGAGATATTCGAAAAAATAGTAAGAACTTTATTTTACAAATTGAGCAAGAAGAGCGAGAGCGAACAGGAATTAAGAGCTTAAAAGTTGGATTTAATAAAGTTTTTGGTTATTATATTGAAGTTTCTCGTGGCAGTGTGGATGCAGTAAAGAAAGAGTTTGGGTATATTAGAAAACAGACTTTAACTACAGGAGAGCGTTATATTACACCACTTTTAAAAGAAAAAGAAGATATTATTTTAGGGGCAGAAGAAAAGATAATTAATATGGAGTATTCTCTTTTTATGGAAGTTAGAGAACAGGTTAAAAAGTATACTTCTCGTATTCAAAAGCTTGCTAAAGTTTTAGCTGAGGTGGATATGTTGCAATCTTTTGCCACATTAGCAGAAGAAAACCGATTAGTTCGTCCGGTTTTAGTCGATGATGGCAGTATTTGTATCAAAGAAGGAAGGCATCCTGTTGTTGAAAAAGTATCAAAATTCGAATATGTACCAAATGATTTGGTGATGGGTAAAGAGACCGATATTTTATTAATTACGGGTCCAAATATGGCAGGAAAATCGACTTATATGCGTCAAGCGGCAATTATTGTCGTGATGGGGCAAGTTGGTTCTTTTGTTCCTGCTAAGTCCTGTCGTATGCCAATTTTTGATAAGATTTTTACAAGAATTGGGGCGAGTGATGACTTGGTTAGTGGTGAGTCGACTTTCATGGTAGAAATGAAAGAAGCCAATTTAGCTTTACAGAATGCAACAGAACATAGTTTGATTCTATTTGATGAATTAGGACGTGGTACGGCAACTTACGATGGAATGAGTTTAGCTCAGGCGATTTTAGAATATATTCATGATGAAGTAAAATGTAAAACTTTATTTTCTACCCATTATCATGAGTTGACTACACTTTCTACTTCTCTTGCCAATTTGAAAAATGTTCATGTATCCGCTAGAGAAGAAGATGGAAAAATTACGTTTTTACATAAGATTAAAAGTGGTGCAGTCGATAAAAGTTATGGAATTCATGTGGCATCCTTGGCGAACCTTCCTAAGAAGTTGATTCATCGGGCAGAAGATATTTTAAAAGTTTATGAGCGAGGGGGAGTGAAAAGAGAGACATTTACACAAACGACACTTTTCTTAGATGAGAATGAAGAAGAGAAAAAGGAAAGTGTAGTTGATTGTCGACTTAGAGAGATTGACCCTTTTAAGATGACACCGATAGATGCGTTAAATGTTCTTTATGATTTAAAAAAACAAGTAGAAGAAAAAGATACTCACGAAAAAGTACGTTAGAAAAAATAGATTTTGTTAGGGGGAATAATTATGCGTGGGAATTTGAGTATTATATTTGGTCGTTATATTAGTTTTCGCTGTGATTTGATGAAGAATGTGGACCTTCAAGACATTGATTTTTATACAACGAGTGTTTTAGATAGTGATGAGGTTCGCCTTGATTTTCAAGAGGATATTGATTTTTTCCGACAAGAACATCAAGAAGAGTTCTCTAAAATGCCACCTTCTAAAGGACGGGTTGTGATTATTTATCCTGATGAAAAGAATCCAAAATCACTTCATCGTTTACGTGTTCTTTACAAAAAAGATGAACAAAAACGAGATGCTTCTTTTGTTTTTAAACAAGACTTGCATTTATTAAGCCAGAAAAATCCAGAAGTTACTTTAGATGTATTAAATCATCTTGATGACTTGTTTGATTCTGAGTTTTTACGAGATACCTTACGTAATGCTAAATATCAGATGCAAACGGATAGACAAAGAATGTTGTTTAACAAAAAATTAGTTCATCGTATTATTGGAGATACTTGTCGAAATCGAGAAGAAAACGATTTTTCCAATTTCTATTATACGATTCGAAGACTTGATTCTTATTTAGAAAGACAATTGGGATTTCAAGCTACACCTCCGATTGTTCCGGGTTCTAAAGAAAAAATTCAAAATCTTGTAGTTCAGGAAAAAGCGTTAGAAGAAGGGGAGAAACAATTACAAAAATCTTCTGATACAAAGCAAGCACAATTTCTTACACCAGAAGAATTTTTAGCGAAAAAAGCAGAAGAAGCTATGCGAAAAGGAGAGACTTATTCACTTCCCGATTTGGATTTGGAATATCGTGAACTAGTCAAACGTTATCCGAAAGGAGAATAACTTTGAGGGAATTAGAAGAATTTTTGGTATACATTGAATATGAACGTCGTTATTCTAAACAGACACTTCGTAATTATGAAAGCGATATTTTACAGTTTTTTGCCTTTTGTGATGAAAAGGGGAAAAAATATTTAGAAGTCGATTACTCTTTTGCTAGAGAATATATTCGTTATTTGGGAGAAGAAAGGTCAGAAAAAGCGAGTAGTACGGCAAGAAAGATTAGTGCGCTTCGCAGTTTTTATGAATTTTTGTTAGGAAGAAAATTTGTTTCTGTGAATGTCTTTAAATTAGTCGGACTTCCTAAAAAGGAAAAACGGCTTCCCCGTTTTTTTGAGTATCAAGAATTAGAAGAATTGTTTCAAGTTCCTGATTTAGAAACTCCTCTTGGACTTCGGGATGCTTTATTACTTGAAATGCTTTATGCAACAGGGGCTAGAGTTAGCGAATTAGTTTCGATTAAGTTAGAAGATATCGACTTTAAAAAGCATCATATCCGTGTTATGGGAAAAGGAAAAAAGATGCGAAATTTATATTATGGAGAAGTTTGTTCTGAGGCGTTAGATGCCTATTTGAAAAAGGGGCGTGAAATTCTTAATAAGAAACATTCGGATTTCCTTTTTTTAAATCATTTAGGTGGGCCTTTAACTGACCGAGGAGTAAGGTATCTTTTAGATAAATTAATTACTAAGACTTCGGTTCATAAGAAAATCTCGCCACATATGATTCGGCATTCTTTCGCAACACATCTTTTAAATGAAGGTTGTGATTTACTTTCGGTTCAGGAACTTCTTGGTCATGAGAGTTTAAAGGCAACTAGTATTTATACGCATATTACTACTGACCGATTAAAAGACGTTTATTTAAGGACACATCCAAGGGCAAGAAAATAATCTTGCTTTTTTTCTTGCGATTTTCCTTGCTTTTATTATATAATGAAGACATAAAGGGGATAATCGCCATGAGTGAAAAAGAAAAAGAAATTTTAGCGTTTTCTATGCCAGATGATGTAAGAGAGGATATTGAGGAATTTATTCGACTTAGAAATATTACTAGAAATGATGAGACAACTTCTAATATTGTGGAGATGAAGATGCAGTTTCAATACCTTTCTACTTCTTTAAAATGTGCAGTAATGGAAGGAAGTTTAAAACAGGTAGATGCTGATGAAATTAAAGAAGAATGTTCTTATTGGTAAGGAGGAATGAAAATGATTGATTTATCGAGTTATGTAGAAGTCATGAATTCCTATTTAGGAAGTGAAAAAAAGAAAAAGATTCTAGTTGATGGGCGTACGTTTTTAGTTAAGTTTCCCGATCCAGTAAGAGAGAGACATAAAAGTATTTCTTATGTGAATAATGTTTATTCGGAATATTTGGGATGTCATATTTTTTCTTCGGTTGGTATATCTACTCAGGAGACGTACCTTGGTACTTATCTACAAAAGGATGGACGAGAGAAAATTGTTTGTGCTTGTTTAGACTTTACAAGTAATGATGAGAAACTATATGAATTTGAAAAATCTGTTGTTAGTAATATTATGATTGAAAAGCGTTCTACAACGGATATTGAGGACGTTCTTATGAATATTCTTACTAGTGATACAATTGCGGAAAAGGAAATGATAATTTCTTTCTTTTTTCAAATGTTTATTGTTGATGCATTGATTGGTAATACTGATCGTCATCATTCTAATTGGGGGTTTTTAAAGAATGAGGTGAACCACTCTATTCGGATTGCTCCTGTTTATGATTGTGGTTCTTCTTTCCTTCCTTTGTTAACAGATAAGGATATGGAAAATTTATTAGCAGATGAGAAAGAATTAAAAAATAAAGTGCTAAATATTTATTCGTGTTTAAAAGAGAACGGGAAAAAGATTTTGTATCAGGAATATATTTTAAGTCTGAAGAATGAACTTTGTAATCAGGCACTACTTTCTATTTTTCCAAAGATTGATATGGAAAAAATTCTCGCGATTATTGAAGAAATGCCAATTGGTGAGGTGAGAAAAAAATTTTATCAGAAATTCCTTATGATTCGTTATGATGAGATGATTAAACATGCTTATATGGCTTTGCAGAACAGAGTTTAGCAGTTTTAATTCCTTTTTTAACCACGAGGAATAGCAATCGTTATTATGTTATTCGTGGAGCAAAAATTTGGCAAAGTTTTCCTTGTCTTTTTTTCTCTCTTCCGCTATACTAAAGTTACCGGTGAAAACGGTAAAATAGACAAAAGGAGAGTGACAAAAAGTATGAAATATGTTTATTCTTTCCGTGAAGGAAATAAGGACATGAGAAACCTTCTTGGTGGAAAGGGTGCAAACCTTGCAGAGATGACAGGAATTGGGCTTCCTGTACCAAGAGGATTTACAGTAACAACAGAAGCATGTACCAAATACTATGAGGATGGTGGTAAGATTAATGATGCGATTATCCAAGAAATTTATGAAAAATTAGAAGAACTTGAAAAGATAACGGGAAAAACCTTAGGAGATGACAAAAATCCGCTTCTTGTTAGTGTTCGAAGTGGAGCAAGAGCATCCATGCCAGGAATGATGGATACGGTATTAAACTTGGGAATGAATGATGCGGTTGCTAAAGGATTTAGTGAAGTGACTGCTAATCCAAGATTCGTCTATGACTCTTATCGTAGATTTATTCAGATGTTTGCTGATGTCGTTATGGGATTTCCAAAGTCTAGTTTTGAGCGATTATTTGATAAAATCAAAGAAGAAAAAAATGTAGAGTTTGATACAGAATTAACCGCAGAAGATTTAATGGAAGTTGTAGAAATTTATAAAGGAGAATATCTACATCATGCCGGATGTGAGTTTCCACAAAATCCAAAAGAGCAATTGATTGAAGCGGTAAAAGCCGTATTCAGAAGTTGGAATAATGATCGAGCAATTACTTACCGAAGACTTAATGATATTCCTTCTAGTTGGGGAACAGCAGTAAATGTTCAAGAAATGGTTTATGGAAATCGTGGAGAAACTTCAGGAACAGGTGTTGCTTTCACAAGAAATCCAGCAACAGGTGAAAAAAAATTATATGGGGAATATTTAATGAATGCCCAAGGAGAAGATGTTGTTGCCGGAATTCGTACACCACAATCTATCGATACATTAAAAGAAGTGATGCCAGAGTGCTATGATGAATTTGTAAAAATTTGTGAGACTTTGGAAAATCATTATAAAGACATGCAAGATATGGAATTTACGATTGAAGATGGACATTTGTTCATGTTACAGACAAGAAACGGAAAAAGAACTGCACAAGCAGCACTAAAAATTGCTGTTGATTTAGTTAGTGAGGGAATGCTTACTAAGGAAGAAGCCTTATTAAAGGTAGAACCAAAACAACTTGATCAACTACTTCACCCAATGTTTGATGAGGCAAGTTTGAAAAAAGCTACTCCTGTTGCCAAAGGATTAGCCGCATCTCCTGGTGCAGCTACAGGAAAAATCTATTTTACCGCAGAAGACGTTATTCAAGCAAATAAAAATGGAGAAAAGGATATTTTACTTGTTCGTTTAGAAACTTCTCCAGAAGATATCGAAGGAATGAATATTGCACATGGTATTTTAACTATCCGTGGAGGAATGACCTCTCATGCAGCAGTTGTTGCTCGTGGTATGGGAACTTGTTGTGTTTCTGGATGTGGAGAACTTCGAATTGATGAAGAAGCGCATACAGTAACTACAAAAGAAGGAACTGTTTATCATGAGGGAGATTGGATGAGTTTAGATGGTTCTACAGGATGTGTCTATGGAGAAAAAATTGATACAAAAGAACCTGAAATTTCAGGAGACTTTGAAACTTTTATGACATGGGCAGATGAAGTACGTGTACTTAAAGTTAGAACGAATGCAGATACACCAAGAGATGCATTAACTGCTCGTAAGTTTGGTGCGGAAGGAATCGGACTTTGTAGAACGGAGCATATGTTCTTTGAAGAGGATAGAATCTTTAATTTCCGTCGGATGATTGCTGCTGAAACGGTTGAGCAAAGAGAAGAAGCTTTAGAAAAAATCTTACCATATCAAAGAGGAGATTTTGAAGAATTATTTAGAGCAATGGAAGGGTATGGAGTAAATATTAGATTCTTAGACCCACCACTTCATGAATTTTTACCACATACTGATGAAGAGATTAAACCTCTTGCAGAATCTATGGGAATTTCTTTTGAAAGTTTAAAGACTAGAGTAGAATCTTTAAAAGAATTTAATCCAATGATGGGGCATCGTGGATGTCGTTTAGCCGTTACTTATCCAGAGATTGCTCGAATGCAAACAAGAGCAGTAATTGAAGCAGCCATTAATGTTAGCAAAGAAGGAATTAAAGTAGAACCAGAGATTATGATTCCGTTAATTGGTGATATCAACGAATTAAAATATGTAAAAAATATTGTTACTTCAACAGCTGATGCAATAATTCAGGAAAATGGAAGTGATGTTCATTATAAAGTAGGAACGATGATTGAGATTCCTCGTGCTGCCCTTACCGCAGAAAAAATTGCTAAAGAAGCAGAATTTTTCTCTTTTGGAACGAATGATTTGACACAGATGACTTATGGATTTAGTCGAGATGATGCGGCGAAGTTCTTAGAGGATTATTAT
The DNA here is from genome assembly GCA_910587725.1 of uncultured Bacilli bacterium. GTDB lineage: Bacteria > Bacillota_I > Bacilli_A > RF39 > UBA660 > MGBC162581. Next base: position 12,796 of record CAJUNG010000027.1, read on the forward strand.
AAAAAACAAATTTTTGAATCCGATCCATTTGCTAAAGTTGATCAAGAAGGTGTTGGAGAATTGATGAGAATTGCCGTAGAAAAAGGAAAGTCTGTTCGTCCTGACATTAAACTTGGTATTTGTGGTGAGCATGGTGGAGAAGCAAGCAGTGTAGAATTCTGTCATAGATTAGGTCTTACTTATGTATCTTGTAGTCCGTTTAGAGTTCCTCTAGCTCGTTTAGCAGCCGCACAAGCAAGTATACGCGAAAAGGCCAACAAATAGAAAATGATATTGAGTTTTTTCTAGCTCGCATAATCATTACAAAAGATGATATTTTAAGATATTCAGATATAATACCTGAATGTAAAAATGTAAGCTTAAAGAAGCCTATCATAATTGATATTTATATATAAATTAGACTAAGATATAAGCATCTTGGTCTCAGGCTGTTGACAAATAGTAAGTCAATGGTCTTTTAATTTATAAAAGAAAGTAGTATAATAAAAAAAGTAAGAACGACCTTATATTACCTAAAAATGGTCAACAAGTTCTTACATTTTTTAAACAAATAAGCAAAACTTAATTGACAACAAGATTAATATTTGATAAACTTATATCGATTAGTACTCAGGAAACTTATGAAACCCTGAGTCAATTTTTATTTTAAGGGGAAATACTATATAAAAGAATATAAAACTAATGAAGAATTAATTGAACATTTAGAAAGTAAAAACGTTATTATTGATAATAAAAATATTGCTTTGAATATCATAGATAACTATTCTTATTATTCTGTTATTAATACCTATAAATATGTATTTCAAAAAAGCAATAATACATATTTTGAAAATGTTCGTTTTAATGAAATATATTCTTTATATAGTTTTGATAAAAATATAAGAACTATCTTTTTGAAGTATGCCTTAGAGTTTGAATTGAAAATAAGAGGCATAATGGGTAATATACTTGCCAAAAATTATGGCCTTGATAATTATCTTAATAAAGAAAGTTTTGATGATTTAGCAAATGCTACTGATATCGATAATATAGTTGATTCAATAACTGCAGAAATTAACAAAAATAAAGGGAAACATCCAGCAATTACGCATTATAATCAAAATTATGGTTTTATACCTCCATTTGTTGCAATTAAAATATTATCTTTTGGTCAAATAAGTAAATGGTATGGATTATTAAAACAATCAGATAGAAATGAAGTAGCAAAAAAGTTTAATATATCTCCAAAATTATTAAAGCAAATTCTAGTTAATATGACACTTGCAAGAAATATTTGTGCACATTCGGATAGACTATTTTCTTTTCATAGTAAATTTTTTATGAGTTTTAAATTAATAGATAGTTCATATAAAGTAAATAATAATTCAACTAATTTATATATGTTGATTAGATGTATGGAAAAGTTTTTAAATAAAGATGATTATGAAGAATTAATTAAGTTAGTTGAAACGGAATTTAATAAATTAAAAGAGTCTATTAAATCGATTGAGGCACAGGTCATTTTAAAAGTCATGGGTTATCCTAATGTATAATTTAGGTAAATAGTACATATAATAATATTGATTGGTATTTAAGAAACTTACGAAGCCTTAAGTCAATTTACCTAATTTCTTTTTTAGAAATTAGGTATTTTTAATTAGCATAGTATGGTATAATTAATTTGGATGTATGATAATCATCAGTTAAGTTGAGTTTATATATTGCTACCCAAATTTGATTGTAGTACAAGCAAATATCCGCGAAAAGGTAAACAACTAAAAAGATGAACTCTTTTTAACCAGCATAATCATTACAAAAGATGATATTTTAAGATATTTAGATAACATACTAGAATGTAAGTTAAAAGAACCAATTCTTGTAGACATTTATATTTAAATTTAAGAATAAGATGACTGTTATGTCGCATATAATGAAATAATGATGAATATACTATAAGTATATACTATAGTTGACATTTTCAGAAAAATATAGTATATTTATATTGCTCTTTAAAAGTAGCGAAAATGTTTCTCGCTTCCGGGTGGCTAGCGAGTAATAAGTAATCCCGGTCGACAATGTTTCTCGCTTCTGGGTGGCTAGCGAGTAATAAGTGATCCCAGTTGAAAATGTAGAAAAACTCTATCGTAAGATGGAGTTTTCTTTTGCTTTATGGTATTATATTACTTATGGAGATGATGAAAATCTTATGACTAATCATGAACGTGGTAAAAAACGACCTACTTATTTTACTATTAAGGATAAGGATATTTTATGGTTTATACCTTTAAGTTCTAAAGTAGATAAATATCAAAAAATAATTGATAAAAAATAGAAAAATATGGATTTTGTAATACTATATTAATTGAAGATGTTTTCGATGAAAAAGCAGTAATTTTATTACAAAATGCATTTCCGACATTAGAAAAATATATTGATCATGTGCATACTGTTGATGGTAACCCTGCAATGGTACCAGAAAAATTAAGTGAAATTATATGCTATAACTTTAAAAATTTAATGAAACTAAAACAAAGAGGTATAAACTTATTCTTTACAGATATAGATAAAATTAAAGAAGAAATGCTACAAGAAAAAATAAATAATTAAATGTATGACAGAAGAACAAGGCGATGAGATTAAGTCTTTATTATTAGATGATTTATTAATAGTCGAGCAATAGACAATATTGTTCTAATAGATATGGATATTTCCAGTTTATCTGGAGTTGAAATTGTAAGTGGAAAGAGAGGTTAAATATGACTTTTGATTTTAAGAAAGAATATAAAGAATTTTATATGCCTAAAAATAAACCGACTATTGTTGAAATACCAAAAATGAATTATATTGCAGTAAGAGGAACAGGAAATCCTAACGATGAAAATGGAGATTATCAAGCTGCAATAGGATTATTATATGGAGTGGCTTATACAATCAAGATGAGTGATAAAGGAACTCATAAAATAGATGGGTTCTTTGAATATGTTGTTCCACCACTTGAAGGATTTTGGTGGCAAGAGGATAGGAATGGAACTATTGATTATCATAATAAAGATGCAATGCACTTTATATCGATGATTAGATTACCAGACTTTGTAACAAAAGCAGATTTTGATTGGGCTATCCAAGAAGCAACGAAAAAGAAAAAACAAGATTTTTCAAGAGTTGAATTTTTAACTTATGATGAGGGTATATGTGTTCAATGTATGCACATTGGCAGCTATGATGATGAGCCAACAACCGTTAATTTAATGCATAAATTTGTAAGAGAAAATGGATATACGCTAGATATAACCGATACGAGATTACATCATGAAATATATTTAAGTGACCCAAGGAAATGTGAAGTAAGCAAATTAAAGACAGTGATAAGGCATCCGATTAAGAAGATAAAGTAACGCATAAATTTAACGAATGATTAAAATGTTAAAAGTCTTTGACGAAGTTCAAAAGTTCTTTGGTAGATTTCTCGAGTAGTAATTATTTATAATTGTTAGTGAAAGGAGGCAAATTGATGTTAGGAGATAAACTTTTAAAGTTAAGAAAAAAGCAGGGTCTTTCACAAGAACAATTAGGAGAACAAGTAAATGTTACAAGACAAACAATTTCCAATTGGGAGTTAAATGAAACTACACCAAATCCGCAACAACTAAAACTATTATCAAAATCATTAAATGTAAGTATCGATGAGCTTTTAGATAACGAGATTAAAAGTATATTAGAAGAAAAAGTGAGTAATACAGAAAAACTAGCAGGGATTATTATTAAAATATTAAAGAGTATAGGAATTGTCTTTGTTATATTTTTAGTAATAGACGTCATCGCTTTTATTTGTTTTAATGTTAATGTATCGACTCATATTGAAAGTAGTGCAATAACTGTCTGCACAATAGAAGATAAAGAATATGTAATAGAATTAGGTAGTAATGATTATTTTAAATGTGAAAATTGTTCTGACCAGATAAATCAGAATTTAAAAGAAATCGTAGATTTTAATCACATCGATAAAAGTATAAAAAATATAGAACAGTATTTTAAAGACAATCATGGAACCTGTGAGTAAGATGAATTACGAGGAAGAGAAACGATGAATGATGAAGTAAGAAAAGTGATTGAAAAATTTAAAGAAGTAAATCATATATTAAAAGATTTTTCTAGTCGTAAGGATGCCATAGAATACCTTGTTAATGAAACAAAGTTATCAAAAGAAGAATGCTCTACTGCCTATGATATTATTATGAAAATAGAAGATTAGATGATATTTTATAGAGTAAATTATGAAAAATATTTAATAGAAATTCAACCTTACTCTTCTTTTTTTCTGTGTTTTTTTGCTATTTCCTTTATTTTTTACCTCATATACTATAGCAAGAGGTGATAATAATGATTAATTTTACACTCCTTAGAGACCTTTTAGTGGTTGCTAGTGTTAGTAGTACAATTTGTGTTACCTTTATTCAAAAAATCAAAAAACATATTTCTTGTAGTAAGTGTATTCCTTATTATAGTTTTGTGATTAATATCGTCATTGCCATTCTTTTTTGTATGAGTTTTACGAGTATTGAATTTCCTCAAAGTTTGTGGATTGGTTTTTTCTCTTATATTGGGGCAGATACCCTTTATAAAACTTTGGAGGGAAAACTTGCTCGTCATACCGATTTAATTACGAAACCAGATAATCCATCAAAGGAAGAAGGAGTAAAAGAGGAGTTGGAGGAAATTAAGTATGAATAAAAATTATATGATTTTTCCTATGAACGTCATGCGAATTACACAAAGTTACTTGGGAAATACTTCTCATTTTCGCCATACGACAGGTACTCCTAAAGATTATCCAATCGATTGTGCCGGTGCAGATACAGGAAGAGATGCCGTCTTTTGTCCTTGTGATGAAATGATGATTACAGAAATCAAAGGATATAACGATCAACGAACGACGAATACCATCTGGTTAACATCCACTCGTCCAGCAACGACACCAACATTTACCGATACTGTATTTATGACTTTGACCCATGAAAATGATAGTGACTTGGCAAATCTTAAAGTCGGACAAAAATTTAAACGAGGAGATGTGATTTGTTATGAAGGAACAAGTGGTACTACTGCCAATCATATTCATATTGTCGTCGGAAGAGGAAGCAGTAATACTTGGGTAACTTCATCTACGGGTTCTCTCGTCATTTATGGAGATACGAAAAAACCAGAAGAGGTTTTCTTTGTTGATAAAAAAATTACCAAAGTTGTATCTACAGGAGGGTTACAGTTTAAAGAATTAGTTGAAAAAGAACAAGTAGGAACACCTGTTTTACGGGATGTTTCTAGAAATCAACTAGAAGTTCTTGTTAGTAATTTGAATGCTCGAAGTAGTGCATCTTTAACTGGTGAAGTTTTAGGATATGTTAATCCAGGGATTTATAACTTTGTAGAAAGTCATGAAAGTGATGGATATACTTGGTATAATTTAGAAGGTTTTTATGTTGCTTATCAACCAGATTGGATTACGCTTTATCCCTTTCAAGAATCTACTGAACAAGGAGATAAAACGGAAGAGGAAGAAGAGAAAAATGATGCCCAAGAAGAATTTCAACTGATTTTTGAGAGTAAAGAAAGTAAATACTATAAAATTTACTTGAAGGAACATGCGAAACTTTATTTAAAAAAATCAATATAGGTGAGGCTTATCTTCTTTTTCTCATCTTGACCTTTTTTTAAGATATGCTATAATTTATTTAGAAAATATCGATTTAGAATAGAAAGGGTGATGTTCATGAAGAATCAGGAAAAGGTGGGGTTAAGTCCGATAAATTGGTTTTTTTCTATTTTAGGTCTTCTCGTTTGTTTATTATTGATTATTCTACCTCCGGTATTTCGTCGTGTGTTTAAAGAAGAGATAAAAGAAGAACCTCCAAAAGAAGAAAAAAAGAAGACTTTCTCTTGTTCTAAAAACTTAGTTTTAGAAAACGGAGAAAATCATTCTTATCAATATATTTTAGGGGCAACAGGAGATGTATTAGAAACAATCGCTTATACAGAAATTGCGAATTATATCGAAGTCAACCAAGAAGCAGTGGATTTGTGTAATCTAAATAATGAGACTTATTCTTCACAAGCAGGAATCTATTTTTCTTGTAGTATTAGTGAACTTTCGATTACTACAGATGCGAGAATTACAGTGGGGACTTATTTAAATGCAATTCCTCCGTTTATGGAAAGCTTTGATAATCAGACATTAACGACTTATCAGGAATTACTTACTTCTTCTAATTTTGTTTGCAATGAGGGAGAGTAGAAATAGAATAAGACTAGTGCTTAAAAAGAAATTCACATGGATTTGTATTCCTATGGTGAATACTAAGGAAAGTGTACATACTAAAAGGAGGATATCTTCCTTTTTTTTCTTGGCTCCCGGAAGCTTTTCACTTAATGTATTTAAAAAGATGTGAAAGTTTAGAGAAAAATAGAAAAATAGGAGAAGAAAATAGGAAAGAGAAAAGACACTTTCCATCCGGTCAATGATATTTAGGAAAGAAATTTTCTTAAAAATAGCGAGTTCTGGATAAGCATAGATATTGGTAAGAGAAATCCCTAGAATACTTAAAATCATCAATGTTAAGAAAAGGATAAATAGATGCGTAAAAATATTTCCTCTTCGTAATGTCTTTTTTTCCTTCTCCCAATCTTCTACGTCAATTAGAGAAAGATAAAAGTAAGGGGTTGTACTCATGGTGAAATAGGCAAGAGTAGAGATGATGATGTTTTTGTAAGAAGAGTCCATGATGGGGAGTAAACTAGGAAAATCCATCGCAGGAAATAAGAAAACAAAAGAAATGAAAAATAAGAATACTACGGCAAGGAAGATAAGAAAACCTGCACGTGTTAGTGTATCGGTTCCTTTTTTATAAGAAAAACAAGAAAGAAGTAGAATTGTGATGAATACAAGATAAAAGTTTAAATCAGAAACGACATTTAAGGTAATAAAGCCAATCATTTCTTGTAAAGTATAAATGAGTTGAATGAATAAAAAAGGAAGGTAAATGAGTTTGTATTTTTCTTTTTGTAAATTTAGCAAGTGAAGGACTAAATAAGACATCATAGCCCCAATAATTACGGAGATACAAGTTGCTTTTCCACTCATTCTTGTAAAATAGTGAATTCCTAAAAGGAACATTTGGGCAAGCGTGATGAGAAAATAAAAAGTGGCTAGTTCATTCTTCATTTTTGTTTTCATTCTGGTAACCTCCGATTTGTTTTGGTCGTATTTTTTACTTTTACGTCAATTTGCCATTGGATTTTTTCTAAATAATTTGCGTATTTAGTTAAAAATGTAGGATTTTTCTGCTTGATTTTTTGCTTTAGATGAAATATATCGATATTTTCATTTTTATATTTTTCAAACATTTTCGTTATCTTTTCGTTAATCATTTTTTCATATTCTTGATTCTCTTTGGACAACATACTTTCAATTTCAATTTTTAGTTGTTCGTTTTTCATACTTATCCTTGTTTGATTCGATAGAACTCTATTTTTATCTATTGTTGCTTGTAGACAAGAATTATTGACGATGTTATAAAGACTTGTTTCTTCTTCGGAAAGGGGAATCAACTCTTTTCCTTTAATGATGACGATGCCACTTACGCGAATACTTTCTTGTTCAATTTCTAAAACAGGAAGATGAGTGGATTCTTCTTCTAGTAATTCTTTTAAGAATTCTTCTAAAATAATTGGTTTTGTCGTTGCCGTATCTTCAAATGTTGTTTTTATCATTTTCGCAAGGTCTTCGATGTTTTCTTGTTCTAAAATATTGGCGTTTTTTGTTAACGCAATATCAAAATCATTTCTAGAATCCGTATTATTTAAGAAAAATTCTAGAACCTCTTTGAGGTGTTCTCGATAAACATTTTCGGTGATAAGTAGTAAATTTAAATGGGCGATATAGAGCTTTTTATTTTCTTTTACCTTAATATTTTGCATGGCAATCTCTAAGGTTTTTCCACATCCTTTAGTGATATTTCTTGTGATTTCCTCTTTTTTTTCTAACGTACTTGCAACCACACAGTAGGTATCTTCTACAAAATCAATACTAAGATTTTCTACTACTTCCAATTCATTTAATTCGGTGTAGTGGACACACCCCGTAATCGTACATAACAAAGTTGCAAGGATAACTAATTTTTTATAGCTTTTCATTCGACTTCCCCCCTGACTTTATTTTTTTTCGCAAGTAATGGATTTCTTAATTTTAATCCTTTCTCTTTAGCTTTGATGATGGTATCCCTTTGTTCTGTTTTAATGAATGGTGAGATTGGACTTAAGTAGAAGTAGAAGAGAGATTTGATACTAGAAAGATGAATGATGAGCGTGGCAAACCCGATATAAATTCCAAATATTCCTAAGATAGATGCTAAAATCATGAGAAAAATTCGGTAGAAACGAATGGCGTTACTCATTTCAATAGAAGTAAATACGAGTCCAGAAATTGCACTTGTTGCAACGACAATAATCATAATGGGAGAAATGATTCCTGCAGAGACGAGGGCATCTCCTAAAATTAATCCGCCAAGAATCGATACAGCAGAACCTACGGTGGATGCCATTCTCGTATCACTTTCCCTTAAAATTTCAAAGGATATCGTCATAATTAGAGCTTCTACTAAAGCAGGAAAGGCTACATTCTTTCTTTGCTCAATGAAACTTAAAAGTAAATCTAGAGAGATGGAAGTATGATTGTAGGTCGTAATCGAAATATAATAAGCCGGTAAAAATATAGAGATGAAAAATGCCAGTAGGCGGATAATTCGAATAAAAGAGATGTTAAAGTTTTTCTGATAATAATCATCGGGTGTATGGAAAAAATCTAAAAAGAAACTTGGTAATATTAATGCATAAGGAGAGGTATCAACTAAAATCACAATTTTTCCTTCAAGTAGTGCCATCGATGTTAAATCTGGTCGTTCGGTGGTCATTATTGTAGGAAAAAGAATGGATTCTTCTTTCCATAGATTTTTGATATAGCCACTATCCAGGATACCGTCAATATTGATTTTTTCTAATTTTTTTTGGATTGCTTCAATCATTTTTTTATCGGCTATATTTTCCATGTAGAGAATCCCTACTTTGGTTTTGGATAATGTTCCGATTTCTAAATCTTTCATCCATAGATGTTCTGATTTGATTCTTCTTCGAATCAGTCCTAGGTTTTTGTTGAAATTTTCTGAAAATGCATCTTTAGGTCCACGAATGGCAATTTCATTTTTTGCCTCTACGATTCCTCGGTCAAGAGATGCTCTAAGTTCCATAGAAAACATCTTTTCATCATATAAGAGGATAGCGAATCCATTAAATAATCTCGTTAGTACATCTGTATAATTTTCTACGATTTTGACATTATGGGAAGGAAGAGAGTTATAAAGGAAGGTGAAAGGGTCTTGCATGATGATTTTTTCGTCGATTAAAAAGGCAATATTCTTTAACAAAAAGTCGTTGATGGCATCTCCACTAGTTAAAACCTCATTATAGATTAAGTAAACTTCATGGTTAGTGATGTTAATTTTTTTGATGATGAGGTCGCTTGCATTTCCTGTATCTTTTTTTATTTTTTCTAGTATTTCCATAAAATCACCTATTGTTAATATGGATGAGAAAGAAAAATTTTATGTTTTATTTGGTATTTTATTTTTTCCTTTTGGACAAATTAAAAAAGAAGAAGGAAAAATTTTAACATTATTAGCACTTTAACTTGACAAGTGCTAATAATAGTGGTAGACTATAAGTGTAACAAAGAAAGGAATGATGAAAATGTTACCAAGTAGATTTTATTTAGACAATATCTTCGATGATTTTATGGATAAGGATAAAGATGAATTAATGAAATGTGACGTTTATGAAAAAGAGGGAAAATATCATATTGTCTCTGATATGCCAGGATTTAAAAAGGAAGACTTGAATGTCGATGTTTCTGATGGATATTTAACTATCGTTGCTGAAAAACGTGAGGAAAATGAAGATAAAGATGGAAAAAAATTTATTCGTAAAGAACGTTTTTATGGAAAAGTTTCTCGTAAATTCTATGTTGGGGATGTTTTAGAAAGCGAGATTAGAGCAGAATTTAAAGATGGTGTTTTATCTATTGAAATTCCTAAAGCAGAAAAAGAAAAAACAAAGAAAACAATTGAAATTAAATAGAAAAGTTTCATTCGCATTTCCTAGAAATAGGAGATGTTTTCTTTTCCCTTCTTTTATGTTATACTAGGAAGAAATTGAAGTGATGTGAGGAATATTTGATGAAAATGATTGTAGAGAAAATGACTAAGGACTTATTGATAAATTTTTCTTCTGATTTTTTAACGCATTTGATTCGTTTTAAAATGGAAGAAAGAGGATGCCATTCTATCATGATTTTAGGGATTGGTAGTGCAAAAAGGGATGTTTATGTAGATAATTTAGGTCCACTTCTCGGTTCCTTTTTAAAAGAAAAGAAGCTCCCAGAAGAAGTTTCGATTTATGGGACGATGGAACAACCCCTTCATTTTTTGAACTTACCACTCTTTTTTATTTAAAAAGTTTGATTTTTGATTAAAAGCCTTTATTTTAAGGCAAATATATGAAAAATTAAAGTGATTTTACTACTAATTTACTACTTTAGAAAGAATTTTGATAAAGAGTCTTGATATGTTATTTTAAAGAAACGATGGGAAAGTCGTTTTTTTATTTTCTTAATAATGATATAATGTTTATTAGTGAGGTGTTATATGACAATAGAAGAACAAAGAAACGAGGCAATTTATAGAATAAAAGAATTAACTAAAAAATTTAATCTTAATTCAAATATGTTAGATTTTTTTGAAAATGGAAAAATTTATGGACTTGATTATGTAGAAAATAGTAAAATAAAAGATAGAAATAAGTTAATCTCTAAAATTATAGCAGAATATCAAGACAAACATAATTCAGTAGTTTATTATTATTTTATTGTTGATATTAACATTGAGGGTTATACTTTAGAAGTGTTAAATATGTTTTATGTCGGACAATATAAAGAAGATTGGGAAATTGAGAGATTATCAAATGATAACGAAGTATATATACGCACATACGAACTTGATAACCCTAATTATCCCGAGTTAGGCTTTGTAAAAGTAGACTCCGTAAATGGTAATTTAATAAGAACATCTTAAAAAAACAATTAGTTATATACGCTAATTGCTTTTTTTGTTCGATTTAACCTCTTTAAAATCTATATTCTTTATAGCAAAGTCTAGGCACTGACTTATGAGTTCATTTCTACTTATATTGATTTTGTTTGCAATTCTATCAAGTTCTTCTACTCTATAATCTTCAATTCTTATAGTAATGACTATTTTATCGCTTTTAACGGGTTGAAATCTTTTCATATTGTCGCACCTCTCTTTCTCTTATATATATTGTAATCTTTTTGTGCTAGTAATAATATGTTCAAAATTTGAACACAAATGTATTGCAATAATAAAAAAAATATGCTAGAATTAAATTGTCGGTAAGAAGTGCTAAAATCCGACATTGTAGTAAATGTTGGTGCAGTAATGTAGTAGACCAACAAATGCAGTATCGGAACACAAGCGGTATTTAGTGTTCCCTTTTTTTATTTAAGTTATAACATTGTTAAAATGTTTATACATAAAATAGAAAGTATGAGGAGTGAGAAAGTGAAGATTTTAGGTAAGGAAATAAGCAAAAAAATGCTTATAATAATTGTTGTAAGTATAGTTATTGTAGGTGGTGGAGTTACAACGGGTGTTATCTTAATGAATAATAAAGATAATCAAAAACAAGAGGAAAAACAAAAAGATACTATTTTATTGAAAGAAGATTTAAAGTTTGAAATCAATAGCGAAGTAAAATTATTATCATTAGTTAGCAAAGATAATAAAGTAAAAATTTTAAGTGAAGACGATACAATAGATACATCTACTCTAGGGGAAAAAGAAATCACTATCAAATATGAAGTAGAAGAAAAAGAAGAAACAAAAATATTTAAAATAACTATTGAAGATACACAAGCCCCTACTATTGGGTATCAAAAAGAATTAAGCACAAATGTTGGAAGTAAAATAGACTTATTAAAAGATGTTAAAGTAAGTGATGGATTTAGGTCAAGTATTTAGACACGAAAAACTTTAGTATTTTAAAATTTAAGC
>CAJUNG010000028.1 GCA_910587725.1 uncultured Bacilli bacterium
CTTTTTTCTTCATATCCCCCTTCTTCCTATGTCTAATCTATTGACATAACTCCCATTTTATGGGGTAAGAACAAGGCGAAAAGATAGATTTTTTACTGAATTTCCGTTATTATGATGAAATGCAAAAATTCCTGTACCGATTCCATCATACCAATCACCACCACGGACAGTCCAAGGGTAAATAGAAATACTACAAAAACCCATATCATTATACCAACTTGTTTCATATCTCACTACATTATCAGGATATAAATGGTTTCCAAATGGTCCCATCTCTCGTGTTGCATCTCCTAATATTCCTACTTGATAATTAGTAGCATTCTTTGATGAATACTGATTATAATATATTTCCCAACGATTATTCGTAAAAAAATCTGGATAATAATTAATAATTTCGCTATTTCCTCCTACCACACTTGCATTAACATTATAGCCCATCACATATTCCCAAGCACCACCCGACATATCATAAATTCCTGTAATATTTCCCGTTGTGCTTGCTATATATCCTGTTTCTGTGTTATAGAGACGTGTAATATCAGGTGTCGTTCCATTCAAATTTCCTGGAATACTTATTCCATTTGTATTATATCCTAAAGTAGGCTCTTCTATATTTGCATATCCTGTTTTATAAGAGTTATTATTATTGTTTCTTACACTTTCCATACTTCCATATCTTGAGTGTTGTAAATATGCTACTGCTCCCCATTCCGTATTTTTCATCATATGACTTTCGTCTTCCCTTAAATAATCATAACTCACCTTGAAGGCATTTCCAACAGAAATGTTTCTCCAACTGTAAACATCTGGTTTTATCTGTAATTTTGTACTATCACTTACATTTACTTCAGACTCTGTCGTTTGAGTTGCTCCTTTATATCCGGACTCAAATTTACCTACCCAGAAGCCATTTGAGTTAAATGAAGTAAATGCTGGGTGCGTTAAATAACTTCCGGTTGTTGTCCCATTCGATATTGTAGTATCTTTATTTTCAAATTCTACTTTAATTTCTTGTACTCGATTTTCTATTGTTGTAACTCCACTATATATAGTATCATTGAATATTTGATATCTATATCTTGGTATCCAGACAAAATAGCTCTCGATATTTTCTTCTGGAATGACCTCTCCATTAGCATAACTTACGGTTTTATCTTCAAGTACTACAGCATTTGCCCAAAGTTTTTCTTCATAACTATACCATTTATCATAAAGGTCTGCCTTATGTACAGTTCCATCATTTTCAATGGTTACAGGAATTAGGTTATCGCTTAATACTGGGTCAGTCCCATTTAAAATATTTTCTTTAAACTCTGTCGTTACCTTTTGCGTGATTTCTACTTCATCTGTGTTAATATCGATATCATTATGTAGAAGTCCTCCTTTTACATAAATCTCTATTGTTTTTTCTTCCGTACCTTGATTATGTAGTCTCAATTTAATCTTTTTCTTTCCTTCTTTTTCTATCGTTCCAAAAGGTAAGTCATAATTTTCTTCAAAATATTCGACGATGACATTTTCCTGTTGTTTATAGACCAGAGTATACTTTGAATCGATGGTATTTTCACTCATTAGTTCAAACTCAAGCACTTTATATTGACCTGGAGATAGTACGTGATTTTGAATTTCTTCGTGATTTGACATCAGTTTATAGTTTAAAGAAGAAACCACAAGATGAATTGGTTTAATTTCTAATGACTTCTTAAAAAAGGCATAAGTTCTTCCTAAAAAAACCGCAATAATCAACATAGAGACAACGATAATAGAAGTGATGACTTTATCTCTTTTTTTCTTTTTCATTTTTTCACCTACTTTTGATTTAAGGGGTAAGAGTGACACGAAAGGAAAGGATTGTACTTACTCTACCACCAGCATAATCAAATGTAAAGATGCCAGACTCGACGCCGTGCTGCCAATACCCTCCACGTACGAACCAAGGGCCATTAGGATTGACGAATTGTGCCAAGTCAGAGTACCAACTTGTTCGATATCTTGCAACTTCGTCAGGATTCTTTGCTGTTCCAAATGGTCCAAGTTCTTTCGTTGCATCTCCTAGTAGTCCTGTTTGATACTTACTAGCACCTTCTGCATTAGAGTACTTATCGTAGTATTTCTCCCATCTACTGTTTGTAAAAAAATCTCCATAGTGGTTAGTTAACCCACTATTTCCTCCAATAACACTTGCATCCACATTGTATCCCATCACAGATTCCCAAGTTCCACCCGACATATCATAAATTCCCGTGATATTTCCCGTCGTACTTGCGGTATAACCGACTTCTGTATTATAAGGTAAAGTAACATCAGTTGTTGTTCCGTTTAAATTTTCTGGAATACTTGTTCCCCCATTATATCCTAGAGTCGGTTCTGAAATAGAAGCATAACCTGTTTTATAAGAACTATTGTTATTACTTCTTACACTCGTCATACTTCCATACTTAGAATGTTGTAGGTAGGCTACTGCTCCCCATTCGGTATTTTTCATCATATGAGATTCATCACTTCTTAAATAATCGTAACTTACCTTGAACATATTTCCAAGAGCTATACCTCTCCAACTATAAACATCTGGTTTTATCTGTAGTTTTGTACTATCGTCAGAATTTACTTTCGCAGTCTCTGTAGATGTTGCTCCCTGATAACTTGATTCAAATTTACCTACCCAGAATCCATTGGAATCAAACGAAGTAAATGCTGGGTGCGTTAACCAACTACCTGTTGTTGTCCCATTCGATATTGTGGTATCCTTATTTTCAAATTCTACTTCAATTTCTTGTACTCTATCTTCAATTGCAGTTAATCCAGTATAAACTGTATCATTAAATATCTTATATTTATATCTTGGAATCCATACAAAGTAACTCTCGATATTTTCTTCGGGAATGACCTCTCCATTTTCATAACTTACAGTTTTATCTTCAAGCACTACAGCATTTGCCCAAAGTTTTTCTTCATAACTATACCATTTATCATAAAGGTCTGCCTTATGTACAGTTCCATCATTTTCAATGGTTACAGGAATTAGGTTATCGCTTAATACTGGGTCAGTCCCATTTAAAATATTTTCTTTAAACTCTGTCGTTACCTTTTGCGTGATTTCTACTTCATCTGTGTTAATATCGATATCATTATGTAGAAGTCCTCCTTTTACATAAATCTCTATTGTTTTTTCTTCCGTACCTTGATTATGTAGTCTCAATTTAATCTTTTTCTTTCCTTCTTTTTCTATCGTTCCAAAAGGTAAGTCATAATTTTCTTCAAAATATTCGACGATGACATTTTCCTGTTGTTTATAGACCAGAGTATACTTTGAATCGATGGTATTTTCACTCATTAGTTCAAACTCAAGCACTTTATATTGACCTGGAGATAGTACGTGATTTTGAATTTCTTCGTGATTTGACATCAGTTTATAGTTTAAAGAAGAAACCACAAGATGAATTGGTTTAATTTCTAATGACTTCTTAAAAAAGGCATAAGTTCTTCCTAAAAAAACCGCAATAATCAACATAGAGACAACGATAATAGAAGTGATGACTTTATCTCTTTTTTTCTTTTTCATTTTTTCACCTACCTTTCATTTATGGAGACAATACGATACGGAAGGAAATGTTCGTATTCACCTCACCTCTAAAGATACCGAACACAAAGGTACCAGAGACTACACCACCCTGCCAGTTCCCGCCACGTGCGAACCAAGGGGCAATAGGGTTGACGAAGTACGACATGTCTTCATACCAACTCATACGATACCTTGTACTTTCATCAGGGTCATTTACTCTTCCAAATGGACCCATTTCTCTTGTTGCATCTCCTAGTAGTCCTGTTTGATATTTACTACCATCTGCTACTGCATTAGAATATTTATCATAGTATTTTTCCCACTTACTGTTTGTAAAGAAGTCTCCATAGATACTTGTTAACTCACTATTTCCTCCTACGGTATTAGCACTTATATTATATCCCATCACATATTCCCAAGAACCACCCGACATATCATAAATTCCCGTGACATTCCCGGTCGTACTTGCCATATACCCAGTCGGTGTATTATAGGTTTGTGTTACATCAGCAGTTGTTCCATTTAGATTTCCAGAAATACTTGTTCCATTAGTATTATATCCTAGAGTTGGTTCTGTTACACTTGCATATCCTGTTTGATAAGAGTTATTATTGTTGGTTCTTACACTCTTCATGCTTCCATATTTTGAGTGTTGCAGGTATGCTACTGCTCCCCATTCCATATTTTTCATCATATGACTTTCATCACTTCGCAAATAATCATAGCTTACTTTAAAAGCATTTCCTACAGTAATACTTCTCCAACTATAAACATCTGGTTTTATTTGAAGTTTCGTACTATCACTTGAATTTACTTCAGCTTCTGTCACTGTAGTCGCTCCCTTATAACCTGATTCAAACTTTCCTACCCAGAATCCATTTGAATTAAATGAGGTAAATGCTGGATGCGTTAACCATTCATTCTTTTTTGTTCCATTTGATTTTGCGATATCTTTATTTTCAAATTCTACTTTAATTTCTTGTACTCTGTTTTCTAAAGTTGTAACTCCGGTATATATGGTATCATTAAATATTTGATATCTAAATCTTGGTATCCATACAAAGTATGACTCTATATTTTCTTCTGGTATTATTTCATATTCACTATAGGTTTTCGTTTTGTCTAAAAGAACAACGGCATTTGCCCATAGTTTGTCTTCATAGCTATACCACTCATCATAAATATTCGCTTTTTGTACGGTTCCATCATCTTGAATCGTTACAGGAACTAGATTTTCTGAAAGGATTGGGTCACATCCATTTAACAAGGTTTCTCTATAAGTCATTTCTTCTGTCTGTGACATTCTTAAACTTAACTTAAACCTCATACTTTTTCCTTGAATTAATGATTCCTCTTCGAGAGTATCTCTTATCCATAAGCGAAGTTCATATTCAATCGTTTCATTTCCTAAAATAATGCCTTCATCAATGACGTTGTCCACAATATTTGATACAAAATCAATTGTCGTTTCTTTATTTTTAGTTAATCCATACTTTACATCTTCACGAGCAAGAGGTTGTCCCACAGTAATTTCTTCTAGTTTCAAAACATATGCCGTATCCATACTTGTTTTATTCGTAATTCTAAAGGTAAACGCTTCTTGTATCATTCCTACTTCATCATACATTGGTAAAGCATTTTCAATATATAAATTATTCTCATCCTCATCTAAAACTAAATCTAGATTTCCGGCATTTACTACTTGTTGTTTACTTCCAAAAATTGTGAGATTGATAAATGCAAAAGAAACACCGAAAAACAATATAAAAAGTCCAAGGAAAAACACTCCTAATTTAACAAATTTATTTAAGTCCCTCTTTTCCATCCCTCTACTCCTTTTTATCATTTTATCAGTAATTCCTATCTACATTTGTTGAATTTTACCTACTTCTAGTATCATGCTAGTACTAGTTTAACACAAATAGAATTATCCTTCAATAAAAAACGGGATAACTTGTGATAACTTTTTTGCTTGAATATCTAATCGTTACTTATTTTAATTAAGACAAAAAAAGCAACTAGTTTTCTAGTCACTATTCTTTTTTTCATTCATTGCATCTACTATCACAACACTAGGAACATTATCCCAGTCTACTTTTTCTGCAAAATCTTCTTCTTTCTTTTCTTTAAATACCTGATTTAATTTATCTTGTATCTGTTTTTTATTAAATGGTTTAGCAATATAATCGATGAATCCTTCACTTAAATATTTTTCTTTTGCCCCAGCAATCGCATCTGCTGTTAACGCAATCACAGGAGTTTTAAAACTTGATTTTTCTTTTAATATTTTTAATGCTGTTTCCCCACTCATTACGGGCATCATAATATCCATTAAAATCAAATCGTAATTCTTTCCATTCTCTATTTTTTGAATGCATTCTTCTCCATTTTTACAAGTATCAAATATAAAACCGAAATCTGACATTGCTCGAAGTGCGACTTTTATATTTAATTCATTATCATCTACAATTAGAATTCTTTTTTTCCCATAAGAAACAAGACGTTCTTTATTTCTTTCCATAATCTCTGTTGTTGATAAAATTTGAGTATCGGTTAGTGGCTTAATCATAGTTCCTATTTTTTGCGGAATATGGACAATAAAGATAGAACCTTTTCCGAACTGGCTTTGTACATTAATTTTACCATCCATCATCTCTACTAATTTTTTCGTAATTGCAAGACCTAGTCCAGTTCCTTCTGTCGTTGAATTTTTCTCTATGTCAAGACGTTCAAACTTTGTAAATAATTTATCAATGTCTTCCTTTCTAATTCCGCGTCCAGTATCTTCTACACTCATCATTAAATAACAAATACCCTCTTGATTAATACATTTTACAGTAAATTTGATATGTCCTTTTTCTGTATATTTGATAGCATTGGTCAGAAGATTAGTAATAATTCCTTTGATATGTGATTTGTCCCCAATTAACTCATAAGGAATATCTTCGGCAATATGATACGAAAAATCGATTGGCTTATTTCCAATTCTTGTACTGTTTACTTTTACTAGAGAAGTAATCTCCTCTTTAAAATTATATGGATTTTCTACTAGTTCCATTTTTCCACTTTCTACCTTATTAATATCTAAAATATTTCCCACAATTTCTAAAAGTGTATGAGATGCGCTAATAATATCTTCAGCATCTTCTCCTACTTCTTTTGGTAATACATCTTTATAGGTGATGATATCTTCACTCATTCCTACAATCGCATTGAGTGGAGTCCTAATTTCATGAGACATACTAGATAAAAAGTCACTTTTTGCACGATTTGCGCGTTCTGCTTGTTCTTTAGCAAACTGTAATTCACCAATCATTTTTAAATCAGGATTTTCTATTGTATGATACATTACTAAATTAATAAAAGTAAGGGCAAATGGAATTACAATAATACTTGGATCTAAATATCTTAAAATCAATGAAAAAATAGCAATAATAAAAAATACTAAAAGAGGGATATATCTTTTATTTCTAATTTCTTTAAAATTAATGAGCGAACTAGTAATCGATAGAAATATATACGCTGCACAAACAATATAAGTAATGAGAGACTTTGCCCCATAACTATACATAATCCCTTGTTCATTCATAATTTCAATAGGAGAAAAAAATGTAATAATAATAATCAACAGGTTAAAAACTGATGTAATTTGTTTAAATTTTTGAAAAAACTCTTCATTTTTTTTACCAATAGAGATATAAAATAAATATCGATAAAATAGATAACACCAAGCCATATATCCAATACAAGTAAAGTTATTTAGAAATTGCAATAGTGGAATATGATTATAGCGATATGCAATATAATAGATAAAGGTTTCAATAGCGGTTTCAAACAATTCAACGATTACCAATAGTCCGAATATTTCAGTTTCCTGATTTTTGACTCTTTTTTTAGAAAAAAAGACAATTAATATAAATATGTTTAATAAAATAGAAGCTCCTGACAAATATAAGTTTGGCATTACTTCATCATTACCTTCCTCAACCTTTTCCCTTCTAATTCATCAATCGTAATTAAATATTTCTGATATCTATCTTCTGATGCAAACAAAAACAAATTATCCTTATGCAATTTTCTTCGCAAATTGGCAAAATCTTGTTGAACTTGATAGTACTCTAACTCCTTCTTATTTTGAAATCTTTGTTCAATATTATCTTGCAATTTATAACCTTTCCATTCTTTTATTGTTTTTTCAATATACTTTTCCCAATAATCTTCCTTTATATCGGCACGTTTTTCTAATCCATATTCTTCACTATGGTTAATCCAGATTTCCATTAAAAGTGTAGCTAAAGTATCTCTCAATATTACATTACATTCATCGACAATTGCCAACCAATCCTCTTTCATCCAGTTTTTTTGGATTATTGAAAAAGGTAAATTTGTATATTTCTTTAAAATTTCAGAGGGATCGAAATAACCATTTCTGTTAATTACATAGTTTCTTCCCTTTTTTCCATATCTTTCAATCGCCGTACAAACAATTACTGCATTCGTTTCTAATGCTGCTCGAACCGTGCCATAAAAAGTATCTAGCAAAAGTTTTTCTGGCTCCAAATTCCAAACGGCCTCAGGAAAAATCATACCATCTAATCCTGCTTTTAAGTAGCGAACCATCATCTGATAAGTATAGGCCTTGTCCTCCTCTGAATAAGGATCCACAAAAATGGTGGGTCGTGTATTAAAATACCAACCACTTATCGTTTTGTATGAATTAATGAAATCACTTGCGACCACAAATGAAGGATGGTTCGTTTTTTGAGAAATTTTCTCAAAATCTGGTTTAAAGCGATGTGTATTTGCAAATATTATTGGACGATTCTTAGGCGTCTCCACATTTTCTTGGTTTAACATATGGATATGGACTCCTTCAAAGAATGATATTCCTTTTAACAATTTTGTTGTGTATTTATATCTTTTATCTACATCAACTAATCCAGGAAGCTCTAAGTTTTCATCAATAATCCTCTTTTTTTCCTGTTTATATTCTTCCTGTGCTTGTTTTGCCTCTTCGAATTTCTTTAAATCCATGAAAATCAACCCCTTTCGTTTATGGATTGTATTATACCATAAAATGGTAAATTTACAATCTCAAATTGTAATTATTTATTTTCTTATGCTCATTTTATCAAGAATTGTCGAAAAAGTCTATAGTTGATTTCTCAGGTTTCCGTTTCTAATTGAGATTATTTTTATTCTTCTTGATGGTCGAATGCCAGTAAGTTTCTCATCTCTTTTTCCGATAATTGTTCTAATAGATTTTGGTCTCTATTTTCCCCTTCAATTAACCTGTCACTTAATTTCTTTTTCTTCTCTTGAAGTTCTAAAATCTTTTCTTCAATAGTTCCTTTGGCAATTAACTTAATGACTTCTACGGTGTTGGTTTGCCCGATTCTATGGGTTCTATCCGTCGCTTGATTTTCTGCTTGTGGATTCCACCATAAATCTAAATGAATAACGACATCAGCAGAAGTTAAATTAAGCCCGGTTCCTCCACTTTTTAGCATAATCAAGAATACATTTGTCTCATCTTGATTAAACTTCTCCACCAATTGCATTCTTTTTTTCGATGGAACACTCCCATCAATTCTATAAGTTGAAATACCCTCTTGATAAAATATTTTTTCAACCGTATCTAGTGCTTCTTTAAAAGACGTGAACAATAAAATTTTATGGTCGTTGGCAATGACTTCTTTTACTACCTTAATTAAGTTTTCTAATTTACTACTCGGTAATGATTTATCCTCAAAAATCAACTTTGGGTCAATACATAATTGACGAAGCTTAGTTAAAAGAACTAAAATCATAAATTTGGCTTTTTGATATCCTCTCTCTTGAATCAAATCGTCCATTTGTTTTCTAGCATCCTTAACTACACTAGCATAAAGTTGTTTTTCTTTTTCTGATAAATCAATATAGATATGATTATTAATTTTATCTGGTAAATCTTTAATTACATCTTTCTTTTTACGTCTTAGAATAAATGGACTAATCAATTGATTTAATAATATTAATTGGTTATTTTCTTTTTCATTGAAATCAGAAACTTTATATTTACTTAAGAACTTGGTTTCACTAGCTAAAAATCCTGGCATTAAAAAGTCAAAAATACTCCATAATTCAATGATGGCATTTTCTATTGGTGTTCCGGTTAAAGCAATATGTGTTTGTGCTTTGATTTGCTTTACTGTCTTAGTAATTCCCGCTTTTGGATTTTTAATATTTTGGGCCTCATCAATTACACATAAAGTGAAATCTATTTTTTCATAATAGTCGATGTCTTCTCTTAAAAGGCCATAGGAAGTAATATAAACTGATGGGGTTCCTTTTTCTAATCGTTCATGGCGGAATTTCTTTATCCCTGCAAAAATTTCAAATTTAATCGTTGGTGCAAATTTCTCAAATTCATTTTCCCAGTTATAAACAAGTGAGGTAGGAACAACAATCAAAAACTTCGCCATTTTATCTTCTTCTAATAGTTTTTTGATTAAATAAATTACCTGAATACTTTTTCCAAGTCCCATCTCGTCCGCAAGAATTCCCCCTAAATCACATTTGTGAATGTTATAAAGCCACTTCACTCCGGTCACTTGATAATCTCTTAAAACGTCATATTCTTCCTCGGTAAACTTCAACTCACTATTTTTATAAGCATTAAATTTCCCGATAAACTCTTCAAACAGGTTGTCCGTCTTAATAATTGAATATTTTTCTTGCTTTAAACTATCTAAATAAATGGCATGATATTTAGGAATGACTCCCGATGAGGCGTTTCCATTCAAATTCATTTCTTCCATTAAACGTTCTAATTGTTTTAATTCTTCATTTTCTAAGTTTAAAATATCTCCACTTTTTAATCGAAAATACTTTTTCTTATTCTTTAAATTGGCAAGAATATTCCCTAAATCCTTCTCACTTACTTTTCCTAGGTCAAAGTCATAATGTAAAATATTATCTTTTCCAATAGAGAAATTGCTTCGGAAGGAATTTGTATTTAATATATTTACTTTTTTTAACTTTTCTGATGTGAAAGTTTCATATTTTTCGGTAAGTAATAGAATTCCTTTTTCAATAAATTCTACTACTTTATCCATATCATCTAAAAGAATCGACTCTTTTTCCACTTCTAGTCGAAATCCAAGCATCATCAAGTCTTCTAAAACTTCATTTTCAAAAGTATAATCTCTTAATACACCCTTCTGTTCTTTATCGAAATAATTTACTTCTATATTTTTATAAGTAAGAAAAATTTTACAAGTCACCATATCATGATATAAGTCAAAATAAAGTTTAACCATTGGCTTTTCTAATACGACAAGGTCTTGAATCGTATCTTCGATTTCTATATTTTCTTTAAATAGCGGTAAAAGGCCATTAGAAAAGTCTTCTAAATCTTCTTCTTTAAATTCTAACTCGGTTAGTTCTCTTTCTTCTAACTCCTTTAAAAATTGTTTAGATTTTTCATCTGTATGATAGAGTGTATCTCCACCAATCATATATTCAAAGTTATCAAATAAATCTATATCATTTTTTCTAAAGCTTAAAATATATTTTTCTTGTTCCTTTTTTAAGGATGTTCCTAAAGGAAAACCCTCTTGATAACCGTAAAACTCTTTTGATAGACCATGAGAAGGAATCGTAATGGTGAACTTCTTTTCTTTTAATAAAGATAGAAAATGAACGGGGCGTTCTAAAAGGGCAATTTTATTTAAACTTAAGTGTCTTCGACTTTTAAAAAATTCTAAAATTTCTTTATCTAGTGGATTGAAATAATACATATTGGAGTTATAAGTAAAGTTTTTTCCGAGTACTACATCTTTTCCGGTTTCTAAGTTTCCTGTAACATCATACAATTTTCTATCGGTTAATAAATAGCATTTGTCCTTCCCTATTTTAAGTTTTACTCTACAATTTTTTTTATATTTTCCTTCATAATAGTCGTAGTCTTCTTCAAGTTGCAAAGTAACTTCTAAATTCAATTCCTTTTTTACCGCTTTAATTTGGTTCTTCTTAGAAAATTGTTGTAATAACTCTCTACTTCTCGTTAACACGTCTTTTTCAACCACATCAAATACTTCTTTATAATATTTTAGGAAAATTGCTGGTAAATGGGAACAACTTTTACGCATTCTAAAATCATAGCAATCGCATCTTGCTTGAATCATGTCAGAATTTCGATTGACACTAACATTATGCATATGTCCGGTATAGTAATCTTCGATTTCAAAACAAAGAGTAAAACTTCCATCTTCTTCTTGTCTATTGATGGTAAAATCACTCGTATTTTCTTTATATTTTAATGCCATTAAGTAATCTCTTCCTCGGAAGTTTGCTTCAATCATATCTTGGTATTTTTTTGGAATCATCTTTTACCACCTCATGCTTATTTATGATACACTACTTTTTCTCAAATAGATACAAAATTAACCAAATTTATACATTTTTTTAAGTAATCTCTTGCTTGTTTCTTTTCTCATGGTATACTTATAAAGTAGA
Organism: uncultured Bacilli bacterium; assembly: GCA_910587725.1. Taxonomy (GTDB): domain Bacteria; phylum Bacillota_I; class Bacilli_A; order RF39; family UBA660; genus MGBC162581. The sequence continues at coordinate 12,062 of CAJUNG010000028.1, forward strand.
ATTTACAAAGGAAAGAAGGAATAAAGTTATGGGATATTTATCGTCGATTAAGGTGGCTATCGCTTGTTTTCCTTTTCTCGCATTTTTATTTACGCTACCCTTTATTTTATCGCAATATCATAAGTATGGTTCCATTCATAAACTTCGTGTTTTGATTGTTTATTCTTTTATCCTTTATTTGATGACTGCTTATTTTATGGTCATTTTGCCACTACCATCTTTTGATGAGGTAAGAAATATGACTTCTCCTAGAATGCAACTTATTCCTTTTCAATTCGTTATTGATTTTCTTCATGAAACTTCTTTCTCGATTACTAATCCTGCTACTTACTTATTAGCAATCAAAGAATCTTGTTTCTTTGTTCCTCTTTTTAATGTCTTTTTAACGCTTCCTTTTGGAATGTATTTACGATATTATTATCAATGTAGTTTAAAAAAATGTCTCTTTTCTTCTTTTTTCTTAAGTTTATTTTTTGAACTTACTCAACTTTCAGGACTTTATTTTATTTATCCTAGGTCTTACCGATTATTTGATGTGGATGATTTGATTTTAAATACACTCGGTGGTGTTCTTGGCTATTTTTTTGTAGGGATTTTTAGATTTTTACCAAGCCGGGAAGCAATTGATGCAAAAGCTATCGAGGACGGAATGAATGTCTCTGGTCTTAGAAGGATGACTTCCATTTTTTTAGATTTGTTCTTCTATTTATTGTTCTCTCTTCTTTTTACGGCAATGTTCGATTTTAAGCATCCAATGCTTATTTCATTTTTCTTATATTTTGTGGGATTTTCTATCCTGATGCAAGGAAAAACTCCAGGTAGGTCATTCTTGAATATGAAATTAGTGTTTGAAAATCATCCGATTTTTCGGACGATTCTTCGCTCGTTCTTTCTCCTCTTTTATTATTTTTTCTTTCCTTTTTTTCTTTTTCCATTTCTCTTTACAGGGATTTCGTCAGTTTCTCTTTCTCCTTTATTTACTGTATCGCTTTCGATTTTTCTTCTTTTATTTTTCTTTTGTTTCCACTTGTTTTATATGATTAAACTTCTTAAGACAGGGAAGATGTTTTATGATAAAATTCTGGGATTTCGCTATCAAAGTACAATTTTAGAAAAGAAAAAAAGGTAACATTTTCGTTATCTTTTTTCTTCATTTTCTCTTCTTCTCTTTGCTTTTTGGTATTGTTCTTCTTTTAAATACCAAAGTTCATCTAGTTCCGTAGAAAGTACTATCTCAGTTACTTTCATATTTCTTTGAAAGAAGGATACCCATTCTTCTTTTTTTATGGCCATACTTTCTAATATTTCTAGATTTTCATCAACAATGTCACAAGGAAAATTTCCTACGTAAGCAATTACTGTCTGACTTAAGTACTGCTGAATTAAAGTTTGAATTTGCTTAATTTCAACTTTAGTCATCTTATCTTCTAAATCTAATAGTTCTTGTAAATCAATAAGATGAATGTTTTCTTCCTCTTCTTTTTGAAAGCATCTCTTTAAAATCGCTGGAAAGACCGAAACTTGTTCGAAACTTTCTTTTGTTTGTGCTTTAATATCATAAACATGAATTTGATTTCCTTTTTTTAAGCTTAATAAATTTGTCATATTGAATCATTCCCTTCTTTAGCTGAAATTTATTTTATCCTGTTTTTTCTGGTATTTCAAGCTATTATTCAATTTATGTTTGTTTTTTACAATTTATTAATTCTTCGTAAACTTTTTTTCTTGGGAATTTACCCATGGTAAAATTTCAGCAGTTTTTTCATATTTTTTCAAAAATTTTGTAGAATTTTGAAAATTTTTGCAAATATTTATATTAGGAGGGAAAAAATATGAAAAGAAAAATTTTATTCATCTTTATCTTTTTCGCAAGCATTTTTTTAGGAGGGATACTAGATGTATCAGCGAATACTTATACAGATAAATTCAATGATGTTGCAAGATGGATTCCTAATATTTATATTGCAAAAGAAAAAGATGGAGTAAAGCATTATCGTCAAATGACGATGGTCGAAAGAAAAAGTGATGGAAGTGCAGCTTATTGTATTGAACCTGCATTAACAGCAAATAGCGATGCCATCTTAAACGGTGTGGATGAAAATCAGTGGGTAGCAGCAAATTTAACCAAAGAGGAATGGACCCGCTTAGAATTACTTGCCTATTATGGTTATGGATATCAAAATCATACAGATTTAAAGTGGTATGCCATTACCCAAATGATGATGTGGGAAGAAATTCCACAAGGTTACGAGATTTATTTTACTGAAGGATTAAATGGAGAAAGAACCGATAAATATAAAAAAGAAATGGAGGAAATCGAAAGACTTATTCAAAATCATGGAAAAACACCAAAATTTGAAGTGGACAAAGTTCGTATGCAAATCAATGAATCATTAACACTTAGCGATAGTAACTCTGTGCTTTCCTCTTTTAATCTAGGAACAAATCATTTGGTTGAAACAAAAAAAGAAGGTAACCAACTTGTTCTTACGGCAAAACAGACAGGAAAAACTTCTCTTTCTTTTACCAAGGAAGATAAAAACTTCGCTCATCCTGTCATCGTTTATGTCGATGATACTTTCCAAAATGTTTTAGTTCGAGGAGCTTATGCGCCAGTAAATGCTTTTCTAGAAATAGAAGTTATTGGAGGAAGTATTACCTTAGAAAAGAAAGACTTCGATACACTTTCTAATATTCCTTCAGGGAATGCCACATTAAAAGGAGCGATTTACGAAGTATTTACCTCAGAAGATGTTCTTATGGGAAGTCTAACAACTGATGAAAAGGGATATGTGAAGGGAGATTTTTCACTTGGTTTAGGTGAATATTATTTAAAAGAGAAAGTAGCCCCTAGCGGGTATCAACTAGATAATAGAAAACACTATTTTACGATTACTACGGAGAATTTACATCCGACGATATCGGTAACGGACAAGGTCATTCGAGGAAAAATTCAAATTCAAAAAGTAGATAGTGAAAATCTTTCGGCAACACCGCAAGGAAGTGCAAGTTTAAGTGGGGCAAAGTTTGGGATTTATGATAGCAAAGAACAACTTGTCGATACTTTAATTACCAATTCGGAAGGGATAGCAACTTCTATTGAACTTCCTTTTGGCAAATACAAAATTAAGGAGTTAGAAAGTAGTACAGGATATCTTTTGAATACCGAAACTTTTTCTATCTCCATTCAAGAAAATTTAACCTATTCGGTCACTATCAAGGAAGAGGTAATCAAAAATGAGTTTCAACTTTATAAATATTATGGAAATACTGCTGTAGGTGAAATGTTTCATGAGGAAAATGCAACTTTTGAGGTTATCGATGAACATGGACAAATATTTACTACCCTAGTTACCGATACCAAGGGATTTGCTCGTGTAATTCTCCCTTTTGGCACCTATATAATTCGTCAGGTCCAGGGGTTAGAAGGATATCATTTAGCAGAGCCATTTACGATTGTGGTCAACGAAACCTCATCCTCTGTTCAAACAACTTATTTAAAGGATGAAGAAGTAAAAGCAAGATTAAAGCTCGTAAAGTTTGATGCTTACTCCCACGAAATCATCAAACTTGCGGGAATTAAATTCAAAATTAGAAACCGAGATACTCAGGAATTAATCTGTCAAACCACGGATAAAGTGATTTGCGAATTTGAAACAAATTCGGATGGCATTTTTCTTACTCCTTTACCGCTTTCTAAAGGAAACTATGAAATTATAGAAGTTCTTTCACCTGATGGGTATTTATTAAGAAAAGATCCTGTTTCATTTTCCATTCTCGATGTTCATTCCTTTATTAAGGATACAACATATGGACCATTAATCGAAATTCAATTTGAAAATATTCCAATCAGAGGAAAAGTAACGTTAGAAAAATATGGAGAGAAAATTGTATTTGCACAAGGAAAGTATTCTTATCAGAAAATTTTGCTTGACGGTGTTCGTTTTTCTCTTTATGCAGCACAAGATATTTACTCAGCTGATTTGAAACTGCAATATCGAAAAGATGAGTGGATTAAAACAGAAATAACAAAGAATGGATATCTTTCTATTGATGAGTTATTTCTTGGAGAATATTATTTTATCGAAGAAAGTAGTGTTTTAAATCATGTTGTCGACAAAACGAAGCATTATTTTACAATATCTGCTAAAGATTCTGAAACAGAAGTGATTTTAAAAACTCTTACTATCCAAAATCAGTTGCCGAAAAGGAAAGTAGAGATTATTAAACTAGATACACTAACAAAAAAACCAATTCCTAACACTGAGTTAGAAGTTTACACCAAAGATAAAAAATTAATTTTTAGAGGAATGACCAATAATGAGGGAAAACTAATTTTAGAAGATTTATTTTTCGGTGAATTTTACATTGTAGAGACGACTCCAGCGGAAGGATATCTGCAACTAGAAGAAAATGTAGTCTTTGTCGTTGATGAACATTCTGAAAGCACGCTAGTGGTTACTGTTTTCAACGAAAAGGAAGTAGAAGTGCCCAAAACAGGGACAGAAGTAATTCATAAACAAGCAAATTCTTACTTTTTCCTTTTGCGGCTCGGAATACTTACTTCCCTATTGACGATAAAAAAACAACAGTAAAATCGCGAATCGAAATTTTAGAAGTATTGCTCTACTCTATTTTCTAATCTATTCATTTTTCTTCGATAGTGGAGAACTTTGTTATTTTTTTCATATACTAGACTAGGAGTGTGATTTTTTTGAATAAAATAGACCGTGAATTTTACTCGCTAGCAGACAAAATTCAGTCATCGACAGAAAAGGAAATATATTACCAAATACGAAAAAATTTTGACCTAATTCCAGAAGCGACGAAAACGAGTTGTATGAATTTTTTTAATCAATTTGGTTATTGGGGACTTTTGAATCCTAAAGAAAACAATTATGAAGAAATTGAATTAAAAGAAGAAGCATTATATCATCATATGGAAGACTTCATTTGGGTTTATGAACATTTAGCAGATTATCGTTCTAAATCTTTATTATTTGCTATTTTGAATAACTGGTATTCCTATGATTTTTTGCAAACGACAAAAACAAAAGAATATTTATTTGATGATTATTTTGATTTAGATCTTGTCAAGTGCGATAAAAATGAAGTCATCGTTGACCTTGGTGCTTATACTGGGGATACGGTTCTATCTTATATCCAAAACTATGGAGAGGATTTTTATCAAAAAATTTATTGTTATGAGATTACCCCTGAGTCATTTGACATTTTAAAGCAAAACTTGAAAGATTTTTCTAATATCGAGTTTCGCTTTAAAGGGGTGGGAAGCCATGAAGGAAAAATGAGACTAGAAGAAAAAGAAGCATCGTCTTCTGCTAATTCTTTAACTGAAGACAGTATGGGAAATGTGGAAGTCGTTACTCTTGACGGAGACATCAAAGAAAAAATCACTTTAATCAAAGCAGACATCGAAGGATATGAGCAACAAGCAATTTTAGGGGCAAAAAATCATATTATTAATGACCACCCTAAACTTTTGATATCCGTTTATCACAATAATGAAGACTTATGGAAGATTCCCAAAATGATTCATGAGATGGATTCTAGTTATCAATTTTATTTGCGTTATCACAGTTCCCCAATTTATCCAACAGAAATTACCTTAATTGCACTTTAAGCAAGATGGCCATTTTCTAATTCTTCCAAAAACAAATTTTTTTGTTGAAACTATTCTTAAAACTAGATATAATGGAATTAGTGGGGAGATTAGTAGTATGAGTAGTATTGGACAAAGCAAAATCAAAAAGAAATTCAATTTCTGTAAGGTCTTAAAAAAGACAGAGTTACCTGCATACATTCGGCAATATATTAAACAAGAAGAAATTTTGACGATTTATCGAACTCAACGAGATCATGGTGTATTTACCGACAAAAAAATTGTACTTTTCGACAATGAAGGAATTTCGAAAACAATATATACAATTCCTTATCACTCGATTTCTAGCCTTTGGATAGAATTTAATAAAGATAGTGCAAAATTAAATCTATATTTAGATTCTGGTGTTCCACTCTGCCTACGGTTTTGTGAAATGAGTGCAAATGACAAACTTCGTCTTCGAATTTTATACACCTGCTTAGATAAGTTAGTTAATGGGCAAGAACCAATTGTGGAAGACATGGAAATGTTAATCAAAAATAGCGTGAAATTATAAAATTTAAAAACTATCACGAGAGTATTTGCTTTCGGATAGTTTTTTTTGAGACAATATTTCTTTAGATAATACTTAGTATTTTAATCTATTTAGTAATCTTTTCTTTGCACAATTTTTAAAGAAATTTTGTAGGAAACTAGATATAGAAGGAGCAAAATGCCAATGATGAGAAATAATAGATAATTTTCCAAAGAATGAAACAATTCTTCTACCATTTTAAAGTTCGTTAAAATTCCTAATTTTTTTATTCCAAAGATAAAGCCAGATACTAAGGCGATAATTACCATCGCAACGATAAACATTTGTACCTTTCCTCTTTCTGCTCCCCATTTATAAATACTAGGAATTTGAATGATTTGAATCAAAGATGCTCCAAACATTCCTCCAATCCCATAAACAAATAAATCTTCTAAATGAATATCGATGATTTGATTGGGGTTCACAATATTCATGATTGATACTACAATAGAAGTTAAAGCAATACTCACTATTGCCCCTAGTGCGACAAAAAGAATCGACAAAACATATTTTGATTGAACTATCTCTTTTCTCGTTACGGGAAGAGATAAAATGTATTTATCTGACTTTGCTATTTCGTCATAACTAAATGTAGAAAGTACAATTGTTCCCATCATTGTCGTAATAATAATTGGTGCGAAAGAAATATCCCCCGTTCCAAAAACTATGGCAATAACTACAAATAGCATGACGACTAAACTTTTTTTGTAACTTACCAAATTCAGTAAATCCTTCTTGATTAATCCCTTCATTTTTGTTCTCCTTTCACATAAAACAACATAATTTCTTCAATTGTTGGTTTATCTATGGCAATATTCTTGTATTTTCTTACTAATTTTTCTCTATCTTTTACTAATATTTCATACTGATATTTTTCTTTTTTATACGCAACGAAATCCTCATTTTTCAATTTTTGAAACTCTTCTTCCCTACATTTAATGATGCCATAATTTTCTAATAATTCCTCTGTTGGTAATTGAAACATTACTTTTCCTTCATGAATAAAGACGATATAATCTGCAATATGTTCTAAATCACTCGTAATATGAGAAGAGATTAAAATAGAACGATGTTCATCTTCTAAAATAAAGTTTCGAAATAATTCTAAAATTTCGTTTCTAGCAATGGGGTCTAAACCACTTGTTGCTTCGTCTAATAATAAGAGCTGTGGATGTTGAGCAAGTACGGAAGCAATTTTTAATTTCATTTTCATTCCACTTGAAAATTCTTTAATCAACTGATTTTTGGGGAGATGGAACTGTTTTAGATAAGCATAATATTGTTCCTCTTGAAAATTCTTATAAAATGTTTTTAAAATTTTGGCTACTCCACTAGCATTTAAGTATTCAGACAAAAAGCTATCATCTAAAACAACACCAATATTTTCTTTTAACCGACTTTCTTGTTGCTTAATATTTTTTCCTAAAATGGAAATCTCTCCACTCGCCTCAATTATATTTAATATTGCTTTTAGTGTCGTCGTTTTTCCTGCCCCATTCTCTCCAATTAATCCGACGATTGCCCCCTCAGGAACTTGAAAACTAACGTGTTCTAGAGAGAAATCTGGATAAACCTTAGAAACATCTTTCAATTCAATATTATTTTTCATTTACTCTTCCTCCTCAAAGATAATTTGATATAGTATTTTTATTTCTTCATTTGTAATGTTCGCCACTTTGGAAATGCGGTAAATTTGTTCTAACATATGTTGAATCTCTTTTAATTTTTCTTCTTTAATTAATTCTAGATTTTTCGGAGTAACTATACTTCCTTTTCCTTGAATAGTTTTGATGAATCCTTCCTTTTCTAATTCATCGTACGCCCTTTTTACTGTCAAAAAACTGATTTTCAAATCATTAGCAAGCACCCGAACTGATGGTAACTTTTCTCCTTCTTTTAACTCATTGTTAAAAATTGCTTGCTTTATCTCATCAACAATTTGCTTGAAAATCGGAATATCACTACAATTACTAATAACAATTTGCAAAATTTCACCTCTTCTGTTATATTTATGTTATAACAGTTATAACAATTTGTCAATAAAAAAAGATGGAATTTACAAAAATAATTCGTATCATCCTTCTTTATTTTTTTCATTTTTCTCACCAATCATCATTTCAATCAACTTTTTGGTACTGAACTGGGGAAGATGTTTCGTTGAGGTGGCAATGCCAATATATCTTGTTGGCAATTTCTCTTTTAATTTGATTTCATATAATCGTTCATTTTTTAGGTCCTCTTCTACATAATCCTTGGTGGCAAAACCAATTCCAAGTCCTATTTTTGCAAATTCTACGACTAAAGAATAGCTTGCAATCTCGATATGTGGATTTAGAATTACTTGATTTTCCTGAGCAAAATGGTCTAAAAACTCTCTAGCACTAGAACCTTTCATTTGTAAAATTAGAGGAAATTTATTCAGTTCACGAAGAGATATTTCAGAATTAATTAAACTTTTAAACGATTGATTTGCAACAAAGCAATTCGTTATTTTTTTACACTTGATTATATGAATGTCATTTCCATAATTTTTATCATTTAAATTTAAAATTACGATATCGATTAATCCATTTCTTAGTTTAAAAAGTAGTTCAGAAGGCGTATTGGTTATGAGTTGAATTCCTATTTTGGGATAGCACTGGTGAAATTCTTCCAAAAAAGGAAGCAAAAATTGTTTGGTTAACGTAGTACTGATACCAATTTTGATACATCCTGTTTCTAAATGAATCAATTCGGTAAATTTGTTTTCTGCATTTTGGATATATTCCATTGCTTGCTCAATATAGCGATAAAACTCCTTTCCCTCCTCTGTCAACACAACTCCCCTTTTCGTTCTTACAAAAAGTTGTCCTCCAAGTTGGTCTTCAAGATTTTTAATTGATTTGCTAATTGCTGGTTGGGAAATGTTCAACTCTTTCGACGCCTTGGTAATATTTCCTTTACTTGCAACGGTATAAAACACTCGGTAAAGTTCAAAATTTATATTCATCATAACCTCCAGTTATCATAATGATAACAAATATGTATTTTAATTATAACACTTTCTTGTTTATACTACAAGTGACAGGAGGGAAAATATATGATTATTGGAATTTGTGGTAAATCGGGAAGCGGAAAAACCACTTTAGCAAAAGCACTATCAAAAGAATTAGTGCAAGCACAACATCTCGAAATAGATAAGGTAGGACATCTAGCATTAGGTAACGCAGAAGTAAAAAAAGAGCTCATTCGATATTATGGAAATGAAATCTTATGGCAAAATCAAATTAATCGAAAGAAACTTGGTGAAATTGTCTTTCAATCTCGATTAGAAATGAAGCGGCTAACGGAAATCACATGGGAGTATATGCAAAAAGAAATCGACGAATTTTTAGCGCATCACCAAGGAGAACCTATCGTATTTGATTGGTTGCTTCTTCCGATTACAAAATATTTTGCGATGTGCGATATGAAAGTTTTATTGGATATCCCTTATGAAATTAGAAAAAATCGGGCAATGATTAGGGACCAAATTTCAGAGAAGGATTTCGAATTAAGAGAGAAAGCAAGTATCTCTTTAGAGAAAAAAGATTTCGACTATGTGATTACAAAGAATGATGAAAATGATGCAAAAAGGTTGGTGAAATTATTATGACAAGAGTTTTATACCCTGGAAGTTTTGACCCAATTACGAAAGGACATATGAATATTATCGAGCAAGCAAATGGACTATTTGATGAGGTTGTGGTTGCTTGTTTACATAATCCTTTAAAGAAAAGTGGCCTTTTTACAATTCAAGAAAGAGTTGCGATGATTCAGGAAATCTACCAATCTGTCGACTCGATTCGTGTCATCACTGGATGGGGTGCTTCCGTAGATATTGCAGCATTATATGAGTGTAAAGCAATTATTCGAGGACTGCGAGATTCACGTGATTATGATTATGAAAGACAATTGCAGCGATTTAATAAAGATATGTCAACTCAACAAATTAATGCAGTTTGTTTCTTTCCCGATTCTGAATACCAATTTATTTCTTCTAGTGCGGTAAAAGAAGTACTCGGCCTAGGAAAGGATATTTCTAGATACGTAGATGATGTCGTTGCTAAAAAATTATACTTAAAAGTGGGAGGTAGAAATAATGGATGCTAAAGAATTGGTGATTACTCCTTTAGGTACCGTATCTACTTATTGTACAAAGACAAAAAATTGTCCCGGATTTTTAGTTCAATGCGGAGAAAAGAATATTTTACTCGATTGTGGAAATGGAATTTCTAAAGAATTAAATTTTCCTAAAGATTTAGAAGATTTAACGATAATTATTAGTCACTTACATTCTGACCATTATGGAGAGTTATTGAGTATTGCACAAACTTCCTATGTTTTTCATAAACTTGGATGGTTAAAAAATAAAATTTTAGTCTATATTCCAGAAGAAGATAAAGAAAAAAATCAAATCGATTTCGACTACTTAGTTAATTTAGAAAAAGAAGGCTATTTACAAGTTATTCCTTATACAAAAAAAGATACTTTATCTTTTGCGGATTTGAATATCTGTTTTAATCGTAATCCGCATCCGATTGCTACTTATAGCACAAAAATTCAAGCAGGAGAAATAAATTTTGTCTATTCTAGCGATACAGGATTTCAAGGAAACTGCCTAGAAGAATTTGCCTATGGAGCAAATCTCTTACTATGTGAGTCTACATTTTTAAGGGGCCAGAAAAAAACAGAAGATTATCACCTATTTGCGTATGAAGCAGGTATTATTGCAAGGAATGCCAATGTTGAAAAATTAGTGTTAACGCATTTTTGGCCAAGCATTGATAAAAGTCTATATGTTGAAGAAGCAAAGGAGTTTTTTGTCAATACTGAAAGTGCGGAAGAAGGGAAAAAGATTATTTTAAGAAAGAATTAATCTCCACATTAAGCAAAATTATTGATTAAGGGCCATTAAAAGAAACAAGACTTTCTAAGAAGGATACGTTTCTTTTTCTTTTTGAAAGAATCTTATTTTGGATTTAGGTCAAGTATTGGCTTGTAATGTTTCAAGAGTTTTAAATTCCAAAATCAAAAAAGTGGATGTAATAAAAATTTAGAACTTACAAATAAAAATTTAGAACTTACACATTTTTCTTGACAATCCCCTTACTTGTCTATCTCTTTTTTGCTACTTAAACAACTACGAATAAATGTTATCTGCACGGGGTTTTGTTCTTGCAGCTCTTTTGCGAATTGTTGCTTTAATTTTTCAAATTGCTTTTCTAAAAGTTTTCTCTCTTTTTTCGTTAGTTCGTTCTCATCAAGCATTTGTCTTATGGTTAGCATTTCAATAGATGTGTCTTTCATACTTTCCGTGATAGTAAATTGTAAGTCTTTTAAGTTTTTTATATCATTTTCGTTCATTTTTTATACTCCTATTCACATTTTACATAATTTTTTGTATATTTCAAAATGTGTTCCGAATAGGTTTTATAATGGTTTCTTAATTTTTCTCACTTTGACGGGTTTGAGTACTCACTCTACAGTAGATAATCGCCTTATTATGATAAATTATATTATCAAAAACTTGTTGTTTTCTTTGTTCTAATTCAAAACCTTTCATTTAATATTTTCCTTTCCATTAACGTGTGTGTTTTGAAATAGATTTATTGTGAGTGATTATAGTTGCTTTCCATAATTTATAATGATTGATTTACAAAATTTAATATTGCCGTTAAACTTCTTTTATTCTCTTTTTCAATACTCCCTATATAGAAATCATACTTGTTTTTGCCATTCACAACGTTATTAAGCATAAAACATATAACATTTTTGCGTTTCTTTTTATTAACGAAAACAATCTTAAATGGTTCTATGAATGATAAGATGAACCACCCCGCTGCAGAGCAGACGGGGTATCACAAGGTGTTACAACATCAAG
>CAJUNG010000029.1 GCA_910587725.1 uncultured Bacilli bacterium
ATATTCAAATTAATTAATCTTTTTATTTAGTGAGTACTTGACAGGTACTAATATCCTTCAATCTTTTTTTATTTCTACTACTTTTTTTACTGCCAACTACAAATCTATCATTAACGAGTCTCCCTTGAATTAGAGAATTGGTGATTAAGAGAGTCTCGTTAATGCAACATGAAATTAATATATATATAACCGAATAGGTTGATTAGCATAAATAAATTTTAATATGTACGATTATGTGTGAAAGAAAGTCCAGCCATTTTGTCGTACTTATCACGAGTGCTATTACTATTGAATTTTAATACTCCACCAAGTCCATCAGCTGCAAAAGTGTATGATTGAGATTCATCTAAATTAACATTCGTTTGTGCATGTTGATAAGTTGTAGCAACAGATATGGTTCCTAATGAATTGATTTTTCCGTATACTGTTAGAAGTATATCGTATGGTCCACCAGCATTATCGGCTAAATTCATAGAAATTCCTGCTCCACTTGGCGCGGTTTTAACATTTACGTTTGACTCTGAATATCTTAAGGTTGTTATTTGTGTACCTTCAGCATTTGAGTATGATTGACTTCCAAATGCACCAGAAAGATTGAAATTTGTTGTTCCTCTTTGCCAACGAGTTGCAATAACATCATATACTTTTACTTGAGGAAGTTTTTTCCATTGACATCTTGTCATAATTCTGAAATCTCCTCCAGTAGAAATTGCGGTTTCAGCAGTTAATTTTTTATAAGTTGTTTCCCAGCATAGTGATCCACAACTTGTTCTAGCGTTGGGATTAATACTTTCATACTCTTCTTCAGTAAGAAGTGTTTCCTGCGTTTCTGTGATTTCACCACGAGTATTTACAAAAGTTCTAGTTTCTACATAAATAGTTTCCTCATTTACCTTGATTTTTGGATTTTCTGTTTCTAAGATGAATTGTTTCTCTGGCATGGTAGCTATTTCGTTTTCTGTGAATGCTTCACTTAACATTTGATATTGTTCTTGTGTTATAGCAATTCCATTTTCATTAGTATAGTAAATCTCTTCAGCATTAACCGTTGTTATTTTACATACTGTGAATAGTGCTATCACAGCAGTTAATTTTAAAATCGTTTTTTTCATTGTTTTCTCCTTTGATTTTGTTTTTGGAAAGTATTAATCATCTGTTGTAATGACCACCTACTTTCCATTACATTGTTTATTTTTTGCTTTTTTATATTCTATAGTGCCATCATTTTTTTGATTACTACAATAGTAATATTCTTCGTTGTCATATTGACAGATTCCGTTTTTTCTTTTTATTGCTAGATTAGAATTTTGATTTGTATCATATGTGCCACAATAAAAATTTTCATCTACATATTTCCAAAATTCGTCTATATCTTCTTGTCTCATATAGTTGTAATCGATATACCCTTTTTTATAAAGTTCATCTGTAAATAATTCTAAAGTTAGCTTTTGTTCATTTGTGATAATGGCTCCACTTTTTAATGTAACATTTTGTTCTGTATTGTATGTATCATCAGTTGCACATATTTTATCTATTTCTTTTTCTTTAAGTAACGATATTTCATTACTTGTTTTATTACAATTGTAGGCTTTATAAAATAAAGCGTTGTATATTATTACATTATATTCTTTATATATTTCTTTTATAGAAAAAATTGGTTGACGAAATCTATTTACGAGGCTAATTTTCTCAAAAAAAGAATAACCTAAAATAATAAAAGATAGTGATGAAGCAATTATTAGAAATTTAATAGTATAGTTTTTTTTTCTTAGAAAATAACCTAATAAATATATATTGATGAATGAGGCGATAATGAATAAAATAATATTTACTATATTGTTTTGTGTGATTAAAGAGGTTATGTAGGTTCCAATAGATAGAATACTAAGTAAAATGCTTTCTTTTATTTTCATTTTGTTTATTTCTGTATTAGATATTTCGATTGTTTGCTTTAACATATCGTTATATTCTTCAAATTTTTGCGTGTCTTTGGAAGTATCTGATGCTTGTTCGTTTTTTTGAAGCTCGCCTCCCTGGAGTAACTCGATTGGCTCGATTCCGAAAACTAAGCAGATGTTGTTCCATAAGCCAATATCAGGTGTTCCAATACCTCGTTCCCATTTAGAAACGGCCTGTTCAGTTACACCAATTTGTCGAGCGACTTCTTTTTGTGTTAGCCCTTTTTCTTTTCGAAGATTAACTAAATATTTTCCTAATTTTTCTTGATTCATTTTTACTACCTCATTTTTATGATAAATTGTTTTGTCTTTTTTTGCGTTCCTATTTATTAACTTACCAAATATTGGAAAAAAATTCAATAAACGAGCTGTTTAGTCATATAAATGTTGAATAATATTGTTATTTGCATTGCTTATTTTTGGCTTTTTTGTACTCTATTTCCCCGTTACTTTGTAGATAGCTACAGTAATAATAATCTTCATTGTTATATTGACATATCCCATTTTTCCTTTTTATAACAATGTTATTGATGTCATTTTCGTAATATACGCAATAAAAATTATCATCTAAATATTCCCAAAAATCATTGAGATCTTTTTGGCGCATGTAATTATAATTTACGTATCCCTTTTTTTCTAATTCATCTGTAAATTTTTCTAAAACTGCTTTTTGACTTTTTGAAATAATAGCTCCGCTTTTCAGAATTAAATTTTTATTAGAATTATAGTTATCCTTTTCAGCGCATATTTCAACTAAATCCTCATTATTAAGTATTGAAATTTCATTTTCTGCAAAGTCACAACTATATGCTTTATAAAAGAAAGAATTATAGAGTGTAAGATTATATTCTTTATAAATCTCTTTGATGGAAAAGATTGGTTGTCTAAATTTGTTAACAATGAAAACTTTTTCTAAAAAAATATATCCTATTATAATAAAGATGATAATGATGATGGTGATAAGGTATTTTTTTATGTGGCTCATCTTTTTAAAAGGATAATCTAATAAGTAAATTACAATTAAGGTTGCTAGTATAAATAATATAGAGTTTAGCCATGGGATGTCTAGAGTTAGGGAAATCGAATAAATGATTATCGCTAAAATAAGCCATAAAATACTTAACTTTAATTTCCCTTTATTTAATTTATTACTGGATTGATTAATTGTATCTTTTAGTACATCATTGTACTCCTCTTTAATTTCCTCTTCAACTTCTTCTTTAGATTTTTTATTATCATGATTTATATCCTCTTGAAAGTATCCTGCACCTTTATATAATTCAACAATGTCTACATTAAATGTTTTACTTATAATTGCTAAATTTTCAATGTCGGGTATCCCATGTCCACATTCCCATTTCGAAACCGCTTGACTGGTGACACCAATTTGTTGTGCTACCTCTTTTTGAGTGAGGTGCTTATTCTTTCTTAACTGGAGGAGGAATTTCCCTAATTTCTCTTGATCCATATTATAACTACCTTTCTGTTACTGTCGAATTAAATATCTCACATATATAAAATTACCAAAATTTGACATTTTTTTCAATCAACGCATAGTTTAGTCTGTGGTTTTTACTTGATTTCTATTGGTTTTTATACGAATTTTGAATATTTAGAACTATGCTTGTATATTTAAGAAAACTGTGTTACACTAAGGCTCGTAGAGAAAATGTTAGGAAGAAAAGAGGGAAAAAATGAAAGAATTTGAAACGTCGATAAAAAAGTCTCAAAAACTATTAGATTTTTTAATTGAAAATACAAAATTTTCAAAAAATAGATGCAAATCTTTATTAAAATACGAAAATATTTTGGTTAATGGAGTTGTGCAAAGTAAGTTTGACTACTTACTTAAAGAGGGAGATTTATTAAAAATTACTGCGACAAGGAGGGTTACTGCACCATTTCCTATTATTTATGAAGACCAAGAATTTTTGGTGGTCAAAAAAAGAGAACGTCTTTTAACGGTTTCTAATGATTCCTATGAGCGAAGCTTATTTAAAGATGCTATCCGTTATATAAAAGCAAAGAAGAGTGGGGAGAATTTATATTTAGTTCATCGACTTGATAAAGAAACTAGTGGAATTGTATTATTTTGTAAAAGTAAAGAATTAACGAAAAAATTACAAGACAACTGGAATCAACTTGTGCGTCTTCGTAACTACGTTGCTGTAGTAGAGGGAAAATTAGAAAAAAATGCGGGAACTTTGAAATACTATTTAGAAGAACATCAAGAAAAGAATGTTACCGTTACGGATGAATTGCACGGACAACTTGCGATTACGAATTATCAAGTATTGAAAGCTAATCGAGATTTTTCATTAGTTAATATTCAACTTGAAACGGGGAGAAAGAATCAAATTCGAGCAACATTTTCTTATCTTCATCACCCTATTGTTGGAGATAAGAAATACTATTCTAAAACCAATCCAATTCATCGAGTTTGTTTAGTTGCTAATCAATTAGAGTTTTTCCATCCAACAACAAAGAAACTATATCAATTTAAGATTCCTGTACCGAAAGAGTTTCTTAAATTAGTGAAATAAAACTTCCATTTTATAAAATAAGTATTATAATAAGATATAGGAGGCGAGAAAATGAGAGAATTTGCAAAACGGGTTTTTGGGTTTAGTTTATTTGTGTCAATTATCTTTTTAATCTTAGGAATCTTTTTAGTATTTCGAACGGAAGGAACAATTAATTTGATTTCTAGTATTATCGGTGTATTACTTCTTGCTAATGGAGGAATTACCTTAATCAATTATTTTAGAAATCAAGAACATTCTTATCCGATTGAATTAATTTATGGAATTTTAGTAGTGATTGCGGGATTCGTTTTAATTTTAAATCCTATTGCTATTGTTAGTGTTCTTCCTTTCGTTCTTGGTGTTTACTTTATTATTAGTGGAGCAATGAAATTAAAATATGTGCTAGATATTAAAAATAATAAAGCTAGCATGCCCATTTATTCTTTGATTATATCGATTTTAATGATTGTTTGTGGAGTTTTATTTGTAGTAAATCCATTTAGTGGAGCAATTGCGATTACGCAGGCCATCGGTATCTTTTTAATGGTCTATTCTATTTTAGATATCATAAACTATTTTTGTATTCGAAAAGATATTAAGATGTTAGAGGACTTGTTTAAATGATAAAACTTGTTGGATATAAAAAATGTTCTACCTGCAAAAACGCATGTAAATATTTAGAAGAAAAAAGAATTGCTTATGATTTCCGTGATATTAAGGAAAAACCTTTTACAGAAGAAGAGATTCGTCATTTAATCGATACTTATTCGGTTAATGCTGACCGGTTATTTAATACAAGTGGTATTTTATATCGAGAACTAAACTTGAAAGAAAAGCGTCCTCAAATGTCTATGGAAGAAAAAATTGAAATCTTAACTCGAGATGGGATGCTTGTAAAACGGCCTTTATTAATTACAGAGGAAAATTTACTTATCGGATTTCGGGAGAAAGAGTGGGAAAATTTATGGAAAAATTAACGAATGACGAAAAAATAAAACGCGTATCTACTCGCAAAATATTGAAAGTTTTCATTATTCTCTTTGCGATTCTTACTATCATTTTTGCTTGCCTTTCTTTATGGCGCGATGTAAATCCTGTATTTGCGATAGTTTTCTTTCTTGTAGAATTTCTATTAAATCGTTATCGATTAAGTTTAGATCCTAAGAAGGAGTGAATGTAGTACACAAAATTGTGTACTTTTTTTTGATTTCAGTCGTAGAATAAAGTAGAAAGGGACAGGTTATGAAAAAGATACTAATGCTTTTGTTTGTAGTTTTCATTTTGATTTCTCTTTTAAAATTAGAAGATGTCCTTACCAATAAAGAGAAAGAGGGGGATGCTTTGATGAATGAAGAAATTCGTGGAGTTTAT
This sequence comes from uncultured Bacilli bacterium, assembly GCA_910587725.1. GTDB lineage: Bacteria > Bacillota_I > Bacilli_A > RF39 > UBA660 > MGBC162581. The sequence continues at coordinate 5,855 of CAJUNG010000029.1, forward strand.
GTTTCTTATATTGAACTTTCTAAATACTTAGATGGAAAAAACGAAGAAGAAGGAAAACAAATCATTTCTAGTATGATAGAGAAAATGAAAAATGATAAATTTAATTGGATTTTTCTTCATGTGCGTGCTTTTTCTGACTCTCTATATCCATCAGATATCTATCCAACCCATTATTTAGTTTATGGAAACGAGGAAGAAGAACTTTCTTTTGATATTTTACAACACTTCATTTCTACTGCCCATGAGAAAGGGATGCAAGTTCACGCGTGGATTAATCCTTTTCGTGTTAGAAATAGTGGTGCAACAGAAAATATATCCGTTAAGAATCCTGCATTTTCGTATCTTGGGACAAGTCATGTTAAGTTGATTCCTGGGAAGGGTATCTATTATAATCCAGCAAGTGAGGAGGTTCAACAACTAATTCTTTCGGGAATCGATGAAATTTTAACTCGTTATTCTGTTGATGGAATTCATTTTGATGATTATTTTTATCCAGATGATACGATTGATTTAGAAAATTATGAGGCTTATCAAAAAGCAGGAGGAAATCTTTCCTTAAAAGAATATCGTTTGCAGGTGGTCAATGAATTTATAAAAAAAGTCTATACTCTTGTTAAATCGAAAAATCCTAAGTTATTATTTGGTATTGCTCCAGAAGGAAATATGGAAAACAACTATGAAAAGAATTATGCGGATGTTTTGACTTGGATGCAAGAAGAAGGATATGTCGATTATATTATGCCACAGCTTTACTATGGATTTCAAAATAGTGCTAAACCTTACGCGATTGTTCTAAATGAATGGTCAGAAAAATTAACCAATGATAAAGTTTTTTTATTACCCGCTCTTGCTTTTTATAAAACAGGGGAGGTAGATACTTATGCTGGACTTGGTAGCACAGAATGGCAAGAATTTGAAAATGTCATTGCTAATCAAATTCGATTTTTAAGACAATTACCTAACGTTTCCGGTTTTTCTCTTTTTCGCTATGGGAGTTTATATGAAGACAAAGGAACTGTTCGGGAGGCAGAGTATCAAAATTTAAAGAAAATCCTTTAAATTCTTCTGTCAACTTGACTTTCCTTTTTTGTATTCTTCACACTTTTAATTTACAAATTCTTCCTTTCTTGCTATACTTTTTATTATAGGAGGAGAGAAGAAATGAATAAAAAAGGGTTCACATTAATTGAATTACTAGCGTCTCTTGCCATACTTTCGATTATTATGATTGTTGCTGTACCCAATGTAGTATCGATGTTAGATAAAAATAAGAAAGATATTTTGGTGTCTGATGCAAAACGCCTTGCATCTCTTGCAGAATCAGAATTAAGAAACAATGAAAGTATTGATTGTGCGTATGGAGGGTTTATTGTTTTTACATATGCTTATTTAGATGATGGTTCTTTTGAAAAAGACCCAGATAATAAAAGTTATAATGCAAGTAAATCCTTTGTTGTCGTACATAAAAAAGGAACGGCTAGTGGATATCAATTCGATTATTATGTTCAATTAATTGGAAGTAAAAGAGGAGCAGATTTAACATTAGTGAGAGGATTAACCCAAAAAGATGTAAAAGATAACTTTCAAGCGAATGCTCCAGCTGCGGCAATTGCTAAGGCAGTTGGTGTTTCATCACCTTCCATTGTTACTTATTAATCAATGATTTATTGAATTTTTCTTGACTAATGGATTAAATTCAAGTATATTTAAAATGTAATAAGAATAGGAGGAAAATTGATGAAAAAAAATAAACAAGGTTTTACTTTAATCGAACTACTTGCGGTAATTGTCATTTTAGGAGTAATTATGGCGATTGCAATTCCGGCGATGACTGGATATATTGATGATTCTAAAAAAGACTCGATGGTGGACTCAGCAAGTGAATTTTTACGTGCAGGAGTACAGAGAATCACAGTAAATAATATGCTTCCGGTTTCTGGTACTTCTACTTATATGTATGTAAAAGACATTCCGTTATCATCTGGAGGAGTATCACCATATTCTAATCAAGCTTATGCTGATGCAAGTGTTGTACAAGCAACGAACAATAACGGAGAATATATCTATACGATTTATTTGATTGATGGAAATGGAAATTGTTTGACCGCAACTGAAAAACAATTAAATGGGAAACCAGAAGAAAAACGTGCACTCATTAAAACAGGTTCTACTTGTACTAAAATTACTGTTCCTGATGGGACAACAACGGTAAAATAATACCCATTTAGGAGGAAGATTGATGAAAAAAAATAAACAAGGTTTTACCTTAATCGAACTACTTGCGGTAATTGTCATTTTAGGAGTAATTATGGCAATTGCAATTCCAGCGATGACTGGATATATTGATGACTCTAAAAAAGATTCGATGGTGAGTTCTGCTCTTGAGTATATTGGCGCTGCAACCAAAAGAATTACGGCAAATAATATGCTTCCGGTTTCTGGTGCTTCGACATATATGAGAGTTGCCGATATTGAAATATCACAAGGTGGAGTGTCTCCTTATACCAATCATGCGTTTAACAGTACAAAAACGACAGGAAATAATAGTCCTACATTTTCAGATGCTTCTTACGAAACACTTAAAAAGAGAGAAAGCTATGTCGTTGTTCGCAATCAAAATGGAAATTATACATATACCATTTACTTGACTGATGGGACAAACTGTTTAACGGCAACAGAAAAACAATTGAATGGAAAAGCTGAGGAAAAAAGAGCGTTGATTCATACGAACGAGTGTCCTTCTTCTATTCAAGATCCAACAAAAGTAAAACCTGGAGAAAATGCAAGTAATTGTTGTGTTGTTCCTTCTTTAGCAGGGGCTACTGCGACAAAATAAGATGATTTTGGCTCTTCTTTGGAAGAGTTTTTTTATTTGTCATAAAAATACTAACATCCCCCGGAGTAGAAATTTTCTTGACAAACACGTCGGGGGGGGGGGATGATATTTTTAGATAGTAAAGGAGTAGTGAGTAAAAATGAAAAAAAAGAACCAACAAATTGCCAAAATTTCGGTTTTTATTACCAGTCTTTTTGTCATTTTCTTAAGTGTAACCTATGCATTTATTAATTTGACTATTGGTGGAGAAAAACGACAAGTCATTACCGCAGGGAGTTTAGAGTTAGAACTAATAGAAGATGAAAATAATTTAATGATTACAAATGCACTTCCGATGTATGATGAAGTGGGAATGATTCAAGATGCATTTACTTTCCGTCTTCAGAATAAGGGGATTGATTCTGTTGGGTATACCATAAAATTGGTGGATATTACAACAGGAGACAAATTGAATGTAAATGATGTGCGATATGGTCTTGTTAAAGATAGTGAGAAAGTAATTAAGTCTCTTGCTTCATTAAATGAGGGAATTATCGACGAGGGAAAAATCGATGCAGATATTAAAATTGAATATGCTCTTCGTTTATGGATAAGAGAAGACCTCGAAGATAATGAGTTGATTCGCGATAAAGAATTAAGCTTTCGTATTGATATAGAGGGTGGTCAAGAAATCGAGATTAGTTATGCTGGTATGATAAATCCAGATCGTATTTTTAGTTTTAGTGATACTTATGGGCCAACTTGTTCAAATAGTACGTATTGTTGGTATGTTTTAGATATAAAAGCTATAGTTTTTGAAAATCAAATTTCTATTCCTGAGGGGATTGATTCTGATAAAATATGGGATCTTAGTGTGCTAAATGATGGCACAGTTATGGGGTATTTAGAGAGAATTGGTTCTGCTGGTTATAAATTTCATATTCAAGCGAACGGAAAAATATATGCTAATCCGGATAGTAGTTCGATGTTTGCTTATTATAATTATTTAGAATCGATTGAGGGGTTAGAATATTTTGATACTTCAAATGTAACCGATATGTCTTCAATGTTTTATAGATGCTATAGTTTGACTAGTTTAGATCTAACTGGGTTTGATACTTCAAAAGTAAAAAATATGGCTTTTATGTTTCAAGAATGCAGTAGTTTAACGGGTTTAGATTTAAGTAATTTTGACACATCAAATGTAACGAATATGGCGGGTATATTTTCTGTTTGTCGTTCTTTTTCTACATTAGATTTAACCGGATTAAATACCTCTAAAGTAACGAATATGGCCGGTATGTTTTCTAGATGTAGTAGTTTAACAAGTTTAGATTTAAGTAATTTTGACACATCAAATGTAACGAATATGGCTGATATATTTTCTGATTGTCGTTCTTTTTCTACATTAGATTTAACTGGTTTAAATACATCTAAAGTAATAGATATGTCTGGTATGTTTTCTGGATGTAGTGGTTTAACAAATTTAGATTTAACGGTGATTGATACATCAAATGTAACGAATATGCGGTCTATGTTTTCTGGATGTAGTTCTTTTTCTACATTAGATTTAACGGGATTAAATACATCTAAAGTAATAGATATGTCTGGTATGTTTTCTGGATGTAGTGGTTTAACAAATTTAGATTTAACGGTGATTGATACATCAAATGTAACGAATATGGCTGAGATGTTTGGTGAATGTAGTTCTTTTGTTACGTTGGATTTAACTGGTTTAAATACTTCAAAAGTAAAAGATATGTCTTATATGTTTCGTGAATGTAGTAGTTTAACTAGTTTAGATTTAACTGTGATTGATACTTCAAATGTAACTGATGTGTCTTATATGTTTGATGGAGATTCTAGCTTGAACCTTTTAAATCTATCTAACATGTCATTTGACCGTGTTTCTGATTCTGCCTATTTTTTACGTAATGTCAAGAATACTTGTACTATTCTGGTGAAAGATCAAGCGGCGTATGACTTTATCATGAAAGCTAAAGCGAATTTTACTAACGTATCAATTTTTACTGTATAATTTGAAAATGAGTTACAATGAAATAAAAATCATGCAGCTCTTTTCATTTGACATAAAACCGGACAAATCCAAGAAAATATGCTTTTTAGTATGAATTTTTGATAAGTTCAATTGTTAAAATAAGTTATAGCATATCGTTATTTTCTTTCCATGAACTTCTTTTCTATTTTCTTTATTGAGGTCTAAGATAAGTTAGAAGAAATATTTTTAATTGCCTTAATCATTGTTTCCTTCATGAATATAAAAAGCAAGGGAGAACTTTCTATGAAATGATTTTATTTGGGTTACTACTCAGCTATGAAACTATAAAAAGTGAATTGATTGATAAAAAAGGTGGTATAATTTTCATCAAGCGAGACAACGCTTTTATCCTAGCAAATAAAAAGAAGCCTTTTAAGGAGATTTAAAAAGTATAAAAGTACTATATTGTTCTCTATCCCAAATGAAAATAATTTTATGGAGCGATGCCTTCGAATGATTAAAGGGAAAACCAAGGTATCTGGCGGTTTTAGAAGTAGTAAAGGTGGAAAAAGATTTGGCAACATTATGAGTATTATTAAAACAGCCAGATTAAGAAGATTGGATCCTTTTACCTGTATTTAGGAAATATATCAGGGTAAATCACGATTTGCCTAGTTTTTATTTTAAAAAATGGTAAGTGTTTAATTATTTACTGGTTTACGGCTGAGTAGTAACAATGATTTAAAAAGTTTAATAAAAATTCTATCTAAAGTTATATAAAAATGCCTATTAAATGCTATAATATAAACATTAGGAGATAAAAGTATGATAGAAAAAGATTTTAAAAATGTTGTTGAAGATATTAAACAACGAATAAGCAATACCCAATACGAAATTTTTAAAAACGCTAATATGAATTTGTTAAAACTATATTATTCTATTGGTAAAACAATTAATGAAAATTCGAGTTGGGGAAACAAATTTATTGATGAATTAGCAGTAGAACTTAAAATGACATTCCCAAATATTAAAGGTTTTTCCGTAAGGAATTTAAAAAGTATGAAGAAATATTACATTGAATGTACCAAAAGTGAAAAAATGCAGACGCCGTCTGCACAAATTCCATGGTCACATAATATTCTTATTCTAGATAAAATAAAAACAGAGGAAAAAAGGATTTGGTATATGGAGCAGACATCAATAAATGGATGGAGTTATGATGTTTTAGCGTTTCAAATAAAGAGTGAATTATATGAAAGACAAGTTTTAGGGGATAAACCAAATAACTTTAATCAATCATTATCTAAACCGCAAAATGAATTAGCAAAAGATATGATGAAAGATCCTTATATTTTAAATTTAACCGGATTAAAACAAAATTATATTGAAACCGAATTAGAACAAGCTATGGTTGAAAAAATTAAAACAGTATTATTAGAGTTAGGAAACGGTTTTTCTTTCGTTGGAAATCAATATAAATTAGAAGTTGGTAATAAAGAATACTTTATTGATTTGTTATTTTATCACACAAAATTACATTGTTATATAGTTGTAGAATTAAAGAATACTGAATTTAAACCTGAATATGCTGGAAAAGTTAATTTTTATTTATCGGCAGTTGACGATATTATTAAAGATGAGCAAGATAATCCAAGTATTGGGATAATACTTTGCAGAGAAAAAGATAAAATTTCTGTTGAATATGCTTTAAAAGATATAAATAAACCAATTGGTGTAAGTTCTTATGAAATTTCTAAGTTTTTACCAAAAGATATATTAAAATCTTTACCTACAGAAGAAGAATTAAACTTGCATATAGATATCATTGAATAAAAGGTAATGCGATTATGAAAAAATTATAAAATTTTAGTAAATGGTTTTAATCTAGTAGGAGAATATTTTATCGATGATTTTATTTTATATAACCTTTTTGGGAGATTATTCAAGATTTATTCTTTGTTCGTATCTTGTATTTCGTCTTGCTTTGTGCTATGATGATTATAGATATGGAGGATAGAGATGAATAAAAATGCGTTTACTTTAATTGAGCTACTTGCTGTGATTGTGATTTTAGGAGTTATCACGACAATTGCTGTTCCACAGTATAACGATTATATTGAAAAAAGCAAGAGAAGCGCTTTTGTAGATAGTGCTAAAAACTATGTAAGAAGTGTTGATGCTTCAATCGTATCTTCTAAATTTAAAGCGCCAGTGAAATCTAATGACGTTACAATTATTAATTTAAATATGATAGAACTTGTATCCGGAAGTGATGAATCTCCTTATGGATTTGCCTTTGTTCCTGCTAAAAGCTATGTTGCTGTAATTAATGAAGGAACTGAGCTAAACCCTAGTTATGCTTACTATTTTGCCGCACAAGATGAACAAAGAAATGCGATTCCTTTGACAAGAATTGAAGAGATTACGGAAGATTCTGTAGTGAATGATGCTAGAAATACTATGGAAGTTACCGTGCAAAGCTTAGCAGGAAATATTGCTGGGGTAGAAACGACTAAAGGGATTATCTCCGGATTAGATAACCGAGAAGATGCGGAAGGAAAATTCTTAGATTGGAATGTATTAACTTACACTAAACAAGGACAGGGGGAAGAATAATGTTACTTATTGGTTCACATGTTTCTTTTGACCAAAAAGAACAACTTATCAAAAGTGTTAGAGAGGCTTCTAGTTATGGCGCTAACACTTTTATGTTTTATACAGGAGCGCCACAAAATACACGGCGGGCGAATTTAGATTCGACATTAACGAAGACAGCAATAACAGAAATGGAAAAAAACGGAATTATTTTTGAACAAGTCATTGTTCATGCACCATACATTGTCAATCTTGCCAACCGTAAAGAAGAAGATAAATTTGCTTTTTCCGTTAACTTTTTGAAACAAGAAATCGTTCGCTGTCATACACTCGGTTGTCGATATTTAGTTCTTCATCCCGGAAGTCATGTCGGTGAAGGAATGGATGTGGGAATCCAAAATATTATTGATGGATTGAATTTGATTTTAGATGATGATGATAGTGACGTGATGATTTTATTAGAGACCATGGCTGGAAAAGGAACAGAGGTCGGAAGCAAGTTAGAAGAACTAAAGAAAATTATTGATGGTGTTTTAAAAACAGAAAGAATCGGAGTATGTCTAGATACTTGCCATTTGAACGATGCTGGATATGATTTAACAAAATTTGATGAATTTTTGAAGAAGTTTGATTCGTTGATTGGACTTTCACGTATTCATTGTGTTCATGTAAATGATAGTAAAAATGTTTTCGGAGCAAAAAAAGACCGTCATGAAAATATTGGTTTTGGTACAATTGGCTTTTCTACCTTGATTTCGATTATTTATGCGAAAGAATTAGAAAACGTTCCGAAAATTTTAGAGACCCCTTATGTTGAAGGAAATCCTCCTTATCGACAAGAAATTGCGATGATAAAAGCGAAAAAATTTGATGAAAACCTACAAAAAGACTTGCAAAAAATTTCAAAAAAATAAACTTTTTTCTTTTTGTACGCATATAATTTACTAGGTGGTAATATGTCTAAAGAGAGTTTTAAGGCTTTTGTTCAAAAAAATCCAACTTTTGCAGGTTATGTCAATCGGGGAGAAATGACTTGGCAAAAATTTTATGAAATGTATGATTTATATGGAGAATCAGGCGACGTTTGGAAAACGTATAGAGAAGAAAAAAGTACGGCGTCATCTTCCTTGCTTGGAGATACTTCATTAAAAGAAATTTTTAATACCCTTAAAAGAGTTGATTTAGAAACCGTTCGAAAGGGTGTTGATGGACTTTCTAAAGCCGTTGGACTTCTTCAGGATTTATCTACGACGAAAGAAGGGGGAACACCTCCTAAAACTTATGAGAGAAGACCAATGTATAGGTATTTTGAGGATTAATCATGGATTTAAAAACTTTACATTATGTGAGAAGTAACTACTATATTACTAGTTACTTGCGAGAGCATTCTTATTGGTATAAATACTTAACTAGAAATCCAAATAGTATTCAAGAATTAGAAAAAGAGACGAAAGAATATTTTCGTCTTCGTCCAAAAGATAAAATGGAAGATTTGGAAAAACGATTGATGTTTATTCGTCAGTTTATGGATATTTTAAATTAGACACACTTTTTTGTGTGTTTTTTGACGTTTGTTTGACATCTTTTCTACTTTTCTTAAAAACATTAGCTTTTTTCTTGATGTTTTCTCGTGATTTATGTTAAACTAAGAGTGGTTGAATAAGCAATAAAATTTTGATTATTTTTGTCTTAGGGGGTGGGTACAAAAATGAGAGAATGGAAATCGCAGGAAGAATTGAGACTTTTTTTGATGCCCGCTTTACGACTTCGTATTAGACGTTTAGAAGCATCGGGAAAACATATGACTGCACAAGAGATTTTTGCATATTTAAAAGAAAAAAAATGGAAGAATGATTCGAATTTACATCTGTATGAGATGGTCGATGATATCTTACATTATGAAATGAATTCGGGTGAAGAATAACGTGAAACAATTGAATCGAAACTATAGTTATGAAGAAGTTTATGAAAAAATACAAATTTACATTCATCAAGAGGAAGACCTACAAAAATTTGCCGATGCTTATTCGATTGCCAAGGAAGCATACGATGGGTTAGTTCGTCTTACTGGGGATGATGTAAGTAGTCATTCTCTTGCTACTTGTTATATTTTGACAGGAGTATATGCAGATATCGATATGCTTTGTGCCGCTCTTTTGCATGAGGTGGATTTAGATATTTACGAAGAAGAAATTCAGAAAAAATTAGGAAACGATGTCGTTCGATTGATTTCTGGTGTTGAAAAAATCAGTAAGCTTCATTTTTCTACAGAAAATGACTACTTGATTACGTATTATAAAAAAATTATCGTTGGAATGACCGAAGATGTTCGAGTAATTATTATTAAACTCGCTTCTAGACTTCATAATATGAGAACACTTTATGTCTTAAGTGAAGAAAGACAAAAACGTAAAGCCAAGGAGACATTAGAAATTTTTGCTCCTATTGCCCATCATTTGGGAATTCATAAAATTAAAAGTGAATTAGAAGATTTATCTTTACGTTACTTGAAACCAGATGTTTTTTATGATATTGTCGAAAGACTGAATAAGACGAAAGTTGAACGCGACCAAGCGGTAAATGAGATGATGATGGAAGTTTCCCAAGTCCTTTCAGAACATCATATTCGTCATGAAATTAAGGGTCGTTCGAAAAGTATTTATAGTATCTATAACAAGTTAAATCATGGAAAAAAGTTTAATGAAATCTATGATTTACTTGCTTTACGTGTATTTGTTGATACAGAACAAGAATGCTATTTAGCAATTGGGATTATTCATTCCAAATTTAAACCTTTTCCTAAACGATTTAAAGACTATGTTGCGATGCCAAAAGCAAATATGTATCAATCCTTACATACGACAGTATTTGGGATTAGTGGATTTTTATTTGAAATTCAAATCCGTACTTATGAGATGGATGAAGTTGCGGAAAATGGGATTGCTGCACATTGGTCATATAAAGAAAAAAAAGATGCTTCTTCTAGAAATATCACAGAAGAAAAACTTCAATTTTTTAAATCTATCATCGATTTAAATGCAGACAAGATGAGTGATGCCGATTTTGTTAGTAGTGTCCAAGAGGAAATATTAAATGATAAAAGTATTTATGTGTTTACCCCAAAGGGAGATGTCTTTGAACTTCCTCGTGGAGCAACACCGATTGATTTTGCTTATAAAATTCATACTAGAGTAGGAGAGACGATGATTGGTGCAATTGTCAATGATACAATTGTACCACTAGATTATGAGTTAAAAGATAACGATATCGTAAAAATTAATACGAATAAAACAAGTAAAGGACCATCTAAAGAATGGTTAAATATTGCTAAGTGTACACAGACGAAAAATAAAATTCGGGCATTTTTCACTAAAAATGAAAGAGAAATTTATATTGAACGAGGAAAAGAATCTTTAGATAAAGAATTACGAAAGAGAAAGATTCCTTTTCAAGACTTTTTTAAAGAGGAAACCGTTCAAGGAATACTCAAAGAATTAAAACAAGAGAATATGGAAGAGTTATATCTTCATATTGGTAATGGAAAGTATAGTCCTAATTTTATTATCAATACAGCATATAAAAAAGAAAATACAGAGGAAGTGACATTAAAAAAGATTGTCGTAAAAAATAACGATAATGATATTATTGTTGATGGAATTGATAAGGTAAAAGTAAATATTGCACTTTGTTGTAATCCACTTCCTGGAGATGATATTGTCGGTTATATTACGAAAGGAAATGGGATTTCGATTCATAGAAGTTGTTGTAGAAACTTAGAAATCTTAGAAAACCGCTCGGTTCCTGTTCATTTTAATGAAGTGACGAAAGACCGTTATCACTCTGTATTGTTTATTGATACAAATACAAAAGAGAACAAAATTGTAGAGATGATAAAAAAAGTCAGTGGTTTCGACTTAAATATTGATTACTTTAATACAATTAATCGAGGGGACGGTTTCGTTTATGAGATGGATTTAGTGGTAAAAGATGTCGCACAATTAGAAAAAATTCAAAAAGAGTTAGATAAGTTAGATTACGTTGTTCGGATAGAGAGGGCACTTCGATGAGAGTGGTTGTACAAAGAAGTCAGCAGGCAAGTTGTACTGTCGGTGGAGTAATTACTGGTGAAATTGATTATGGTCTTGTATTATTGGTCGGATTTACTAAAGGAGATAATCAGGAAACGTTAGAGAAAATGGCAAAAAAGGTTATTGGTCTTCGTATTTTTGATGATTCTGAAGGTGTGATGAACCAAAGTATTTTAGACGTTGGTGGAAAGATTTTATCGATTTCACAGTTTACTTTGTATGCAAATACGACAAAGGGATGTCGACCAAGTTATCAGGAAGCTTTACCATCTTTGGAAGCTTCTCTATTATATGATTTATGGAATGATATTTTGCGGGAATTTGTTCCTGTTGAGATTGGGGCTTTTGGTAAAGCGATGAAGATTCAACTGATTAATGACGGTCCAGTAACGATTCTTTTAGAGAGGTGAAGAAAATGTTTAAAAATAAATTGGATTATAAATTACTGAATATTTTGTTATTGATGGGAGTTATTTATTTACTTTATTTAACGAGCGATAAGTGGGGTGGATTTTTAGGTCAAGTTGTATCCGTAGCTTTTCCTTTTCTTGTTGCTTTTGCCGTAGCTTACGTTTTGTATCCATTTGTAAAGTGGTTAGAAGATAAGGGGGTTAGAAAAAAGATTGCGGTCGGATTCATTTCTTTGCTCGTGATTGTTGCCCTAGCTTTATTGATTGGTCTTACCTTACCACTTATCTATGACCAATTAGTTCTTCTTAGTCGTTCAGTGATTCAATTTTTAGCGGATGTGTCTGAAAAGTTTGATGTAGAACTTGGTGCGTTTTCAGATACCATCGTTGGTGCTCTTAATACCGTAATTCAAAATGTGGGGACATATGTTTCTAATGGAACAATTGATATTTTGAATAAGGGAGTAAGTTTAATTACTAATCTTATGATTATTGTGATCGTTGCGATTTACTTCCTAGCTGATATGGATAAAATTAGAGAAAAAATCAAACGATTTTTAAAGCGTACAGGAAAGAAAGAGTATCTATATGTGAAAAAATTAGATCATGAAATTGGAAATTACTTTCATGGACTTGCCATTTTTATGGTAATTCAATTTATTGAGTATTCTCTTTTGTTCTGGATTATTCATCATCCGAACTGGTTATTATTAGGACTTCTTGCTTGTGTTACTACGATTATTCCTTACTTTGGTGGATATATCACAAATATTATTGCGGTAATCACTGCAAGTGTTATTTCTGTTCCTCTTTGTATCGCTACTTTAGTGATTTGTTTGGTATTTCCTAACATTGATGGTTATGTGATTTCTCCTAAAATTTATGGAAAGACCAATAATATCAATCCGGTCATGGTCATCTTTTCTATCGGATTAGGGGGCAGTTTATTCGGATTTGTGGGAATCGTTATGGCACTACCTGTTTATATCTTATTAAAAGCAAGTTATGACTATTATGAGGAAGATATTAAAAGAACAATTTCTAATGTAAAGGACTCTATAGATTAGAGTTTTTTCTTTTTTCGATTTACATTTGTTCTTTGTTTTGTTATACTTAAATTAGAATAGTAGGTGTTTGATGATGAAACAAGAGAATAGAAATCGGGGATTTGTTGCTACTAGTGTTTTATATACCTTAGTTACCATTTTGGCCATTGTTCTTTTTGTGATTGTTCGTAATTTGTCGACAACGAGGTCAGAAATCATTACTGATTCCGGAAATATTAAGGATTTTCTTTCTTCTTACGTGATTGTTTATCAGGCAAATGGAGGAGTAGGAACGATGGCAAATAGTCGATTTGCATCAGGGAAAGATAATCCATTAAGAGCAAATGCTTTTTCGAGAGCGGGTTATGATTATGTTGGATGGGGACGGTCTTCTAGTACTTCCTATAATGCAAGTGATTTGATTCCAAATAAAGCTTTGGTCAATAATCAAGGGTCTACGAATCGTAATGTTCATCATTTACCAGTTTTAGTGAATCAGACAATTTCCTTGTATGCGATATGGAAACCTAGAAGTTATACAGTTACTTTTAATGGAAATGGTGGAAGTGTTGTTGGTAGTACTTCTAAGACGGTAACTTATGATTCGGCATATGGTGCTATGCCAAGTGCGACAAGAACGAACTATAATTTTTTAGGTTGGGCTACTGCGCCAACTGGGGGAGAATTAATTACTTCATCGACGCCTGTGAAAATTCTTTCGAATCAGACGCTATATGCAAGATGGAATTTAAAAGATATGGTTGGTCCTACTTTGGTAGTTACCACTCCATCTGGTGCTAGTACTGCTTCTCCTACATATTACCAATCCGATAGCACGATTACTTATTCCGTATCAGGAACGGTTAGTGATCCTTCTGGAGTTCGAAGTGTCACGGTAAATGGAGTAAATGCAAGTATTAGTGGAAATACTTATCGCGCTAATCTTAGTCTTTCGGCTAATGCATTACATACCATTCGTGTCGTTGCAACTGACCAACTAGGAAATCCTACCACAGTAACAAAATATATTAAAGTGGAGACTTATTTCCAATATGCAGCAAGAGTTGCTGGGACAACCATTCCTTCCTCTTTGGATCAAACTTTAAAAGATTCGACGATTTGTACTTCGATTGCGAATAATAATACAGCTGCAAATATGATGAAAAGTAAATATAGTAGTCAGATGAATAGTTATATTGATTCGAACTTTAATCAGGGGCTTAATTATTTAAATTATAAAGTGGGCTTAAAATCTTATTTGCTTAAAAATGGAGATATTCAAACTAATATCTGGGGAGCATCCACGACGATTGCTAGTCATACGGCAACGACAGGATCAAGTTTTTCTTATCAATGGCAAGTTTATCCTTATGATAATTATGATCGTTATTCCCATACCCTTTATCCTCCAATGCAAGTTGTTTCTAATGGCGTAGGAGGAAAAGCGGTAACTTTTGATGATAATCAGTATTATCGTGTATTTGGTCAATTTAATACGCCAATCTATATTAACACTTATGGGAATCGAGTGTATATTCAAATTCAATATTCTGCCGATAAGGGTGGAGGACAAGATTATGAAATTGGGATATCTAATGCGAAAACGCCAGCATTGAATAATCAATCTGGCGATGGTGATAAGTACAAATCTAGTTTTTTTACGGGTGGCTCTAGTTTTAATGGAAATGGGTACAGTAATGGGGTTAGAAGTGGGACTTTATCCTATACGACAACGAATTATTTTTACTTAAAGGTTAGGGTTTTTAATAATGTAATCAATTTATATAATGTTGCACTTATCCCGATGTAGAATGGGTAATTTTGTTTTTGATACAGTTGAGGTGGATAAAAAAAGAAAGAAGGATGTTTAATGAAATTCAAAAATGTGTTCGGGGGGGGGGTATCAAAAATTAAATAGAATTCCTCGTTCTATTAAATTATTCGTGTTTATTGGAATTATTTCTATTTTTATTTTTGGCCTTACTTATGCTTGGATGGATTTTACGTATTCAGGAAGTAAAAAACAAGTAATTACGGTAGGAAATTTGTACTTAGAGTTAGAAGAAGATGAGAATAATCTAACCATTAGCGATGCCTTACCGATGTATGATGAGGTGGGAATGCTAGAAGAAGCATTTACCTTCCGTCTAATCAATAAAGATAAAACAACCTTGGGGTATGTCTTAAGTTTAGAAGATATTACGACAGGTGAGAAATTAGATTATGATTGTGTTCGTTTAGGATTTACGAAAAATAAAGAGACGACAATTGATAGTATCAGTAATATCGAGAATCTAGTGTTAGACCATGGACTTATCGAAGTGGAAGAAGTGATTGAATATAGCTTAAGACTTTGGATTAAGGATGATATTACAGAAAACGAAAGGATTGCGAATAAAAGTTTAAGCTTTCGTATAAATGTCGAAACTGGACAAAGAGAGGGAAATCTTCATACGATATACTTTGATACTAATGGAGGAGAAGAGCTAGATTCTATAGATGTTGTAGAAGGATTCACTTATGGAGAGTTACCACTTCCTAAAAAAGTTGGACATACCTTTAATGGTTGGTATAACGAAAATGGAGAGTTAGTTACCTCAGGAACAATCGTAACAACCGTTGGAGAAGAAACCTTATCTGCTTCATGGAATCGAAATACTTATTCGATAACTGTAGACCCCAATGGAGGAACTTGGTCAACATCAACCGGACCTCAAGAAATCTCTTTAGCTTATGAAGAGGTAAAAGAAATTGAAATTCCTACTCGAGTAGGATATACGTTTACTTCTTGGCAAGTGGAAGGAGCGGGAAGTAGTGCAGATACAAACCATATCACTATGGGATATGAAGATGCAAAAATCACAGCAATATGGAAAGTGAATACATATCAAGTAGAAATTGACCCAAGTGGTGGAAGTTGGAATCAGACAACCAATAAAACGACACTTTCTCTCGATTATTTAACTAGTCAAGAAGTCATGAATCCCGTGAGAGAAGGACATACCTTCATCGGATGGAGTTTGGAGGGAAGAGGAAGTAGTATGAACTCTAGTCATTTCACGATGGGATATGAAAATGCGAAATTAGTAGCAAGATGGGAAGCCAATACTTATCCATGGATAAGTTATCATTACAAACAAAATATTGGTGGAAGTGGATATACCTTAGTTGGTGCTGATACCGGTAGTGGAGAAGCAATCTTTGGAAGTGTAGTAACCCCACCAGTTCTAACTTATACAGGCTTTACCTCACCTAGCAGGAAAAGTATGACGATTCAAGTAGATAGTAATCCACCAGTAAAGAATAAGATTGAATATCAATATACAAGAAACAAATACACCTTAACAGTAAATCCTAATGGAGGAAGTTATAGTGGAACCACTTCATCAACAAGTCATTCCCTATATTATGAAGAGACCAAAGGAATAACGAATCCAACAAGAGTTGGTTATACTTTCACGGGATGGACAAGAAGTGGTGGAAGTATGAGTGATACGTTATTTACGATGGGAAGTGGAAATGCTAGCTTAACGGCGGGATGGAAAGTCAATACTTATACAGTAACCTTTAATGCCAATGGAGGAATGACGCCAACAGCAAGCAAAAGTGTTACTTATGCATCTACCTATGGAACCCTTCCTACCCCAACAAGAAGTGGATACACATTTAATGGATGGTATACAGCAGCAAGTGGAGGAAGTCAAGTGACAGCAAGTACTAAAGTTTCGATTACAGCAAACCAAACGTTATATGCAAGATGGAAAATCAATACTTATACCGTAAGCTATAATGCGAATGGAGGAACTGGAGCTCCTTCAGCACAAACGAAAACGCATGGGACAAATCTAACCTTATCGAGTACAAAACCAACAAGAAGTGGTTATAGCTTTGCCGGATGGGCAACTTCTGCTAGTGGTTCTGTTGCTTATGCAGCAGGAGGAACTTATTCAGCGAATGCATCAGTGACTTTATATGCAAAATGGAC
>CAJUNG010000030.1 GCA_910587725.1 uncultured Bacilli bacterium
TATTTTTAGCAAGACTTTGAATGACTATTTTTTGTCCCTCTTCACGTCCCTCTTCGCGTCCCTCTTCACGTCCTTCTTCACGTCCTTCAACTTGACCGAGTAGATAGCTTCCCATTCTTAACCTCTCTTGATTTTCATCATAATCGTAGTATCCAATCTCATTTTCATTTTCTAGGTATTCTTCAACTTTTGGTATAGTTTTCATTAATTCTTCATCTCCTTCAGCACATTTTTTGATATTTTCGATTCCCTCTGCGGTTAAGTATTTGGCATAGCGAATCAGTTTCTCATCGATACCTCTATTATACCTCATATCAATAATTCTGTCTAGATTTAAGTGAATCGATTGATATCCTTTTTTTGTTTCTATGACTTGATTTTGATCATTTACAGTAAAATATTGAATTGCCGTTTTCACTTTCTTCTTGTTGAAACAATTAAAATTAATCAATATGACTTTTTTGTAGATATATCTTGTTTCTATGCGTTTTGTCGAAAGAAAGGCAATTTTGTTTGCATATTCACTATTCTTTTCAAAGATGTCTAATGTATTTTGTTGATTCATTTCTAGAATGATGATTAGGTCTAGATGATTTAGATAAATGATGATATCCGAGACTTTTCCCTTTTCTTTTTGATTCTGTTTTGGTATTTCACCTCCTGTAATTTTCATATGTTCAAATTCTTTCTTGGGGAGATGCAAAAGAATAGAGAGAACAGAAGATAGAATATCTTTTGATGAAGGGTCTTTAATCATTGCTTTAAAGAAAGAATCATTGGTCATATGAATCGTTTTTCTTAAATTTTGTAGTTTTGTCGTATCCAAGGATACACCTCCTTTGATTTAAATTAGAAAGAATACTTTTTTCCCTCTAATATAAATATTTGCAAAAATTTTCAATTTTCTACAAAATTTTGGAAAAAATCGTTAAAAAGTTTTTAAAATTTACTTTATGTATTGTTATTCTTCCATTTCCTTCAAATTTTCTTTTCAATTTTTGTAGTTTTTTGTATAATAGGCCTAAGAGGTGAGATTGATGAAAGCACTAATTACGGGAGCATCTTCTGGGATTGGAAGAGAAATCGCGAAACACTTAGATTCTTTAGGATATGAAACCATTCTTATTGCAAGAAATAAAGAAGAGTTAGAGGCTACAAGAAGAGTATTAGAAAATAAAGCAAAAATTGTTGTTATGGATTTGTCTGATTTTGATAAAATTCGTTCCCTTTATCTTCTTCTGAAAGGAGAAAAAATTGATGTTCTTGTGAATAATGCTGGTTTTGGCGTATTTGGTGCATTTTCTTCAACCGATTTGATGCGTGAGGTAGAAATGATTGATGTAAATATAAGAGCGGTTCATGTCCTTACTAAGATGTTTTTAAAAGAGATGAAGAAAAGGAAAAAATCCTATATTTTAAATGTTTCCTCTTCTGCAAGCTTCTTTCCTGGTCCTTATATGTCTTCTTATTATGCTACTAAGGCCTATGTTAGAAGTTTAACAGAAGCAATTTCTTATGAATTAGAACATGAGAAAAGTAACGTGTCAATTTCTTGTTTATGTCCTGGTCCAGTTGCTACAAAATTCTCATCCATTGCGGGAGTTCATTTTAAAACTCGTTCTATGGATGCCGCTTTTGTTGCAAAATATGCGATAGATAAAATGTTTCAAGGGAAAAGATTAATTGTTCCTGGGTTTTCCATGAAATGTGCGAGATTTTTTTCTAGGTTTTTTAGTACCTACTTTGTAATGCGATTCGTTTATTATTTTCAGAAGAAAAAGAAGAAATAGTTGGATTGAATTTCGGTATACTAATGATGAGAGATGGTGATATTTTTTGAAAAAGATTCTAATTATTGAAGATGATGTGCAAATTCGAATAGAATTGAAAGCACTTTTAGAAAATTCTTTATATGAGGCAATTGTTTTGGAAGATTTTTCTTCCACGTTAGAAGAAATTTTAAGAATTTCTCCTGATTTGGTGTTGCTTGATATTAATATCCCTTATATGAATGGTGAATTATTACTTGCATCTTTACGAAAAAGAAGCTCTGTTCCTGTAATTATGGTTACTAGTAGAAATAGTGAAGCAGATGAAGTGTTAGCAATGTCTTATGGTGCAGATGATTATATTACTAAACCTTATCATCCGACGATTTTACTTCTTCGCATTGCGGCAATATTTAAAAGAATTCAGGGAATTCAAACGGTTCTTACTTATCAAGATGCTTCAGTAAATTTACAGAAGGGGACGATTTCTAGAGGTGATGTTGTGATTAATCTTACCAAAAATGAAATGATTATCTTTAGTTATCTTTTAAATCATCAAGATAGAATTGTTTCTCGAGATGAATTAATGACAGATTTATGGAATAACAATGAATTTATTAATGATAATGCACTTACGGTTAATATTAGTAGACTTCGTACAAAATTAAAGGAACTCGGAATTGATGCTAAAATAGAAACAAGAAAGGGAATTGGGTATATATTATTATGAAACTTAAAAAGTATTTGTTGGACCACTGGTTTATTCTTCTTTTATTTTCCTTTTTCTTCTTTCTTATCTTTCTATTTTTGTTGGCATTTAAAGTTCCACTTGCTTGTATGATTGCCATTTTACTTTGCTTTTTTCTTTTTTTTCTAATTTCGATTTTATTATTATTCTTCCGAAAAAAATCTTTCTTTGATGCACTTTTATTTTCTACTTCGGCACTAGATAAAAGTTATTTGGTTTTAGAGACGATAGAATCTCCCCACTTTTATGAAGGAGAACTTTTTTGCGATTGTTTATATGAAATTAATAAATCGATGAATGAAAATGTAAAAATATATGAAGATGCTACGCGTGATTTTAAAGAGTATATTGAAATGTGGATTCATGAAGTCAAAGTTCCCCTTGCTTCGTTAATCTTAATTTTACATAATCAAAAGGAAGCTGATAAACGGATTCTTACTGAAATTCGAAAAATTGACCATTTTTTAGAGCAAGTGTTATATTATGTAAGACAAGAATCCCCTGAGAAAGATTACTTGATAAAAAAAGTATCTTTAGAACAAATCGTTCATAATGTCGCATTACATAATAAAGATGACTTATTAGAAAATCATGTTGAATTTATTACTTCAGATTTATCCTTTTTTGTTTATACCGATAGCAAGTGGTTAGAATTTATTTTAAATCAGGTGATTCGTAATGCCATTAAGTACCGAAAAGAAAGTGAAGATGACTTTATTACGATTCAAGCAAAAAGTGAGGGGGAACAAGTTATTTTGACGATAGAAGATAATGGAATTGGGATTTTATCCTCCGATTTACCACATGTATTTGAAAAAACCTTTACGGGGTATAATGGAAGAATTAAGACAAAATCTACAGGGATGGGGCTTTTTATTGCCAAAAAGCTATGTCAGAGATTAGGACATGAAATTAAAATTGATTCTGAGATTTCTAAATATACTCGAATTACCATTACTTTTTTTAACCATTCTTATTATGATGTTGTTCAGTAATATTACAAAAATGTAAGGTTTTGTTATGTTCTTCGAACGACAAATGAAGTAAAACTTTTATATAATGGTTGCAGAAGGAGGAAAGAAGTATGGAAAATATTTTAAAACTTGAACGAATAGAAAAATATTATGGTAGTCGGTCATCCTTAACGAAAGCTATCAATGATATATCTTTTACTGTAGAAAGGGGAGAATTTGTTGCCATCATGGGGGCATCTGGTTCTGGAAAGACGACACTATTAAATGTGATTTCTACGATTGATAAAGTAACTAGTGGCCATATTTATGTCGGTGGTGTGGATATTACCAAATTAAAGGGAAATGATTTAAATCGTTTTCGGCGGGAGGAACTGGGCTTTATTTTTCAGGATTTTAACTTATTAGATACCCTTACGGCTTATGAAAATATTGCCCTTGCTTTATCGATTCAAAATAAAAAATATAAAGAAATTGATGCACGAATTAAAAAGGTAGCTAAAGATTTGGATATTGAATCGGTTTTAGGAAAATATCCTTATCAGATGAGTGGTGGACAAAAACAAAGAGTTGCATCTGCTAGAGCGATGATTACCAGTCCGAAATTGGTTTTAGCCGATGAACCTACAGGGGCGTTAGACTCTAAATCTTCGAAAATGTTGTTAGAGAGATTTCAATATTTAAATCAGGAGCTTTCAGCAACGATTTTGATGGTGACTCATGATGCATTTACCGCATCTTACGCTTCTCGTGTCGTTTTCATTAAAGACGGAAAAGTATTTTCAGAAATTCATCGTGGGGATAACACAAGAAAAGAATTTTTCGACCGCATTATTGATGTTGTTACCTTGTTAGGAGGAGACCAACATGATGCTTTGTAAATTATCGTTGAAAAACATTCAAAAAAGTTTTAAAGATTATGCTATTTACTTTTTTACTTTGATTCTTGGCGTTAGTATCTTTTATGTTTTTAATGCGATTGAGTCACAAACGGTTTTAATGGATGTTACGGCTTCTACCCACGATATTATTGAGCTTATGCAAGAAATGTTGTCTGGAGTGAGTGTTTTTGTTTCCTTTATTTTGGGATTTTTAATCATTTATGCGAGTCGATTTCTAATTCTGCGAAGAAATAAGGAGTTTGGAATTTATTTAACTTTGGGAATGAGTAAACGAAAAATTTCGATGATTTTGCTTCTTGAAACCTTGTTTATTGGATTGATTTCTCTTTTTGTGGGACTTGCCATTGGCGTTGTATTATCCCAGTTTATGAGTTTATTAGTTGCGAATATGTTTGATGCAAATATGACAAGATTTTCTTTTGTTTTCTCTTTTCCTTCATTTATCAAGACTTGTTGTTATTTTGGTATGATGTATGTCTTGGTTATGTTTTTTAATACGATTATGATAAGTAAATGTAAATTAATTGATTTACTTCATGGAAGCAAAAAGTCTGAGAAAATACGAATGAAAAATCCTCTTCTTTGTATTCTTGTATTTATTCTTGCTTCATCATGTTTAGGATATGCTTATTATATGGTAACTGTAGGAGTAAATACGTTACAAACGGCAAATCAAATTTTAATTCCTATCGGAATGGGAATCGTGTCAACATTTTTCCTTTTTTGGAGTGTTTCGGGGCTTTTGTTAAAGTTTGCGAGTACAAAAAAGAATTTTTACTATAAAGGATTAAATAGTTTTACGCTTCGTCAGATTAGCAGTAAAATTAATACCACAGTCTTTTCGATGAGTATGATTTGTATTATGCTATTTTTGACCATTTGTATTTTATCCTCATCCTTGTCCATTAAAAATTCGATGAGTGCAAACATTCGTGAGTTGGCACCAGCAGATATTTATCTCCGAAAAGTTTTAGAGAGTGATAATCAAAATACAGTTCGAGAAATACTTGAAGATACAATTCAGTTAGAGGATTACTTTAAAGAATATGTGGAGCTTTCAATTTATCAAACTGAAGATTTAACGTTTGGGAAAATGCTTGGTAGTTATTTTGAAGAAGCGTCTAAGCAATTTCAATTTCTTGGGTATAATCATTTAGAAAAAATTGTGACAATTAGTGATTATAATCGCCTTGCTAGACTTTATGGCAATAAAGAATACGTTTTAAATGAAGGGGAATATATTATTCTTGCTGATTTTGAATCGATGGTTCAATTAAGAAATCAAGCGTTGAAGGAACGTCCGACGATAGAAATTGCTGGGAAAATACTTTCTCCTAAATATGATAAATGTCAAGATGGTTTTCTTGAAATTTCTAGTAATCATATCAATGATGGAATTATTTTGGTTCCCGATTCAGTTATTTCTTCTAAACTTTTGTATTCTTCTGAATTTGTTGCCAATTACAATGTTGAAGGAAAAAGTGAAAAGCAAGCAAAGGAGAATGACCTAATTGCTTCTTTAGAAAAGCTGGAAGATGATTTTCTTGGTTCTACAAGATTGGAAATTGCCGAGGCAAGTATCGGACTTGGTGCACTCGTTACTTTTATTGGTCTTTATTTAGGAATTATTTTCTTAATTTCATCCGCAGCAATTTTGGCATTAAAGGAATTATCCGAAAGCAGTGATAATAAAACTAGATATTGGATGCTTCAAAAACTTGGTGTGGATAACAAAATGCTAAAGAAAGCACTTCTTTTCCAAATTGCGATTTTCTTTCTATTCCCTTTAGTTCTTGCTCTAATTCATTCGATTTTTGGAATTTGGTTTTGTAATATTTTACTTGCTACTTTTGGAAACGATAAGTTGCTTCCTTCGATTATTATGACGGCTATATTTTTAACGATTATTTATGGAGGATATTTCTTAATTACTTATTTATGTAGTAAGACAATTATTCAGGTAAAATAGATTGGTAGAAATACTAATCTTTTTTCTTTTATTTTTGAAAATTAATCTTATCTAATATTATCAATGGTGCTTGTTTATCGTGAAAAAAGGTGTATAATGATATTGTTAGAAAGAGGTGTGTTATGTTATCTGTTCGTAATTTAAAAAAGAAATTTGTGCGTTTAGATGAAAAACGTAGAAAATGTGAGTTTTATGCGGATAATGGAATTAGTTTTGATGCTAAAAGTGGAGAAGTGATTGGCATTTTAGGGGCAAATGGTGCAGGAAAAACAACACTTCTTCGAATGATTGCGGGAATATTAGAACCAACTGAAGGAAGTATTCAATTTGATGAACTTCGTTATCCAGAAAATGAGGTGGAAATCAAAAAAAATATTGCTTATCTATCTGGGAATACGAAAATTTATCATTCTTTGTCTCCTTATGAATTACTCATGATGTGTGCTAAATTATATGGTGTTTCTAAGGAAGAGGCCATCAAAAGAGCAAAAGAAATTTCTAAGGTTTTAAATATGGATTCTTTTCTTTACAACCGAATTGAGAATTTATCTACAGGACAGATGCAGAGAGTCAATATTGCTAGATGTTTGGTGCATGACCCCAAATACTATATTTTAGATGAAGCAACGAGTGGATTAGATATCATTTCTAGTCAAATTATTTTAGAGTTTATTAAAAAAGAACGAGAAAAAGGAAAAACGATTCTTTATTCTACCCATTATATGGAAGAGGCAGAAAATATTTGTGACCGTGTAGTGATGATTGACCAGGGAATCGTGATTGAGGAGGGTACACCAAAAGAGATTTTGCGTCGTACGAAAACGTCAAATTTACGAGATGCATTCTTTACGCTTATTGGAGGTTCTATAAATGAAAAATAATATGTTTCACATTTTACAAAAAGAATTACGCGAGATGTTTCGCGATAAAAAATCCTTATCGATGATGTTGATTGTTCCTCTGATGATTCCACTTTTAGTTATTGGTATGAGTGCTCTTTTTGATAAAGAATCAAATAAGAAAGCAGAAGATTATGGAAAAATTGGTTTTTGCTATGATTTGAGCGAAGTAGAAGAAAATCTTGCTAGTACGATGGGGATTGAAGTTTTCCAAGGAACTTTAGAAGAAATTCAAGAAAAATATAATCAACAGGAATTGGATTTATATATTACGAAAGAGGATACAACTTATACCTTCCATGGAAATGCTGGAGAGACAACTTCTTATGCTTCTATTCTTGCGACTAGTTACTTTAATGCTTATAAAGAGTATTTACAAAATGAATATCTCACTGAATTTGGAATTGATGCATCAAAGGTCCAACAGATTTTAACAATAGAAGAAGATTTTGTTGAACAGGAAAACTTCTTTGCAAACTATATTACTACGTATGCTTTCTTATTTATTATTATGGCCATCACGATTTCGGCAACTTATCCTGCAACTGATGCAACTGCTGGAGAAAAGGAAAGAGGAACGTTAGAAACTCTTCTTACTTTTCCGATTAAAAGTAAAGATATTATTATTGGTAAATTTTTAAGTGTATCGCTTTCGTCAATAATTACGGGGCTTCTAAGTTTAGGATTAACGATTGTATCTTTATATTTTGCTAATGATATGTTTACCTTATATGAAGGAGTAGACTTGATGTTATCTCCTCTAGCTCTTGTTTTTGCATCAATTACCATTATTGCTTATTCCTTCTTAATTAGTGGACTTTGTATTGCAATCGCTTCACGGTCAAAAACTTTCAAGGAAGCACAAAGTGCACTTACGCCAATTACCTTTATTTCTTTTTTCCCGGGAATGATTGCCTTTATGATTCATTTAGAAACAACTACGGTTCTTTCACTAGTTCCTTTTTTGAATTTTACTTTATTGTTTGACGATATCGTTTCGGGTAGTGTAAATTATTTACATATTTTACTGATGTTAATTTCTACGATTGTCGTGATTACGATTGTGTTATTCGTGATTATTCGTCAATATAAATCAGAGAAAGTATTATTTTCTCATTAGGTCAATATTAGGAGGGAGGAATTCCCTTTTTTTGTGTGCGAATTGCAATCAATGTTGATTTTCTAAATTGAGAATTAAAATATGAAAAAACTTGTGAAATTTTCTTTCGTTTTTCCTTTCTTTCAGGTATAATAAGAGGCAAGAAAAGCGGTGATGTAGATATGTCTAAATTGTTACAAGCAAAATCTTTAAGTTTTTCCTATGCTTCATCAAAAGTTATTGAAGATGTTTCTTTTACTTTAGAAGAAGGGGAAATGATTTCTGTTATTGGACCTTCTTCTTCGGGGAAAACTACACTTTTAAAACTTTGTGCGGGTATATTAGATAATCATCATGCAATTTCTTTTGGCTATGGATATTTAAGTAAAAAAAATCAACGAGATTTAGAAAAAATTGGTTGTGTATTTGCCGATGACTTTACCTTTCTCTTTGATACGGTTTATGAAGAAGTAACGTTTCCGCTTGTCAACTTGAATTTAGAGAAAGAAGTAGTGACCTCTTCCGTAAAAGAAATTTTTTCTTTGTTTGATGTTTCTTATTTATTAGATGAAAAAGTGATGAATTTAACGAAAGAAGAAAAGGCGATGCTTCGGTTAATCCTTGCTCTTATTACGCATCCAGTGTTACTTGTTTTGGATAATCCTTTTGTCTGCTTTAGCAAATCGATGAAGAAAAAAATTATTCCTGTATTGAAAGATTATTGTAAAAAAAATCAGATTGCTATGATTCTTTCTAGCGCTAATTTAGAGGATATTCTATTTTGTGATAAGACTTACGTTCTTGCCTCAGGTAAAATTGTCTTATCTGGAGAAACTTTAACCGTATTAAAAGAAGATGTTTTCTTAAAAAAATTGGGTTTATCTCTTCCTTTTATTGTGGATTTATCCAAGATGTTAGAGTTTTATGAGATTTTGGATGAAGTTTATATTGATTTAGAAGGATTGGTGAATCATTTATGGAAATAAGTGTTAAAAAATTAAGTTATTTTTACAAAGAAAAAAAAATTCTTAAAAACGTGACTTTTACGATTTCCTCTACTTCTATTGTGGGGCTTTATGGAAAATATAAGACTTTGCTTTTGGAAATTTTAGATGGGACAAAAGATTACCAAGGAAAAATTTTTTTGGAAAAAGAAGAAATGACTGAAAAAAATCGGCATGAATATCAAAGACAAGTTGCTTTTATTCCTGAAGAGGATTTGTTTTATATGAATACGGTGGAAGAAGAAATGGCTTTTGTTATTAAGTGCAATCATTATATTACCAAAGATGAAAAATCAAGAATGCTAGATGCTTTTCGGCTCGTTGGTCTATCTCTATCTATGTTAAAAAGAAAGATTTCCGAGTTATCCAAGTCAGAGAAAACGTTATTGAAAATTGCATTAGCGATTCTTACTAATCCTAAGGTAATTTTATTTGATGATATATTTTCTTATTTATCCTATGCAGATAGAAAGAGAATTTTATCTCTTATTCGTAAACTTAAAGAAAGACGTGGAAAATTGATTGTGATTGCTTCTCGTGATGTTGACTTCTTATATGAGTTTACAGATGAACTTCTTTTATTAGAAAGGGGAAAACTAATTCTTCAGGAGAAGACGAATAAAGTGTTTAAGGATGTTCCTTTCTTAGAAGAGCATCACTTAGATATTCCTTATTTGATTCAATTTACTTCTCTTGCTAAAGCGAAAAAGGTGCGTCTTAGTTATCATAAAGATATATTAGATTTAATAAAGGATGTGTATAAACATGTTTAAAGATATTCATATCATTTCCAAACTTTTCGTATTCTTCTTTTGTTCTTTGGCAATTATTCTTTTACCTTTTTCTCCTGTTTGGTTATTGCTCCTTTTCTTTAGTTTGATTTTATTTCAAAATTTGGTTCTATTTTTTGTAGAGGTTGTTCTTTTTTTCTTATCTTTTATGGTTGCTCCCGTCTTTCTTTTGTTAAAACTTCTATTTTTTGGTCTTTTCATTATCCTTTTTTCTAAAGGAGTTACTTTTCGTGAAGTGTTAGATGCTATTGAAATTTTATTTTATCCAATTCCTTCGACTAAACTATTATATATGGTTGTATCTTGGAGTTACTTTATTAAAAATATTCAATTGATGAATACTCGTCATCTAAAGATTTATTCTATGTTGGGAAGACATCTTCGTTTTCAAGATTATTTTTCTTTAATTAAAAGAAGTGTCGGGGATGCGAAAAAAGAAACTTCTAAAATTCTTTTGACGTTAGAGTACCGTCTTTACCATTGTAAAAGGAAACGTACGAATTTAGAAAGTACACGTGTTAGTACTTTGGACACAAAATATATCGTAGTTAGTATGCTCTTGTTTTTCATTGTCTATATGTGGAGGTAAGTATGCGAATTAAGATTACATTTTCTTATGATGGTACAAACTTTTTTGGCTATCAAGTTCAGCCAGGGCTTCGTACAGTGCAAGAAGAGTTAGAACGTGCAGTTTCTTATTTAAATGGGCAAAAACCGACAACAACGGTTGCTAGTGGTAGAACGGATAAAGGTGTACATGCTTTAGGACAAGTAGCACATTTTGATTTAGATAAAGAAATTCCTTGTAATAAAATAAAATTGGGTTTAAATTCTTTACTTCCCGATGATATTTATGTGTTACAAGTAGAAGCGGTAAATGATTGTTTTCATGCTCGGTATTCGGCATTAAGGAAAACTTATATTTATAAAATTAATCAAGGTCACTTTGACCCACTTTCTCGTTTTTTTTGTTATCAACTTCAAAAATCATTGGATGTTTCCTTAATGAGGGAAGCTTCGAAGTTGTTTTTGGGTGAACATGATTTTCGTAGTTTTGTCGATAGTGAAGATATTCGTGAAAACACGACGAGAACTGTTTATGATATTGACTTTTTTGAAGAAGGAGAACAGTTAACGATTTCTTTTTGTGGAAATGGTTTTATGAAGTATCAAGTACGTAATATGGTTGGTGCTTTAGTGCTTGTTGGTCTGTATCAAAAAAGTATTTCTGAACTTTCTTTACTTTTGGCAAGCAGGTCTCGCAAAAAGGCTTGGAAGGCTTCTCCTACTTGTGGACTTTATTTAAAAGATATTGTTTATGAGGAGAAAAAAAATTCATAAAAAAACTCTTTACTTATTTTTTGTAAGAGTTTTTTCTTCTTCTAATAGAAAATCGTCTAGTTTTTTATCTAGGATTAAGGATAACTTATATAAAAGTGTGAGTGAACAATTTTTTTTATTATCACTAGGGGATTCAATTCTTTTTAAGTATTCAGGGGATACTTCTAGCATTTCTGCTAATTCCATCAGGCGGATATTTTTTTCTTTTCGATAGCGTTTTACGTTTTTTCCAATAATGTTTCTAAAGTTTTTATCATAATTTGTAAATGGTTCAATCATTGTACTTCACCTGTATTGATTGTCTCACAGATGAAAAAATATTAAAGTGAACTTTTTGTCCTCTTATCGTTCTTTTTTAGTATCGTTTATTGGTTAATTGCTATCTTTTTTCATTTTCAATTTATCTATGGAAGTGATTTTCCTCTTTTTCTTCTAAATCGACCTCGTAAGTATTGTAACTTTGCGGATGGGTTTTGGGAGATTTGATTAATACTCCACCGAATCTTTTGATTACGATATTTGATGGTATATTTTCAGGATAAGCAGTAATGATTAATTTTGTAAGTCCTTGTGAGCGAATAAAGTCTTTTAGCAAGTTTAATGCCTTTAATGTATAGTTATGACCTTGTTCCTTTTTTACAATGTGATATCCGATATTGCCATAGTATTCACTTTGAAAAAAGCGTATTTCTATTTGTCCAATTTCCTTTTTTTGCTGATGCTTCGTAATTGTTGCGGATACTTTTTCTTTTTCGGAATTTAAATAGATGTCGATTTCCCCATCAGTAAAATCTGCAGTTATTGATTCAAATAACTTTTTTTGTTGTGCTTTCACTATTTGAATTTCTTTACTGCATGTCTCTGTGGAAATTCTTTGCTCAAGGTTTTTACATAATTTGTTATATAATAAATCTAGTTTTTCCTCTAATTTTTCTAATTCTCTTCTAATTTCTTCGTTTTTCATATGTCTAATTATAGAAGAATTTAGTAAAAAAGGCAAATTTATTTGAAAAATCTAAAGGAAATGCAATAATTTCATTGACTTTTTAATCATCTTTTAGTATTATTTTAACTGGTACATTTTATATATTACTTCTTTTTGTTGGACCTTGGGAAAGTCTTAACAAAAAAGAACAATAGATAAAGGAGAAATATATATGACATTTATGCAAAAAAAAGAATCTGTCGATCGCAAATGGTATGTGATTGATGCCAAGGGAGAATCACTTGGTCGTGTTGCCGCAAAAGCAGCACATATCTTACGTGGAAAACACAAACCAACTTTTACTCCACATGTAGATTGTGGTGATTATGTAATCATTGTTAATGCAAAAGAAGTGAATTTAACAGGAAATAAATTAGAAAACAAGATGTATTATAATCACTCTATGTATCCAGGTGGACTTAGAGAAAGAAATGCAAAAGTAATGAAAGAAAAATATCCAGTTGAGATGATGGAAAGAGCAGTTAAAGGAATGCTTCCTCATAATCGATTAGGACGCGCAATGTATAAGAAATTATTTGTATATGAAGGAGAAACTCATCCACACATGGCACAAAAACCTGATGTGATGAGTATCAAATAGGAGGGTTCATCGATGGCAAAAGATAATAAGAATATTTATTATGGTACAGGAAAACGTAAAACTAGTGTTGCTCGTGTTCGTTTAATTCCTGGTACAGGTAAAATTACTGTAAATGGAAAAGATGTAAGAGAATATTTTCCTTATGAAACATTGGTTATGGATTTAACTCAACCTTTAGTACTTACCAATACAAATGAGATGTTTGATGTTGTTGCCGATGTTCATGGTGGTGGATTTTCTGGTCAAACAGGAGCAATTCGTTTAGGAATTACTCGTGCATTACTTGAATATGATAAGACAACTCCAGAAACTAGTGAAAATAGCTTTAGAAAAACTTTAAAAGCACATGGATTCATTACTCGCGATGCTAGAATTAAAGAACGTAAAAAACCAGGTCTTAAAAAAGCTCGTCGTGCACCACAATTCTCAAAGAGATAGGATACTATTACAGTTAATCCCTATAAACTCAATGTTTATGGGGTTTTCTTTTGCGTAAGAGTATCATAAAACACCGTTAGATTTTGGTTCGTAGGTAACAAGTAGGCAACTACGGGAAAATGAAATTTATAGTATTGTAATGGACAAAGATATAGAAATTCAGTATCATATTTATACGGAGTGATGTTATGAACATATACGTATATTTAGATGAAAGTGGCTCTATTCATAAAAATAGTAATACAAAGTATTTTGCAGTTGGAGGATACTTTGTATTTGGTGAGGATAGGAATAAAGTTACATCTCGATATAAAAAAATAAATAAAGATATTAAAGACAGCAAAAATATTCCCTTAGATAAAGAGATAAAATCTTATGATATGACATATTTAGAGAAAATAGAAATATTTAATTCCATTCAAGACATTGATACATTTTATGGATGTGTTAAAATCTTTGAAAAAGCAGCTATGAGAAAAGAGGTTATAGAATCAAATATATTTTTTAATTACGCAGTTAAGCTGGTGTTTAAAGATTGCATTATACCACTTTTAAATCTAAGTCAATTGAATGAAAACATAGAATTTATCGTAAGTGTTGATAATAGAAACATTAGGGTTGGTGACTTAAATAATTTGGAAACATATTTAAAAACTGAATTTTGCTTAGAAAATTTTGAATTTAAGATAACTTATTATGACTCTTCGACTAATTATGGAGTACAATTAGCAGATTTAGTTGTTAATACATTTTATAATTCATATAAAGATAGGAATATTGTTAGGAAGGTATTACCTGCACTAAAGGGCAAAAATTTTAGAATTAGTTTGTTTCCTGGTCATAAAATTAAGGGTAGAATTCAAAAAATCGAATATAATAGTAATGAGAATATTTGACATTAGAGAAATCTTATGCTAGAATATTCTTACAAGACCTGAGGTAGGTAGCTAAATGCTAAGCGTATGTTAAGTACGCTGCCCCTCAGGCATTTTTTTTCAAAAAAAGATACGTAAAGGAACTAATTTGTAGGCAACAGGTAGGCAACAAAAATTTGTTTTTCTTATAAAATAAGGCATGCTAATTTACAAAGTCATAGTAAAAGTTTATCAATTAATTCTCGAAAACTTAAATGTTTCGAGAGTTTTTTTCTTTTGGAAATTTTTGCATTAATTTTACAAAACTTATAGTATTTTGATATTATGGGAAGCTTGATGAAAAGTTATTCTGTTTTTCATTGAATGGTAATTCTATCTGTGTTAAACTAGTATTAGAGTAAGAAAGATTTGATAAAGTTCAACAAATCTAGATAGAAATTATGGATAGAATGGTAAAGAGGAGTAGAGAGATGGAAAAGAGAGATTTAAGTAAAACTGTTAAATTAGGAGTGTTTTTCCTCGGGATTTTTATGTTGTTTTTCGGTGTTTCTTTTGCATTTATCAATCTCACAATTTTTGGAAGTAAACAACAAGTAGTAAATGCCGGAAATCTAGATTTAGTTTTAGATGAGGATGAGAATAATTTATATATTGAAAATGCTTTACCAATGTATGATGAAGTAGGAATGATACAAGAAGCGTTTACCTTTAGAATTACGAATAAAACAAGTATGGATACGGCATATGTTTTGAAACTAGAAGAAATTACTGTGGGACAACCTCTTGCTCGTGAAGATGTAAAGTATGGATTAACTAAGAATAAAGAAACAACCATTGATTTTGTATCGAATATCGTAGATAACGTCATTGATGAAGGCATTATTTTAGGAAATGAAACGATTGAATATGAACTTCGGTTATGGATAAGAGATACTCTCGAAGATGAAACGTTAATTCAAGGAAAAAGTATGATGTTCAAAATGAGTCTAAGGATGTCACAGACAGAGGAAATGGCCTATAGAGAAACACTATTAAATGGATGTGACCCAATTCTTTCAGAGAATCTAGTTCCTGTAACGATTCAAGATGATGGAACTGTCCAAAAAGCGAATATTTATGATGAATGGTATAACTATGAAGATAAATTATGGGCGAATGCTGTAGTGCTTTTAGACAAGACAAGAAGTTATAGTGAATATGAGATAATCCCAGAAGAAAATATAGAGTCATACTTTGTATGGATACCAAGATTCAAGTATCAAATATTTAATGATACCGTATATACCGGAGTTACAACTTTAGAAAACAGAGTACAAGAAATTAAAGTAGAATTTGAAAATAAAAATACACAAATCTCAAATGGAACAAAAAAGAATGAATGGTTAACACATCCAGCATTTACCTCATTTGACACGAGTGGATTTTGGGTAGGAAAATATGAATCGGGATATAAAGGGGCAACAATGGAGTTAGAGGCTGAAGTAAATTCAAGTGACAGTACGAAGCTTCAGATAAAACCAGATGTTTATAGTTGGAGAAACATTACTGTAGGAAATGCATTTAAGGTAAGTTATGATTATTTAAGAGAAGACGAAAGTCATATGATGAAAAATACAGAATGGGGAGCTGTTGCCTACTTACAACACTCGAAATATGGAAGCATGGCAAGTGTAAGAAACAATAATTATTCTTCTCATAAAACTGGATATGCAAGTGTAACAGAACCAACTTTGGGATATAGCGGAGGAACAAGTATTCCTGGGAACTTATACGGAACTACTTCAGATATTACTCAACTTTACAATACATCAATTGGGTATTTAGCATCGACCACTAAGAATATTACCGGAATTTATGATATGTCAGGTGGTTCTTGGGAATATGTAATGGGATATAATATTGATGCTAGTACTTTAGGTGGTGCTAGCGGAATAGATGGTATTTATCCAGACTTTTTTACTAATGATATTTGGAAAAAATACTATGACGTATATTCAAATACAATTGTAGATGGCAGTAAGTATCAAACAGGATTACTTGGTGATGCAACTCGTGAGGTAGGACCCTTTGTTAAAGTTACTGATCCAGATAAATATTTGAGAATTAGAAATAGTTGGTATAGTGCATATTCATATTTCGTTAATCCTATTCATCCTTGGTTTGAACGAGGAGGAGATTATCAAAGTGGTATTACATCTGGGATTTTTTCATTCGGAGAACATACAGGGGAAAATGTGTATATATCTTTTCGTCTTGTCCTTACTCCATAAATGATTTTAGAATAGTAAAAAAACAATCTAAGAAAGTGGGATGTATATGAAGAAGGAGAATAAAAAACAGATAGCAAAAATCACTGTATTTCTAACAAGTATATTTATTATCCTTTTAAGTATAACTTATGCTTTTATCAATGTGACGATCAATGGAACAAGGCGTCAAGTGATTACAGTGGGAAATTTGGATATTGATTTAGAAGAAGATGACAATTTTACGATTGATAATACCTTACCTGTTTACGATGAAGTAGGAATGTTAAGCAAGCCATTTAACTTTCGTCTAATCAATAATTCAGATGAAAAAGCAAGTTATGTTTTAAGTTTAGAAAATATTACCGCCGGTGAAAAATTATTCTTTAGTGATGTTAAATTAGGATTAACAAAAAATGGAGAAACTTCGATTTCTACTTTAAGTGATTTAGAAAACTTAACGATTGATACAGGTCTTATTAATGGTAATGAAACGATTGAATACAATCTTCGCCTATGGATAAAGGATACTGTTACTGATAATGAAGTAATTAAGGACAAAAGTTTAAGATTCAGAATTCAAGTTAGTGCAGAGCAAATTCCTAAAGAGATTTATACAGAATCTATTTTAAATGGAACTGACCCGGTATTAAGTGATAACTTAATTCCTGTAACGATTGAGAATGACGGAACAGTCCATAAGGCAAATGTTAATGAAAAATGGTATAGTTATGAAGAAAAACTATGGGCGAATGCAGTAGTGTTATTAGATAAGTCTATCAATTATACAGATGGTGAGATAATTCCTGAAGACAATATCGAGAGTTATTTTGTCTGGATTCCAAGATACAAGTACAAAATATTCAATGATACCATCTATACTGGTCTAACAGAAATTGAAGATAGAGTACAAGAAATTGAAGTAGAATTTGAAAATAAAGATACTACAATATCGAATGGGACGACGACAGGAAGTTGGTTAACACACCCAGCATTTGTAAGTTTCGATACAAATGGATTTTGGGTAGGAAAATATGAATCCGGATATAAGGGAGCAACATCCACAGAGACTGCTCAAGTAAATACTAATGATAGTACAAAGCTGCAAATTAAACCAGATGTTTATAGTTGGAGAAACATTACTGTAGGAAATGCCTTTAAGGTAAGTTATGATTATTTAAGAGAAGACGAAAGTCATATGATGAAAAATACAGAATGGGGAGCAGTAGCATATTTACAACATTCAAAATATGGAAGTATGGCAAGTGTAAGAATCAATAATAATAATTCATTTAAAACCGGATATGCTTCTGTTACAGAGCCAACCTTAGGATATAGCGGAGGAACAAGTATTGCAGGAAATCTAGTGGGAACAGAGGAAGAGGTTACTAAGTCCTACAATACGGAAACGGGATATTTAGCAAGTACAAGCGGAAATATTAGTGGAATCTATGATACGAGTGGTGGTGCTTGGGAATATGTGATGGGATATAATGTAAGTGCTAGTACTTTAGGAGGAAATAGTGAATTAACCAATATCTATGAAGACTTTTTCACCAACAATAAATGGGAGAAATACTATGATCAGTACTCTAATATAGAAGCAATTAGCAGTAAATATCAAACAGGAATACTTGGGGATGCTACACGAGAGATGGGGCCATTTGGTGGGACGATAAAAGATCCAGATGGATATGCAAGATATCGTACGAGTTGGTACTCTGATTTGGCGTACTTTGTTTATTCTGCTTGTCCTTGGTTTGAGCGTGGTGGTTATTGGGGTTATGGTGTCATTTCCGGTACCTTCGCCTTTAGTAGTTATAGTGGTGAAGTGGACAAGAATATTTCTTATCGTGTCGTTCTTACTCCATAAGAAATATTTTTTATTTCTTTTTAGAAAGATGTTGACATTTAGTTAACTGAAATGGTAAACTAATAGTGAACAGGAGGGATACTATGGATAAGTTCATTAATGGAGGAATTGTAAAAGAAATTACAGTTCATTTTAAAACAAAGGAGGATAAAATAGAAGTTCTAGATCATTTGGCCGATTATTTAGATTTGAATTTATATGATATGGATGACTTTAATGAATGTTTGTATTTAGAGTTAAAAGAAGATGTTTTGAGAGCCAATATCTTGTCCTTTTTGGAAGAAATTAATCGATTAGGAGTTTATGAAGATATGGAGATGATGGATAAAATAGAGTCAATTTCTGAAAACTTGGAAAACTCTACCGAAGGTTGTGTATTAAATAATTGTGATGAAATTTTTAAAGATCGTTATCGGATGTTTGACCAATTTAGTTTTTATGATGAAAGATATGATATGGACATTTTGTATTATGCGTTTTATTTTGATGGTCCGTATCCTGTTGGGGGAGAGTTTAGTAATTTATTAAAATATATGCATATGTTAAATAAAAAGGTCGTTCAGAACCCTTTACGTGGGAGCTTATGTTTTGGTATTAATTAATTTACTTACTATCCATATGTAAAAAGAGTTGCTTTTTGCATATTTTTTCTTTTGGTGTTAGAATGGAAATAGGTGATAGTGATGAAAAAAAAGATTTTGTTATTTCTTGTGAGTATTCTTATTTTATTTGCCTTTGATTTTTCTTCTATCGATTTTTTTCATGGTGAATTTACTTCTCTTTTAAAACTTGGTATTGTCCCTAGTGGCTTAGCTTTGCTTGTCATTTATTCTGTGATTTCTAGACTTACCAATCGATGCGAAAAAACGGTTCTTTTTTTAAGTGCATTATTTTCCTTTTTTATGGTCTTTGGAAATAGTTATTTGTATTTAGGTAATGCCTCTTTGATATTTTCTGGACTGATGAACTTTTTTCTTTCCCTTTTGATGGCTATCGGTTACTTCTTTTGCTTTCGCTATTTAATTTCTTTCCTCTTTACTTGGATGGATTCAAAAAAGTTTTCTTCTACCGATTCTAAATTTTATCGCCATCCTTTCAGGAACTCCTTTCTGGTTATTCTCCTTTGCTATCTTCCTTATATTATTGCTTTTTATCCGATTATTTTATCTCCTGATCCTAGCTTTCAGATTAAACAATTCTTTGGTATTCGAACGAAGTATGCAGACTATTCGGTCCTTTTAGATGAAAATGTCGTTCTTACTAATCATCATCCTGTTGCTCATACTGTCCTTCTTGGCGGTTGTTTGAACATTGGGCATTATATGGGAAACGACAATTTTGGCCTTTTTCTTTATAGTTTTCTGCAAATTATGGTTCTTGTTTCTGTTCTTTCTCTTACCATTTCCTATTTGAAATCCCGAGGAGTTTCCTCTAAATATTTGACGATTATGCTTCTTATTTATGCGTTGATTCCTCATTTTCCACTTTATGCTATGTCCGGGGTTAAAGATGTCTTCTTTACTGCATTTGTTATTTTATATCTCATCGGAATGCACTTCTTTTTGACAACAAAGAAAAAACATTTCTCACCTCTTTCCTATGGGTTATTTGCCCTGACTATGCTTTTGGTGATTTTATTTCGAAATAATGGTCTTTATATGATTGTTCTTAGCTTCCCTTTTCTTATCTGGTATCGTAGAGAATTGCGTCCCCTTTTTGTTGTGTTTTTCTCTGTTCTTTTCATTTCTACCTGTTATAGTAAAATCCTTTTACCAACACTCAAAATTACGCCGGGAAGTATTCGTGAAGTTCTTTCCATTCCCTTTCAACAGACTGCTCGTTTTGTAAAATACCATGAGGAGGATTTAACCAAAAAAGAAATCGAGGCCATTGATAAGGTGTTAGAATATGATACTTTGGCTTCTCGTTATAATCCTGAACTTTCTGACCCTGTAAAAAATAAATATAATAAATATACGACATCAGAAGAACTTCGTGATTATTTCTCTGTATGGCTTTCTTGCCTTTTTCGAAACCCTGTTACTTATATTGATGCTACGATTGCTAATACTTATGGTTACTTTTATCCAGAAAAACATCAGTGGTATGTCTATTATAAATTTGATAAAAGAATTTTAGAAGATGGTTTTGATTATCACTATAATTCTCTTTCTTCTTTACGAAATACACTATCTTCTTTTGCCATTATTTTTCCTACTATTCCTATCGTTGGTTGGCTATCGAATATTGCGATTTCCGTTTGGGTAGTATTTTTAATGACCGGTTATGCCATAGTGGAAAAGAATAAGATATTCTTTATTTTGATGATTCCTAGT
>CAJUNG010000031.1 GCA_910587725.1 uncultured Bacilli bacterium
ATGTTGTAACACCTTGTGATACCCCGTCTGCTCTGCAGCGGGGTGGTTCATTATTTCATTGGTTTCTTTTAATTTCTTGTTTTCCTTTTCTAATTGATTAATTCTTTCTTGAGGAGAAATGTAATCTGGATCAAAGCAATGATTATCTTTATTATAAGCTGTAATCCAGTTTTCTAAAGTTTTTAAAGGAACGTTAAATTCCTCTGCAGTTTTAATGGTAGAGTGATGATTTAGAATAATCAATTCAGTAATCATTTTTTTGAAATCTCTGGAGTAAGATTGAGCCATAAAATCACATCCTTTCTGAACAAATATTTATTCCAATTTGCCTACTTGACAACAGGAACTTAGAGTGAATCCTGTTTAAGGTAGCCAAGCTAAAAATAAATTTTTAGCTTAGCAAAAGCATTACGGATTCACTCTGCCTATTGATCA
The DNA here is from genome assembly GCA_910587725.1 of uncultured Bacilli bacterium. Classification (GTDB taxonomy): domain Bacteria; phylum Bacillota_I; class Bacilli_A; order RF39; family UBA660; genus MGBC162581. The sequence goes on from CAJUNG010000031.1 coordinate 436, forward strand.
AGTAGTTTTCTCGGCATAAAAATTTGTTCTATTTTATCATAACAACTACGAAATTGATACCCCCTGAAGTAGTTGTCTAATAAATATACTAACATCCAAATATGGCAATACCCCTTGACAAAAATGTCTGGGGGGGGGGTATGATCTTTTAAGAGAGTAGGGATTTAAATGAAGAAAAAAAGAATATTCATTGTATTATTATTAATTGCAATGTTTGCCTTAGGAACAAGTTTTGCATACTTTCTGGTAAATTTAAGAGGAACAAAGAAGTATGTGTTAACAGTAAATAGCTTAAGAATCTATTTAGATGAATCAAAAAATGTTGGGGATATCGTAAGTGGAAGTAAAAATATTCCTGTAACTGACAAAGAAGGAAAAGAGACAACTCCATATCTCTTTTCAATTGTGAATGAGGAAAACTTTCCTGTTACTTATACGATATATTTAGATGAAGATGATGATTCAACCACGCCGATTTATGGACTTCGTTATAATTTAACCATGAATGAAGAGTCAATCGATAAAACAGAAGGAATTGAGGATTTAGGAACTAAAGGAAATCGAGTACTTCATTCAACGACGATTCCAGGAAATACGACATATAACTATACCTTGAAAATCTGGTTAGGATTAAATGCAGGAAATGATTGTAAAGGAACAAAATATTCAGGGCATTTAAGAATCGAAGGAGAACAAAATGGAGAAGTCTATCAGGATACGGTTTTAAATGGAACCGACCCAGTGTTAACAGATAACTTAATTCCTGTAAAAATAGAAAGTGATGGAGTGGTAAGAAGAGCAAGTCTATACGATGAATGGTATAATTATGAAAATAAGCTATGGGCGAATGCTATAGTTTTAGAAGATAAAACGAAAGAAGTAAAGGTAGGAGAAATCATTCCAGAAAATGATATTCAAAGTTATTTTGTCTGGATACCAAAGTATAGTTATCAGCTCTGGAACTTAGAAGAGCATTCTGGCGTTACTAATATGGATAGTAGCAAAGTTCATACCATTCCGATTCGTTTTGGAACAGAGAATACAACAGATGCTAAAGAAGGAGAATGTACAACCCCAACGAGTGGAAATGGAAACTGTAAGGTTTATGATTATATGACCCATCCTGCCTTCTTATCCTTTGACTCAACAGGTTTTTGGGTAGGAAAATATGAATCTGGGTATAAAGGAGCAACCTCAATAGAGACTGCTCAAGTAAATTCTAATGATAGTACAAAACTACAAATTAAACCAGATGTTTATAGTTGGAGAGGCGTAACTCTCGGCAATGCCTTCAAAGTAAGCTATGATTATTTAAGAAGTGATGAAAGTCATTTGATAAAAAATACAGAATGGGGAGCAGTAGCATACTTACAACATTCTAATTATGGAAGTAGTATGAGTGTAAGAAATAACAACAACAGTTTCTATAAAACCGGATATGCAAGTGTTAATGAACCAACTTTAGGATACAATGGAGGAGCAAGTATTCTAGGAAATTTGATTGGAACCGATATAAATATTACCTTACCATATAACAGTAAGATAGGAAATGTTGCATCAACAACCGGAAATATTACTGGAATCTATGATATGTCTGGTGGAGCTTGGGAATACACTATGGGATACAATATAGAAGCAACAATTTTAGGTGGAGCTAGTGAATTGGTAAATAATTATAATGACTTTTTTTCTAATAATCAATGGAACAAGTATTATGACAAATATTCTAATTCAATAATAGATAACACCAAATATCAGAGTGGAATATTAGGAGATGCAACTCGTGAAATGGGACCGTTTGGAAATATTCAAGATCCAGATGGAAACCAAAGACATCGTACGAGTTGGTATGGAGATTTAGCCTACTTTATTGTACCTACTTATCCTTGGTTTGCACGAGGAGGGCATTGGCTTAACGGTGTTGTTTCTGGGATATTTGCCTTTAATAACCCAAATGGAGAGGCAGGAGCAGATATTTCTTTTCGAGTTGTCCTTACTCCATAAAATAAGTAAAATCGAGTAAAATTTATCTCTTGTTTTTAGAATAACAAGAGGTAACAATCTAAGAAGGTGAAATTTAATGAAGAAAGAAAATAAAAAGCAGGTCGCAAAAATCACAATATTTTTAACGAGTATTTTTGTTATCTTTTTAAGTGTAACTTATGCCTTCATCAATGTAACAATCAATGGGACAAGACGTCAAGTGATTACGGTCGGGAACTTAAATATCGATTTAGAAGAAGATGATAACTTTACGATTGATAATACTTTACCTGTTTATGATGAAGTAGGAATGCTAAGTAAGTCGTTTGATTTTCGTCTAATCAATAATTCAGATGAAAAAGCAAGTTACACATTGAGTTTAGAAGATATTACGACTGGTGAAAGACTATCTTTTAGTGATGTTAAATTAGGTTTAACTAAAAATGGAGAAACCTCAATTGATTTATTAGATACTTTAGAAAATTTAGTGATTGATACAGGTCTTATTGGTGGTAACGAAACGATTGAATACTCACTTCGTCTATGGATAAGGGATAGTGTTACCGATAATGAAATTATTCAAGGTAAAAGTTTAAAATTTAGAATCCAAGTCAGTGCAGAACAAATTCCTAAAGAAATTTATACAGAGTCTATTTTAAATGGAGCTGACCCAATACTTTCCGATAACTTAATTCCCGTAACGATTGAAAATGATGGAACTGTACATAGGGCAGTCCTTTATGATAAATGGTATAGTTATGAGGAAAAACTATGGGCAAATGCCGTAGTGTTATTAGATAAAACGGTAACTTACGAAAATGGAGAGGTCATTCCCGAAGAAAATATTGAAAGTTATTTTGTTTGGATTCCGAGATACAAATATAAAATATTCAATGATACAGCATATACCGGAGCTACAAATTTAGAAAACCGCGTACAAGAAATCGAAGTAGAATTTGAAGGAAAAACAACACCGATATCTAATGGAACCAAAAAAGATGAATGGTTAACACATCCAGCATTTACTTCATTTGATACGAATGGATTCTGGGTAGGAAAGTTCGAATCTGGTTATAAGGGAGCAACATCCACAGAAACTGCTCAGGTTAATTCTAGTGATAGTACAAAATTACAGATAAAACCAGATGTTTATAGCTGGAGAAACATTACTGTAGGAAATGCCTTCAAGGTGAGTTACGATTATTTAAGAGAAGACGAAAGTCATATGATGAAAAATATGGAGTGGGGGAGTGTAGCCTACTTACAACATTCAAGATACGGAAGTATGATGAGCGTAAGGGCTAACAATAACAATTCCTATAAAACGGGATATGCCTCTATTTCAGAACCAACCTTAGGATATAACAAAGGAACAAGTATTGAGGGAAACCTAAATGGAATAAATGCCAACGTTACTTTACCTTATAATACTCCAACTGGTTACAATGCAAGTACGACAGGAAACATCACCGGAATCTACGATACGAGCGGTGGGGCATGGGAATATGTGATGGGTTACAATGTCAATGCGAGTGCAGTAGGAGGAGATAGTGGATTAACCAACATCTACGGAGATTTTTTCACAAATAATAAGTGGAAAAAATACTATGATCAGTATTCTAATACGGTAATGGATGGTAGTAAATACCAAACAGGACTATTAGGAGACGCTACACGTGAAATTGGACCATTTGGAAAGGTACAGGACCCAGATGGGAGTGCAAGGTATCGTATGAGTTGGCATGGAGATTTAGCGTACTTCGTCCTCCCTAACCACCCCTGGTTCGAACGCGGTGGGGATTGGTACCACGGTGTCGAGTCTGGTGCCTTTGCGTTCAGCTACGGTAGTGGTGGGGTGAATACGTATATTTCCTTCCGTGTCGTTCTTGCTCCTCAATCTTAAAGTTCAAAACAAAATAAAAAACGGGATTACAAAAATTGTAAGTCCTGTTTTTCTTATTCATAAAAATAAAGAATTGTAAATGTCGTACCATGATTTATTTCTGATGTCACGCGAATAATTCCTTGATCGTGCTCGATAATTGATTTTGCCAAGGCAAGTCCAATGCCAACGCCTTCCTTAGAAGTGTTTCTTCCTTGATAAAATCGGTCAAAGATATGTGGTAGCTCCTCTTTAGAAATGCCACACCCAAAATCTTGAATCGTGATTTTTAAAAAACAAGGATTATCATCATAGGAAACATGAATTTCACTTTCCTCTAAAGAATGTTCTAAACAGTTTTTCAAAATATTAGAAATCGCCTCTATTTGCCAAGTAACATCACAATTAATTATCGCATCCTTACTTCCGATAATCGAAATTGTAATTGATTTCAAATCCGCTAGAGTAGAAACCTTCTCAATAGCTTGCACTAACAAATCATTAACCGAGGTCGTGGATTTCGAAAAAGTAATCGCATCAGCGTCGAACCGAGATAATGTCAAAATCGATTGCACCAGTTCCTGAATATGAAAAATATCTCTTTTGATAAAACGTAAAAATTCTAATCGCTTTTTTTCACTCATTTCTCTTCCTTCTAACAGATTATCCAGTAGGATAGAAATCGAAGTTAGCGGTGTTTTTAATTGATGAGAGATATCCGATAAAGAATTTTTAAGTCGCCATTTATCTTGTTTTGATTCTTCGGCCATTTCTTGCAACATCACAGTAGTTTTATAAATTTCGTTTTTTAAAATAGAATAAACTCCCTCTTTATTTTCTTGAATCTTTAAATCATAATTCTTTTGTTGAAGAGACTCCATATACGAAATAAGTTTTCGCATATTTTTTTGATACCGCGAGTAAAAAAAGAAGAGAAGGAAAAAGTAAAGCACCAAAAGACAGAAAGAAACGGAGAAAAAAACTTTGACATAAAAAGAAAAATTATCTTCTTCCTGTAAAATAAATGCATCTTTTTGAATATCAATACCAAATTCAGACAAATCATAAGAAAAATTTCCATTTCCGTTTAACACTTCAATGATTTCCTCTTTAGTTAATTCCGGATATTTCTCTTCTAATTTTCCTAAAATCCCAGAAAGTACTTGATTCGAAGTGGCGACTTGCTTTTGATGATAAAAATAAAAGACAGTAAAAAAACAAATCATCATGAATAGAAAAAAGAAGGTCGCAATTCCAACTGTATGCTTAGTAGAAAAACATCGATTATTCATCTATCCGATACCCCATTCCTTTTAGTGTGATAATGATTTCTTTCTCCAATTTTTTTCGAATCCTCTTCATGTATACAGTAATGGTGTTATCCTCCACATCATTTCCTGTCCATTCCCAGATTTTATCTAGTAAACTTTCTCTAGTGACCACCTTATTTTTATTCTGAATAAGATAAAAAAGAATTTTTCTTTCTAAAGAAGTGAGAACAATTTCAACTCCATCAGAATAAACCGTTTGTTTATCCACATCAAAGGTAATTCCCTCAATGATAACCTTTTTACCTCTTTCCTGTCTAGATAAAATTTTACTGATACGAAGTAACACTTCCTTAGTTGAAAAAGGTTTCGTAATATAATCGTCTGCACCGAGCTCTAACCCACAAATTACATCCTCTTCCTCGTCCTTAGCTGTAAGAAAAATCGTTGGAATTTTTACCATGTCCTGAATTTCTTGATATAGTTGAAACCCATTTCCATCAGGAAGAGTAACATCTAATAAAAGAAGGTCGAACACATTCTTAGAAAGTATTTCTCTAGCTTTTAAACAAGAATCCACCCAGATGGTATCATAATGATTTTGGGCTAATGAATAACAAAGTCCTTTGGCAATTGTCGGATTATCTTCAACAAATAATATTTTCATTTTCCTCCTCCTAAAAAAGTATCGATATCTTATCATAACATAAAAATAGATAACCTTCCTAAAATAAACGATAAATCGTAAGAAAAGGGATGCTAAAAAGCACCCTCTTATATATTTTCATCACGAATCATATCGAGAATATTTTGCTTCTCTTGCTTTTTCATAGAAAAGCGCATAATCCAAAATACCAGTAAGAATACAGAAATAATGCTAATGAAAATTGCTGGAAATGGAATTTCAAAGGCAAATTCAATTCCTTTACTAAAAGCATAGTAAATCAAATAACTTCCGATAAGACCGATGATAATTCCGAAGAACAATGCCTTCGTCGAATAAAGAATCGTCTCTAAATTGAGCATTCGTCGAAATTCTTTTTTTGTCATACCAATACTTTTTAACATAGCTAACTCCCTTTTTCGAAGTTCCATATTCGCAAGTATCGTATTAAAAATGTTAGTAACACCAATTAATGTAATGACAAGAATGAATCCGTAAAGGAAAATCGATACAATAAGAATCATCGAACGTTGTTCCCTGGCTTGTTTTTCAATGTTGTAAACATTCATTTGACTAGAAATTTTAAGGGCATTATCTTCTACCGAATCGGACACATCTGTATCAATAGAAAGGACATCTAAGGTGAAATGCAAATCTTTATACTGTTCGATATTGACCACCAACATTCCATCAGAGGTATACGAGTTCTCAAGACCTACAGGACGCGTCTTAGTCACTTTCGCAACTTCGACTTCAAGTGGTAGTTGATGAATTTTTCCTAAAATGACATCTCCTTTTTGATAACGATATCTTCTTTCAAAATAAGTTTTTCCGTTTATTGTATAAGCAGAGTCATCAATTAAAATCCCTTTTCGAAGACTATCTTCATAATTCAAATTTAATTTTCTTACATATTCCTTGAATTCACTATCCGTAAGTCCAATAATATTTAAATTAGTGACTGGGGTCTCTGATTCTATACAATCTCCACCTGTTTCACAAGTATAGAAAACCTCATCATCTCTAGCATTGATTTTATCGCTATCAGAAACAGTAAGAAGTGCATCTGCTTCATAAATTGAATAACTTTTTTTAATCCCTTCTAAAGATAATACCTGATGAACATCAGAATCAGAAATATTTCTAATTTGAATCGAGTAGGGGTAATTCTTATAATAGAAGTCGGTCGTTTGGAATCCATAGCTTAAGAAACTATTCATAATAATAAAGATAGAGATACTAACAATTAAAGAAATCACCGTCGTTCGATATTTTTTCTTACTTCTTTGTAAATTTTTATAGGCAATTACCCCACCGATGTTAAAGAATCGATAGATAAACTTTGGTGTTTTCATTTTCTTTCTTGAGATAAACACATCCTGACTACTACGAATCGCCATAATCGGAGAGATTTTACTTGCCCTTTTCGCACTAGATCTTGCCGAAAAATAAATGGTGAATAAACCGAGCAAGATAGAGATTAGAATAATGAACGGATGAATAAACACCACAACTTCAGTAGTTAAAAAGCTAGAAATCAGTAAATTAATTACACTAACCAAAATGACAATTGCTAAAATTCCTGAGAAAATCCCAAGAGGGATAGCAATGATGCCTAAAAGAAACGCTTCTAATAAAGAACAACGATAAAGTTGTTTTTTTGTTGCTCCGATACTAGAGAGCATTCCATACATTTTTGTCTTTTCCGTCGTTGAGATTTGAAATGCATTTCGAATACAAAAGATACTCGTAAATAAAATGACAGAAACAACCACGAAACAAATTGTATAAAGCATCGAAATGGTTTTATCACTAAATTTAAACACTTCCCATCTTAAAAGTTCATGATTGATTTCATAATCATAATTTGCCTCATCTACGCTTAAATCTTGCCAAGAGGAACTTCCTAATAACTTGGGAATGTCTTTTTGATAAGAAAAAGGGTGGGCTAAAGCAAGAAATATATCATTTTTTTGCGTGTTGACGCCAACCGTAATCACGCTATATCCTGGGTCATAATAATCTTCTATTTGAAAACTTGGACGTTTGATGATTCCTACAATGGTAAACTCTCTTTGTTCTATATTTTTTATTTCTTCCTTATCTTCGTCATATAAAGTTCCTGGGGTTAAAATAAGGCCATCAAGACTCATTCTGTCGCCGATATCCATAGTGACTTTATCTCCTAGTTGAAACGAAGCATTTCCCGCATCTAAAATCTTTTCACTAATGACAATTTCTTGGCTATTTTCTGGCTTTCTTCCTTCGATGATTTCAAAAGAAAATTTTTCAAAGTCTACACTATTTCTTAAGGTGAACAAATGCAAGTAAGGTTTAGAAGAAGAGGAAAGTTTACTATATCCAACACTTCCAAGCGAATAAATATCTGAAACAAGACGATGATTTTTCATCGTTAAAAAATCTTCCTCACGAACATTTTTAAGACGTAGATGATAATATCCCCTGTCTTGAATACAAGATTTTACTAAAGTCTTTTGAAAACTAGTAAACATTCCTAAGACACTAGTAATTAAGGCAGTAGCAAGACATATGCCAATCATCGTGACAATACTTCTTCTTTGATTAAGAAGTAAATTACGTTTGGTAATATCCAATAAAACTTTCATGCTATCCCTCCGCAACAATTTTTCCATCTTCGATTCTTATCATTCTATCGGCAAGACGCGCAAGTTCTAAATTGTGCGTAATCATAATAATGGTTTGATGGTATTTTTGATTTGACTTTTTTAATAAACTAACAATCTCATCACTTGCTTTCGAATCCAAGTTACCCGTCGGTTCATCTGCTAAAATAATGGCTGGGTGTGTAAGCATTGCTCTTCCAATCGATGCTCTTTGTTGTTGACCACCAGAAAGTTCATTCGGTAAATGATTTCTTCTTTTGGTAAGACCTAGCAAATCAAGCATTTCTTCGACTTCTTCCGAGTTTACTTTTTTTCCATCTAATTCTAAAGGAAGCTTAATATTTTCTTCGACATTTAAAATCGGAATTAAATTATAAAACTGATAAATTAGTCCAACTTGTCTTCTTCTAAAAATTGCTAGTTCATCCTCCTTCATCCCATAAATATCCACTCCATCAATCAATACTTTTCCACTTGTTGGTTTATCCACCCCACCAAGTAAATGAAGTAGAGTAGACTTTCCACTTCCACTTGCCCCGACAATAGAGACAAATTCTCCTTTACAAACGGAAAAAGAAACGTCATTTAAAGCAATCACTTCTGACTCCTTTTTTCCATAAATTTTTGTTAAATGTTCTACTTTCAAAATTTCCATAGAATCCTTCCTTTCAAGATTAAGTATAACCAGTTAAAGTGACAAGTAAGTGACAAAAGACTAGAATTTTAGAAAAATTGGAGTATAATAAACAGATAAAAAGAGTCAGCTTGAGAATTGTCAGTAAAAGCCTGGGTAAATTATCCCTGAAGACTAGTCAAGATTATAGCTTTATGGTGAAAGGAAACCCACGTTTAAATACGGTAATCCTACAAAGTAAAAAATAGAAAAGAAAGGCTAATTTTGGGTACCTACTCATAATTAGAGGATATATGTGATGAATAAGGAAAACTTAAGAATATTAAAAGTACTATTGAACGACTTAAAAATTAGAGAAGAGAATCAACAACAGATATTTAAGCATATGGGGCCTTCCTATTCAGAACATAAAATGGAACTGAAAGAGCTAGGAGAGACTTACCATATTTCCATATTAGGAGAGATAATCCAAATCAATGGAACTTTTCTCTCCCTAGTTTTTTCAGAAGAAATGTTTCAATTAAAAGCTAATTGTTGGGATATTCTAGTAGAATTTTACCGTCTAACGGGTTCTTATGAATTATGTTATGAAAAACGTTTCTCCAAAGAAAAAGCTTCTTTGAGTTATGGACAATGTCAAACAATCTATGCCAAGAATAAAGATGTATTCATCGAGTTAAATGAAAAGAATTTTGATACAGCGCAATATAAAATACAAGTGGAACAATTTCTAAAATCCGAAGAGATAATAAAGTTTAGCGAAACATTTTGGTATGGTGCTTCAAAAATCTTACCTAGTTTAGAAAATACATCATTAAATCCATTAGGATACCAGAAAAAAAGAAACAAGTAGAAAAAGAAGAGTGGAAGAAAATGAAAATAAAAGGGCATGCGGGCGAGGAAAAAAGTAAAAACATAGAAAGAAGTAAACATAAAGTAGGAAATGGGATGGTCTTATATATGATAGAGGATATTTTCCCTATCGATAAAAATAATTACTTAGTTCCCATTTGGTATATTTAAAATAAAAAAATCCCTAGAAATAGAGATTTTTTTAGACCGGTTAAACTCCTCGTTTTTTCCCTAATACCTTTAATCCTATCTTACGTATCCAATCGATGGGAATCACTAAAGAAGAAAGTAAAATCGTGAACTCTAGTTCAAAGAAAGTAAGACCAAACGAACGAAACATTTCTCCACCAAAATAAATCAGATAAAGTTGAACGATAGTGATGAGAAGCGTCACAAAGAGAAAAACATGGTTTTTTAGCACATTGGCAAAAATATTGATTCGGTGTGTCCTAGCATTGAATCCGTTGAAAATTCCCATAAAGATGAAAAGGGCAAAAAATGCTGTCATAAAATATCGATTCTCTGGATGAGGACGATACATAGAAAAGATTAATGGACTTTTTAGAAAAAATAGACAAAGGAGAAAAGAAAATGTACCAGTAAATAGGATTTCTCCTAACATATAAGAATTAATGATTGCCTCTTCCTTTTCCTTTGGAGGTTCTTCCATATATTCAGAAAGAGGAGCTTCATAAGAAAAGGCAATTCCAGCAAGGGTATCCATAATCATATTAATCCAAAGCATTTGAATGACTGTAACAGGAGACTCAACTCCGATAAAGGGGCCAATAATGGATAAACTAACCGCACATAAATTGATGGTTAATTGAAAAATGATGAATTTACGAATACTTTTAAAAATTGTTCTTCCATAAAGGACAGCCTTCGAAATCGATAAAAAATTATCATCTAAAATGACAATATCGGAAGCTTCTTTACTGACTTCCGTTCCACTTCCCATAGCGAAACCAACATCGGCAAGTTTTAAAGCAGGAGCATCGTTGACTCCATCTCCCGTCATTCCTACGACTAAATTTTCTTCTTCACTAATACGAACCAATCTACTTTTATCTTGTGGTAAACTTCTAGCCACTACCCTTAACTTAGGAAGAATCATTTTAACCTCTTCATCCCGCATTTTTTTTAATTCATCACTAGTTAAAACAACATCCGCATCGTCCTTTAAAATTCCCACTTCTTTAGCAATGGCAGTTGCCGTATCTTTAGCATCCCCTGTAATCATGACCGTTTGAATTCCCGCATTTTTAACCATCTCTACACCCCGAATGGCATCTTCTCTAACTTCATCCTTAATATAATATAGTCCAATAAGGGTTAAATCTTCTAGATTTTGATACTGAATACTATCATTAAATGCTAGTAAAATCACACGAATTCCTCGACTTGTCATCAGTTTCCATTTTTTCGTTAATTCCTCTTTTCTCGTATCGATTAGATTCTTCGTTCCATTTTCTGATAAATAAGTCTTACAAAGTGGAAGTAACACCTCAGGTGCCCCCTTGATGTAGTTAATCTTTTTATCTTCTAATATACTGCAAGAAGAATATTTTTTTGCACTATCAAAGGGAATCGTTTCAAGCCGTTTAAACCGTAATGCAGGGTCAGTTTCAATAAAGTTTAAAATTGCTCGGTCGGTAATATTTCCCCCAATGGCCTGTTTCTCACTATTAAATGAACTTGCATTATTATAAAGAGAACAGTGCTTAAGAGATTTGTGTAGTTTAGAATAAGGTAAAAGTTCAACTTCACTTTTATATTCAACTCCTGCACCACTTAAAAAACCAACCACTTCAAGTTTCCCTTTGGTGAGTGTCCCCGTTTTATCGGTAAACAAAATATTTAGACTTCCAGCCGTTTCAATTCCTACCATCTTTCGAACGAGAACATTATTTTTAAGCATTCTTCGCATATTAGAAGATAAAACTAAAGTAATCATCATCGGTAACCCTTCAGGAACCGCAACGACGATAATCGTAACACTTAAAGTCAGGGCATAGAGAAACAGTCCAAAGAGATGGGGAACATTCGTAATTGTCGCCATGATTTTGGCTCCCTCAAATCCATTTTGCACAAATATTTCTGAAAATAGATAAGAAATACTCACTAAAAAAGCTCCAAAATAGCCAATTTTACTAATGATGCCCGCAAGTCCGCGAAGCCGAATCTTTAATGGACTATCTGGTGTCTTTTCCTGTAATTCTTGTGCCATTCTTCCATAAAAGGTAGCATCTCCCACTTTTTTTACTTCCATGAATGCATCCCCAAAGGTGATGATACATCCTCGATAAATATTCGCATTCTTATCTTTAGATTTATAAACTTCTTTTGCCTCTCCATTTAAACTAGATTCATCGACCATGAGACTTCCATGAATAATGATACCATCTGCGGGAACCTTATCGCCAGTTTGCAAAAGTACGATATCTGAAGTAACGACTTCATCAATGACCACTTCCATAATTTTTCCCTCGCGCCGAACTTTACATTTGATTTTAGAAGATTCCTCTTGTAATTGTTTAAATGCTTCTTCAGAACCATACTCTGAAATGGTAGAAATAAACGATGCAAGTAAAATGGCAACGACGATACCAATCGTTTCAAACCAATCAAAATGAGAAAATAAAAAGATGGTTTTGACCGCTAAAGCAATAAGTAAAATCTTAATGATTGGATCTCCTAAAGTCTCTAAAAAAAGTTTAAAAAAGCTTGTATTGTTTTTTGTCGTAATCTGGTTTGTCCCATATTTTTTTCTAGATTCTAAAACTTCCTTTTTGGTTAATCCATTTCCCATAAGTCCATGCCTCCTAGAAAAATGTATGAGGTTTTACTTTAGGATATTACAGATATTACAAATTCATTTTTTCTTGGTTGATTTTCCTAAAAAAATTTGTTAGAATGAACTAGGAGGAAGAAAGTAATGAAAAATTTAAAAAAGATTGTATTATTTTGTGTTGCTATTCTTATTCTAGGAAGCATGACAGGATGTACGAAAGAAAAATTGAATTTAGAAAAAGTGAGAGATGCTGTTGACACTTTAAAAGGAAAAGAAGTCAGTTATATCAGTGCAATCGATGCATTAGTAAACTCTGGACTATTCGGAGAAGATTTAACGGATGTTTATCAATTGTCAGAGGTAGGAATTAGCGAGAAAAATATTTTAGAAGAAGAAGGAAATACAAAATATTGGATGGCAATAACAGAAAAAGGAAAAGATGGTTTTTCTTATTTTATTGGACGACCTGCTGAAGGAAAGAAAGATGCACTAAAAAAAGAGTTAGATACTTACTATAAAAGTGCAAAAGAAAAAGGAAAGTTACGTGTAGAAGAAGCAGATGATTGCCTAATTTATCTTGTTTCTTCAGATAACGAAAAAGCATGGAATCTTTACCAAGAAAATCGTTATGTACCATTATTCTCTATGGTTGGAGATATCGACGAAAGTCAATTAGAAAGTATCCTCGGACTTAAAAAAGATGATGTAGAAGAATATATTATTAAAATGCCAATGGCAATTGTTTCTGCAGAAAGTTACATGGTAATTAAACCGGCCAAAGGAAAGAAAGATACCGTAAAAGATGCGATGAAAACTTATTTAGAAAATCAAGAACAACAATGGAGTACTTACCTTCCTGACCAATACGAACTTGTCAAAGGAAGACTAGAAAAAGAAATCGGTGACTATCTTGTGTATATTATTTCTAAAGATAACAATCGTGTGTTAGATGCCATTGAAAATTGTAAAGAATAAAAATTAAAAATAGAATGAGGAGCATCTTGCTTCTTTTTCTTTCCTTAAAAAAAGAAAAAATATACCCATTAGGAGGATTTTATTATGGTATTTAGCAGTATTCCTTTTTTGTTTTTCTTTTTTCCTATATTTCTGTTGTGCTATTATTTAATTCCACAAAATTGTTGGGGAATCAAAGGAAAAAATATAATTTTATTAATTTTTAGTTTATTATTTTATGCTTGGGGAGAACCAATTTATATCTTTTTGATGATTTTTACAACCTTTTCCGACTATTGGTGGAGTAAAAAAATAAGCCAAACGAAAACGGTAAAGAAAACAAGACGATATCTTTTATTTTCCCTTTTTATCGACCTTGGACTGTTAGCATTTTTTAAATACAGTGACTTTTTAATTCAACTGATAAATTCAACCTTTTCTACATCCTTACCACTTTTAAATTTACCATTACCGATTGGGATTAGCTTTTACACTTTCCAAAGCATGAGTTATACGATTGATGTTTACCGAAAAAATGTACCCGTAGAAAAAAACTATTTCACCTATCTTACTTACGTATGCATGTTTCCTCAATTAATTGCTGGTCCAATAGTTCGCTATGAAACTGTCCATCAAGAGTTAAGTACAAGAAAAATTAATTTAGAAAATTTCACTATAGGACTTTTCCGTTTTTTCCAAGGTCTATTTAAAAAAGTCTTATTAGCCAACAATATCGGACTTTTATGGACGACGATTTCGATGAATCTAGAAAGTCTATCTTCTCTTACGGCATGGCTTGGTTTAATCGCCTTTGCCCTCCAAATTTATTTTGACTTTAGTGCATATAGCGATATGGTAATTGGTATGGGAAGAATGCTAGGATTTACTTTCTTAGAAAACTTTAACTATCCTTATATTTCGAAAAGCATTACTGAATTTTGGAGAAGATGGCATATTTCTCTTTCTAGTTGGTTTAAAGATTATGTTTATATTCCCTTAGGTGGAAGTAGAGTGAACAAAGCAAGACAGATTCGCAATATTATGATTGTTTGGTTTCTTACCGGTTTTTGGCATGGTGCCGCTTGGAACTTTATCCTTTGGGGACTCTATTTTGGTATACTCCTATTACTAGAAAAATATGTGCTAAAAAAGTATATTGACCACCTTCCGAATATGATTAAGCATCTCTATACAATTTTTCTCCTTCTTATCGGTTGGATGATTTTTGCCTTTGATGATATTACAAAAGTGTTTACATATGGAAAAATCTTATTTTGTGGGCTAGGAAATCATTTTGTAGATTCTACCTTCTTCTTTTATTTAAAAAATTACTTTTTCTTATTTCTTATGACTATCCTTTTCTCCATGCCAATTTATCCTAAAGTTCAAAGTTTAATCAAACGTTGGCAATGGGAAAATCACTTTCTATATTCTCTTTTCGTTTTTCTTATTTATGTTATTTTGCTACTGATTAGTATTTCTTACTTAGTTTCTAGTAGTTACAATCCATTCCTATATTTTCGATTTTAGAGGTGAATGATGAAAAATAATTTATATTTTAAAATTTTTGCTTGTTTTCTTGCTGGGATAGTGCTAATCTTTTCGCTTTTCTTCTTAATCAGTAAAAAAGAGCGATTTTCAGAAAATGAAAACCGTTATTTAGCAAATTTTCCAACCTTCTCACTAGAAAGTCTTATTCAAGGAGAATATATAGAAAAAGTAGAAGATTATTTGCAAGACCACTTTCCTTTTCGGAATCTATTCATGAATATGAAAACGAATACGGATTTGTTTCTTGGAAAAGAAGAAGTCAATGGGGTTTACTTTGGTAGCGAAGACTACTTGTTAGAAAAGTATAATGAACCAAAAAATACGAATCGTATCATTCAAGTGTTGAATTCTTTTTATCAGGGTTTAGAAAATGTTGAAGTAAACTTGATGCTAGTACCAACAAGTATTGCGATTAATCAAGAACGACTTCCGAAAAATGCAATTACTGGAAATCAAAAAGAGACCATAGAACAAATTTCTAAAGCTTTAGATTTTGCCAATATTTCCGTGTGGGATAGCTTGCAAGAGGAAAATAAAAAACATCCTGTATTTTATCGCTTGGACCATCATTGGACTAGTTATGGGGCATATGTTGCTTACCGGGAGTATTGTAAAGAAAAAAACTTGCTTCCACTAGCAACTACAGAATTTTCTATTCAAGAAGTCACTGATGACTTTCGAGGAACACTCTATTCAAAAGTGATAAAAGATGATTTACCACCGGATAAAATACATATATTTTTAAAAGATGGGATGGAATATGAAGTGAATTATGTCCTATCGAAAAGAATTACGAATACTTTATATGAAGAAAAGTATTTAACCAAAAAAGATAAATATTCCTACTTTTTAGATAACAATCATCCCTTGATTCAAATTACTAATCAAAAAATTCAAAATGGAAAAGAACTTCTCATCATCAAAGATAGCTATGCCAATAGTATCGTTCCATTCCTTCTTCATCATTATGAAAAAATTCATATTATCGACCCAAGATTTTATAAACTCAGTATTCAAGATTACTTAAAAGAAGAGAAAGTTAAGGAAGTTCTCATTCTTTATCATATGGGAACGATTGATGAAGATTTAGGAATTTTATCGATTCATTAGAAATTTATTGTCAAGTTGTGTAAAAATGTTTTTCTTCTATTTATCGAAAGAAAAAAACATGGTAAAATAACAAATACATAAGGAGGATGCAAAATGAAAGAAGCATGGAAAAGTTTCAAAGAAGGAAAATGGACAAATGAAGTAGATGTCCAAGATTTTATTAAAAAGAATTATCAAAAATATGATGGGGATGAATCTTTTTTAGAAGGACCAACCGAGAATACGCAAAAGGTATGGAATAAATGTAGTGATTTACTAAAAGAAGAGTTAAAGAAACATGTTTTAGATATTGATACTGTACATATGGCAGGGATTAATTCTTATGATGCCGGATACATTGATAAGTCTAGTGAAGTCATCGTTGGATTACAAACAGATGCTCCATTAAAAAGAGCGGTTAACCCTTACGGGGGAATTCGGATGGTTTATCAAGAGTTAGGCGCTTATGGGTATCAACTAGATAAAACCGTAGATAAATATTTTAATGAATTTCGTAAAACGCATAATCAAGGAGTATTTGATGCGTATCCAGAAAGTGTAAGAAAAGCACGTCATGTAGGTCTTTTAACTGGACTTCCCGATGCTTATGGAAGAGGAAGAATTATTGGGGATTATCGTCGAATCGCCCTTTATGGAACTGACTTTTTAAGAGAAGAAAAGAAAAAAGATTGGGATAATTTAACTTCACCAATGAATGAAGGTACCATTCGTTTAAGAGAAGAAGTTAGCGAGCAGTACCGAGCTTTAGAAGAAATCCAAAAGATGGCAGAAAAGTATGGTTTTGATATTTCTCGACCAGCAGAAAATGCCAAAGAAGCAGTACAATGGTTATACTTTGGTTATCTTGCTGCGGTAAAAGAAAACAATGGTGCAGCGATGTCACTAGGTAGAGTGGATGCCTTTTTAGATATTTATATTGAAAGAGACTTAAAGAATGGTACGATTACGGAAGTTGAAGCCCAAGAATTAATTGACCAATTGGTTATTAAACTACGTCTCGTACGTCATTTGAGAACGCCAGATTATGATGAGTTATTTTCGGGAGACCCAACTTGGGTAACGGCAGCATTAGGAGGAGTAACCGAAGAAAAACAAAGTATGGCGACAAAAACTTCATATCGTATATTGCATACCTTAACGAATCTTGACCCATCACCAGAACCAAATATCACAGTTCTTTGGAGCGAGTTCTTGCCAGAAAACTTCAAAAAGTATTGCGCAAAAATGTCGATTGAAACAGATGCTATTCAATATGAAAATGACGATGTAATGCGTCCTTTATATGGGGATGATTATGCAATTGCTTGTTGTGTATCAGCAATGAGAGTAGGAAAAGATATGCAGTTCTTCGGAGCGAGATGCAATCTTGCTAAGGCGCTACTTTACGCAATTAATGGTGGAGTTGACGAAGTAAAAGGAGGAACGATTATCGAGGGAATCGATAAAATGGAAGATGAAGTTCTAGATTATGAGAAAGTGAAGGCATCTTACTTTAAAGTAATTGAAAAGATGTGTGCTATCTATTCTGATGCGATGAACGTAATCCATTACATGCATGATAAATATGCCTATGAAAGAGGACAGATGGCTCTTCACGATACTATGGTCCGTCGTTTGATGGCTTATGGTGTTGCTGGATTATCGGTAGTTGCTGACAGTCTTTCTGCAATCAAGCATGCCAAAGTAAAACCGGTTCGAAATGAAGAAGGAATTACTACAGATTTCCAAATTGAAGGAGATTTTCCTAAATATGGAAACGATGATAATCGAGTAGATGACCTCGCAAAAGAGATTCTTGAAAAAGTTTATCATGAGTTATCTATCCATCAAACTTACCGTGATGCAGAAGTAACCTTATCAGTATTAACGATTACTTCTAATGTTGTATATGGAGCAAAAACAGGAGCAACGCCAGATGGAAGAGCTTGTGGAGTTCCTTTTGCACCAGGGGCTAATCCAATGCATGGAAGAGATGAAAATGGAGCGATTTGTTCTTTGAATTCCGTAGCAAAACTAGACTATGCAAACTGTTGTAGAGATGGAATTTCTAATACGTTCTCAATTGTTCCGACATCTCTTGGAAAAACTAAAGATGAGCAAATAGAAAATTTAGTATCTTTATTAGAAGGATATTTTCTACAAGGAGCGCATCACTTAAATGTCAATGTTTTAAATCGCGAAACATTAATTGATGCAATGGAAAATCCTGAAAAATACCCATTATTAACAATTCGCGTTTCAGGTTATGCCGTAAGATTTAATCGCTTAACGAGAAAACAACAAGAGGAAGTTATCTCTAGAACTTTCCATGAGAAAATATAATTATGCTAGGAAGTATTGATTCGATTGAAACTTTTGGCTTGGTCGATGGGCCAGGAATTAGAACCGTTATCTTCATGAATGGTTGTCGTCTTCGTTGTAAGTATTGTCATAATCCAGAAATGTGGGAGTTAAAACATGCAAATATAAGTGTAGAGGAACTAGTAGAAAAAGTAAAAAGAAACCGACCATATTTTAAAAGAAATCATGGAGGAGTGACTTTTTCAGGAGGAGAACCTCTTCTGCAAGTTGATTTTTTAATTGCTGCTTGTAAAGCTTTAAAGAATGAAGGAATTCATGTTGCCTTAGATACTGCTGGATTTGGAATTGGAAAATATGAAGAAGTATTAAATTATGTGGATTTAGTACTTTTAGATATCAAACATGTAACAGAGGAGGAACATCAAGAATTAACCGGACTAAGAATCATGGAAAGAGAGCCATTTTTAGAAGTCTTAAAAAAGGCTGGAACTGAGGTTTGGATAAGACAGGTGATTGTACCAAATCTTATGGATAATGAAGAATATTTACAAAAGTTAAATGAAACGATAAAGGGACTTGAAAATATTACTAAGATTACTTTCTTACCTTATCACAAATTGGGAAAAGAAAAGTATGAAAAATTGAATATCGCTTATCCTTATGAGAGATTAGAAGAAATGGATAAAGAGCGATGTCAAAAGTTAGAAGATCACTTTATTAATGATATTTTTAGAAAATAAAAGTAAATTAGAATATAGAGTAAATAAACAAAATGTTAGAAATTAGAAAAAACTTCTAGCATTTTTTATGTTTTC
>CAJUNG010000032.1 GCA_910587725.1 uncultured Bacilli bacterium
ACTTAGTATACCATTACTAAAGTTTTTTGTGTCTATATTTCTATACTAACACCATGATAATTCAAAAGAAGAAATAAAAGCCACTATTGAGGGCGATTATAGTTTTGATAATGAGGGAACATATAATTTAAAATATGTTGCAATAGATAGTAGTAACAACAAAAAAGAAGAAGAATTTACTTTAAAAGTAAATAAGAAATCTACTACATCAAATAATAATAACAAACCACAAACAAATAATAATTCTAATAAAAATAATAACAATAACAATACATCTAATAATAAACAAGATACACCAACTAATAATATAGACCCTAAACAATGTGATACTCTTTATTATAAATATGTTAATTTATATAAAAATAAATTTACTACAAAACAAGAAAGTTTTAGTCCAGAACAATATGTAACTATTAGAACTGCAAATTATCCTTATAAATGGCATTATGAATGGTGGTTGCCAACAAAAAAATGGATAGTAGTAAGCGATGCTAACTTCCCTGTGCAAAATGGAGTTGAAAAAATGTTCCCCGCACCATCAAGAGATGGAAAGGAAATATCATACGAAGAAAATGGCACAACTTATTATACAGGAGAAAAAACCCAAACTTATCAAGCCTATGGTTATTCTATTGCAGTCCATATACCCGGAGTTTGTACTTTTACTGGTTAAATAAAAAGGAGTGAGAAAATGAAGTTCTTAGGTTTTGAAATAAGTAAAAAATTATTTATAGGAATTATAGCAAGTATAGTTATTGTAGGCGGTGGAGTTACAACGGGTGTTATCTTAATGAATAATAAAGATAATCAAAAACAAGAGGAAAAACAAAAAGATACTATTTTATTGAAAGAAGATTTAAAGTTTGAAATCAATAGCGAAGTAAAATTATTATCATTAGTTAGCAAAGATAATAAAGTAAAAATTTTAAGTGAAGACGATACAATAGATACATCTACTCTAGGGGAAAAAGAAATCACTATCAAATATGAAGTAGAAGAAAAAGAAGAAACAAAAATATTTAAAATAACTATTGAAGATACACAAGCCCCTACTATTGAGTATCAAAAAGAATTAAGCACAAATGTTGGAAGTAAAATAGACCTATTAAAAGGTGTTAAAGTAAGCGACAATTCAAAAGAAGAAATAAAAGCCACTATTGAGGGCGATTATAGTTTTGATAATGAGGGAACATATAATCTAAAATATGTTGCAGTAGATAGCAGTAACAACAAGAAAGAAGAAGAATTTACTTTAAAGGTTAATAAACCTACTTGTAATAAAAAAAGTGGTAGTTGGAGTACATCAAAGCCGAGTTCATTATGCGAATATACTACAAAAAAATTAGTATGGCGTTGGCAAGTAGTAGATTAT
Organism: uncultured Bacilli bacterium; assembly: GCA_910587725.1. GTDB lineage: Bacteria > Bacillota_I > Bacilli_A > RF39 > UBA660 > MGBC162581. Next base: position 1,373 of record CAJUNG010000032.1, read on the forward strand.
GATAGCAATACCGATACTAATATTTATGGTTGGACGATAGATGTTAATTATAATGGTTTAGTAGGAAGTGCTTTACCAAGTCAAGTAAATAGTAGTTATGATGTTTACCCTTACTTATCTACCCAACCAAAAGAAAAATACAACGATAATCAAGACCACGAAAAAACAATAACAATTTATATTATTAAATAATTAAAACAAGAAGTAGTATTTATAAATGTTTTAAAGATGGATACTACTTTTATTTTGCAGATAAAAAAGGAGTGTTTATATGAATAAAAATTTATTTAAAATTATGGCAATATTAGGTTATATAATAATTGTGTTACTAGCCTTTACAATTCCCAAAGACCCATATATTATAATACCAAGTTATAGTTATATGAGTTTTGATAAACCACTATGGCTATGTATAATAATAGTCGGTTGGTTTTTCTATTCAATATTTTTAAGTGAATTTTATGATTTTTTAAATGATTAGCAAAATAATTTTGGTATAAGTAATTATGATCCAAAATTATTTTTTGTTTGAGTCTATATTACATTGGTTAAAAATGGTATAATTGTAATGAAAGGACGGGCTTTATGGTTAATGAAATAAAAAATCAAGATAGTATTAAAGTTGGCGATATTTTTTATACTGATAGGCATTGTGGCGTAAAAGGACATTGCATACAATTTTTTCAAGTTGTTGATTTAAAAGAAAATAACCAAGTTATATTAAGAGAAATCGAACTAAAACTTGACTCACATAACGAAGAAAATAGAGCATTGGTTATTCCATCTAAAAATCAATTTAAAGATGGTAGCACCTTTATAGAAGATAATAACATTGGAATAGTAAAATCAATAGAATTTGATAATAGTAAAGATAATGACACGCCTTATATAGTTATGTCCCCTCTTACTTCTAAAAATAAAGAGCCTATAAGTATCAATGCTTATTTATGGGACGGACAACCAAAATGTCATTATAACGATTTATTCGAGTATCTGAATGAAAAAGTAATCTAATTTTATGAAAGGAAATATATTTTATGGAAAAAGGCAAACAAAGAATAAATGCTAGACAAAAAAGGTTATTGATTTTAGAAAAGCAAGATAAAATTAAAGAAAAATGGGACGAAAAAATAAAAGATATTTTAAAAGATGTTCCACCACTTACACAAAATGAATTGACAAAAAAGGCATATAAACCAGCACTTCGCAAAGCCTTATATACTATAAAAGAAGAAGATTATTTAAAAAATAAGTTAAATACTGAAGAACAATGGATAAATAACTATTTTATAAATTTTCATACTTCAAAGAAAATAAATTATGAATTTTTTGACGCGTTAGAAAAATTATTATTTGAAAGAGGAATCACACAAGAATTATACATGGAAAAAATGATGTGCGAGAGGATGTCTTATTGGCGATTTACACATACTATTCCTAGTTTAGAAAAACTAACGGCTTTTTGTATAGTGTTTGATATAGATATACAAAATCTTAGTTCACTACTTCTTAAACTTGGGGTAACTTTTAAATTAACTGACCCCGTACATTATGCTTATTATAAACTAGTAGAAGATTACAAAGGGCATAGTATTTATGAGTGTAACTTACTATTAAAACAAATAGGCATACCAAATGAATATTTATTACCCGACCCTTTAGCACAAAAGAAACCCAAAAAAACCACTAAAAATTAAAAAAATTTATTTTTTTTTAAATTTAATGTATCACACTTGCGTTACATCGAATAACCTTTATATTAAAGCCTTTATATAATTTTACTTTTTATAGTCTATTGAAAAATAGGCTTTTTTTGTGTTTTTTTTGTAACACATGGTGTTATTTTTTATAGCCTTTTTGCATGATAAACTGGGCTTGTAATTTGAAAGGCGCCAACTAAAATTACACACAAAATCTAACGAAAGGAGAAAATTAAGGTCATGAAAATTATAGGTATTGAAGAAAGAATTGGCGTGTATGAAGATAAGCCATTTCATAATGTTAATTTTCATTGTGCGGAAGAGTTTAACAACGATAAAAGCGAAGGACTTAAGGTTTCAGTAGTTAAAGTAAGATATGATGTCTTAACCAAAACTTTTGGGAAAGAATTAACTACATCAGAAATTAAAAGTCTTGTAGGTAAATATATAGAAGAATTCCTATACGATAGATATAGAAATGTTAGTTATGTTGAATTTGCTGACTCTACCGAAACAAGCAAAAAATAAGTTACTTATTGACTTATTGACTATCGATTTGTTACATCTTGCTATTGTTTTAAATAGTAGCAAGATTAACATTAAGGTAAATTTATAAAAATTATTGCTACATGCTACATGCTACATATAAGGGGTAATACTAGCCCTTATATGGTGGGGGCTTAAGTGGCTACGCCACTCGCCCCACTCATGGGCGTGTATTAACTAGTATATGTATTAGCGCATTAGTTCTTTGAAAATTTAATAATAATCTAAACTTTTAAAAATAGGAGTGATAACATGGCAGATAATAGCCAAAGTCGTAAATGGGCTTTAACGATTAACAACCCATTAGAACATGGCTTTACGGATGAAGTAATAAAAGCAACTTTGCAAAAATTCGCTCTTGACTACTATTGTATGTGTAAGGAAATCGGAAACGAAACCCAAACACTTCATATTCATATCTTTATTTATTCAAAATCGCCGATTCGCTTTACAACGATACAGAGTCGCTTTAATAAAATAGCCCATATAGAAAAAGCCTACGGGACTATACAAGATAATATTGATTATGTGAAGAAAACGGGTAAGTTTGAAAATACTGACAAAGCCGAAACATCTATTGAGGGCAGTTTTGAAGAGTACGGGACGATACCATCGGAATTACAAGAAAAAGACCCCGTTTTAGGGCAATTATTGGAAGATATTAAAGATGGTAAGTCAAACATCGAAATTATAGAAAACAACCCACAATGGGCTTTAAAAATACGAGATATAGACTTGATAAGAGAAACTTATCTTGCAGACAAGTACATGAAAGAAAATCGCGACATTATAGTAACCTATGTTTATGGTAAAACGGGAGTCGGTAAGACACGCGATATATACCAAAGACATGGCGCTAAAAATATATGTCGTATCACGAATTATACAAGTAGTAGAGGTGTGAATTTTGACTCATATAAAAGTACTATGAATACCCTAGTTTTTGAGGAATTTCATAGTCAAATACCCATCGGCGATATGCTTAACTATACCGATATATACCCTCTTATGCTACCCGCGAGATATAGCGACAAAGTGGCTTGTTACACTTATGTCTATATAACTTCAAATGTTCCACTAGAGGAGCAATATTATGACTTACGAAGTATTTTAAAGTATAGAGCAGTTTGGGACGCATTTTTGCGTAGAATTCATAACATAATTGAGTACAAAAGTGATGGCTCAATTATAGTACATAAAATGACTAAAAAATTGGAGGAATTAGAAAATGAAGAAGATAAAACAAGTAATGAAGAAAATTAATATTATAAAAGTTTTAATTGTAGAATTATATCTAGTAGTAGCACAATTAATATGGCACTCAAGAGGCTATGTAATAGATTACATGGTTTCAAAAGCCACAACCGAATTACAAATAAAAATGATAAATGCAGTAGTAAATATTGGACTTGCACTACTTTTAACGCTAATCTTAATAGCACTAATAATAACTTTAAAAAGACATAAAAAAGGAATTAAAAATGAAGAAAAAAGCATGAAAGATGTAGGCTTAAAAAATGATAATGACGAATATATCAAATGCAAGAGAACTTTAGATGGACTAGAAGTTAATCAAAAAATTTATGAGTTAGACGCTAAACATATTCCACTTGAAATAATGAGAACGAAACAACCCTATTTGGAGTCTATATATAATATTAAGATAGATTATATGGAATATGGTAAAACAACCGAAACTATAAATGTATATTGCACACCTAGAAAATTACTTAAACCTACTTTATTTGAGGTAAATATAAATGACCACTTCCTAGACGACTTCTTGTCGGCACTAGTAGTCGGATCTACGGGAAGTGGTAAAACCTACTTCGGACATCAATTATTAGGCAAAATAGTACTAAATAAATATCATAATAAGGAAGATGTAGAAGTATTTATATGTGATAGAAAAAACGAAGATTATATACAATTTAAAAATTGTCCTAATTATTATGGTATTAACGCAATAGATGGCATTAGAAAAGTACATGAAATTTTTACTGAAAGATTAAACAATGACGAAAGTAACGAGAAGAAAAAAACTATTATATGTTTAATAGAAGAATACGCACTTTTGTTAAATTCGTTATCTTTAGACAAAAAAACACAAGAGGAAATAAAAGGTAAAGTGGCAGATTTAATGTTTGCAGGTCGTAGCAAAAAAATTATTACAATAGTAAGTCTACAAAGAGCAGACGCAGAATACTTCCCACGAGGAGCAAAAGAACAATTCAAAAATATAATCATGATGGGAAATATATCTAAAATACAACTTGATATGTTATTAGACGAGGAACACAAGAAACAAGTTACGGAAAATAACCCACAAGGTTATGGTTATTTATATGAATACGGAAATAGAAAATTGACGCGTATTAAAGTGGCTGAAATTTCACAAGAAAAACTAGACGCACTTGATACATTTATAAGTCGTAGGATGGGATAATCTTGGAAAAAATAAATTATCAAGAACAATATATAATAAATAATGTAGGTGTTCCTATAAGTGAAAAATATACTCTAACTATTGAGGAAGCGTCAAAGTATTTCCGTATTGGCGAAAATAAACTTCGTAAACTAGCAGAAGAAAACCTAAACGCAAGTTGGGTTTTAATGAACGGCAACCGAATTCAAATAAAAAGAAAACAATTTGAAAAAATTATTGATACTTTAAATGTAATTTAATGAAAATCGAGCCTTATATGTGATATAATGTTATTGCATATCAAGGCTCTTTCTATTATTGAAAGGAGCAAAAAAATATGATAGAAAAAAGACGCGATAAAAAAAATCGTATTTTACATAACGGAGAGAGCCAAAGAAAAGATGGAAGATATGTTTACAAATATACCGATAGTTTCGGCAAACCACAATTTATATATGCTTGGAAGTTAGTACCAACCGACAAAACGCCAAATGGAAAACGCAACGATAAATCTTTAAGAGAAAAGGAACAAGAGATTTTAAAAGACATTAGCGATGGAATCGACACCATAGGTAAAAAAATAAGTGTATGTCAATTATATGCTAAAAAGAATAACCAACGACCAAATGTTAAAGATAGCACCAAAATAGGAAGAAATAGACTTATGAGGTTACTAGAAGAAGATAAAATCGGCACTTGTTCTATTGAAAATGTTAAGATGTCGGACGCCAAAGAATGGGTTATACGCATGAAAGAAAAAGGAATAGCCTACCAAACTATAAAAAATGACAAGCGTTCTTTATATTCGGCGTTTCAAATGGCTATACAAGACGACTATATAAGGAAAAACCCGTTTGAGTTTAAAATTGACGATGTAATAGATAATGACACCGAGAAGAATATACCACTTACATTAGAACAAGAAGAAAGCCTATACTCTTTTATTAAAAGTGATAAGACATACTCTAAAAACTATGACGAAATTATTTTAATAAGAGAAACGGGACTTCGTATATCTGAATTTTGTGGACTAATAGATACCGACCTAGATTTTGAAAATAGACTTATCAATGTAGAACGCCAACTTTTAAGAAATACCGAACGAGGTTATTACATTGACGACACTAAAACCGATAACGGAGTAAGAAAAGTACCTATGAGCGACAAAGCGTTTGAAATCTTTAAGCATATAATAGATAATCGTAAAAATGCTAAAACTATTGTTATTGATGGTTATAGTGGTTTCCTATTCCTAAAAAGAGATGGATACCCAAAAGTACGCGACAACTACGAAAGTATATTTAAAGGAATTGCAAAAAAGTATAATAAATGTCATGAAGAACAACTTCCTAAAAAAATGACTCCACATACATTAAGACATACATTTTGTACTAATTGGGCTAACGATGGTTTAAACCCTCACACCTTACAATACATTATGGGACATAAAAATATTGAAATGACATTGAGTTATTATACGCACCCTACCTATATGTCGGCAAAAGCAGAGATGGAAAAAATCAATAAGCAAAAGCAATTTTACTACGAATTTACTACTTTTGAAAGCGAAAATATAAGAAATTATAAAAATATATGTGAATATCTTCCACAATTAAAAATGTCGTAAACACTTAGAAATAAAGGTTATAAAGACATTTAAGAACTTATAAAAATATAATCAAAAAATTACACTATTTTTAGAAGAAAAACAAAAGGAAATGGCAAATTGTATTGTGTTAGCGATTGATGCGGCATGTTCTTTTCCTCCTCTTGGGGCAATCATTATTCAAGATGTCGGAATTTATCCAGGGATTGGTATCGGAAAACAGATGGAAATGGTGGGAGACGTATCGATAATTGCTAGAACAACGGATATTTGGATGTCCTCCATACTTAGTGTAAAAGAAGTTTATCACTTATCAGAAGTTATTACGCAATCTTGTCTTCTTACGATTGATGAATTAGAAACCTGCGGTTATTTTGCTTCCCGAAATAATCATAAAAAAAAGTTTTTAACGAAAAACAACATTTAATTCCTCCTCTAATTTTAGAGATACTTACTTAAGAATAGGAAATATGAAGAACTCTTCTTCTTTTTTTTTGTTCTTTTTCATATCCTTTTTTAGGGGATGGTTTTTTATGATTCGAAAAGTCATAGATTATATTAAAGAAGATTCTTTTGAATTAAGAGCATCCAATCATACGATTTCTATTGTCAACTATGTAGAAATCTCTTATATGGAAGAAACACAAATTTCCGTTCGTTATCAAGAGGGAACCATTTTTATCAAAGGAAAAGATTTGATCGTTGTGAAACTTTTAGACCAAGAACTTTTAATTAAGGGAGAATTTTCGACGATTGAATTTAGGAGAAGTTATGAATAGTTTGGTTACTTTAGAAATTTCCGGAAAAGATGTCAGACGGTTTTGCATGAATCTTTATCATCAAGGATTCTCCTTTTATCATTTAGAAATTAAAGCGAAGGAAAAACGAGCGATTCTAACGCTTTCTTATTCGGATTATTTAAAACTAAAAGAAATTAAGACGATTTATCAAATTCGTATTCTTCATCTTAAAGGAATGGTTTCTTATCTTTATACCTTTCATCGTTATCGAATTTTTTTGGTTTCTCTTTTGATTGGTGTTCTTTTTTTGATTTTTTTATCTCACCTTATTTTTCGTGTAGAAGTCGTACATGCATCGAAAGAGGTTCGTGACTTTTTAACCGAAGAATTGAAGAAAAAAGGAATTTCTAAATACTCTTTTGTGGTTAGCTTTAAGGAAAAAGAGCGAGTGATTCGTGAAATTATGACTGAACATAGCGATTATATTGAATGGATGGATTTGACTAGGGAAGGATGCAAGTATGAAGCGAGAATTGAAGTAAGAAAAACGAAAGAACTAGATAATGAGGATACTCCACGTGACTTAATTGCGAAAAAGAAAGGAATGATTTTGTCGATTGAAGCAGAAAGTGGGGAGGTCTTAAAAAAAGTTAATGATTACGTCAGTCCTGGAGATGTTATTGTTAGTGGTGCCATCTATAAAAAAGAAGAAATCAAAGATTATATTCGTGCCAAAGGGAAAGTGTTTGCAGAGACTTGGTATCATGTTACTGTAGAAGTACCTCTTGTGTATCAAGAAGTTACGAAGACAGGAAGAAAGAAAAATGCTTTAGAATTTCACTTTTTAAATCACCAATGGAAATTGTTTTCTTCCTTTAAACATTCAAGTTCTAAACCTTTATTTACATTAGAAAACGCCTTGTTTCCTTTTGGATTTTCCTATACGCAGGAAGAAGAGACGGAAGTTATTGATATGCTATATACGCATGATGTTGCCTTAAAAGAATCGTACAGGAAAGCTCGGGAAAAACTTTTAGCGTCCCTTGGAGATGAAGATGAAATTACTTTTGAAAAAGGTTTGCAAATCCAAGAAAAAGATAGTAAAATGATAGTGGAGATATTTTTTAAAGTGAAGGAAGATATTACGAGCTATATTCCTATTCAAGTTCCTGATGCTAACATTTCCAATTGAATAAAAAGGAGGAAAAACGGATGATCACTCCATTTGATGACACGATTCGGGGAGTAATGGAATTTACTTGGCCGATGATTGTAATTTCGGTTCTTTTGTTTTCTTCTATTCGACTTATGGATTTATTTAAAAATAAGAAAGAGTTTGTATTTTATAAAGAAGTGTTGTTTTTAGTTTTTTTAATTTATGTTTTATGTTTGTTTCAAGTTGTGACATTTGAAGACCCAGCCATTGGCGCAATGCAAAATAATTTGACTCCCTTTAAAGAAATTTTGAGATATCGTTGGGGAAGTCGTTTATTTATTAAAAATGTCCTTGGTAATTTTGTGATGTTTGTGCCTTATGGAATATTTACTTCGATGTATGCTCGTCTTACGAAATGGTATGAAGCCTTTCTTCTCGTTGTGTTTGCCTCTGTTACAGTAGAGACAACACAACTGATGATTGGACGAGTCTTTGATGTCGATGATATTTTCTTAAATGTTTGTGGAGGAATGTTTGGATATTTTATTTATTTTGTGATTTCTAAGATTGGACATCGGTGTCCAAAGATTTTACGAAGTCAACTAGCACTTAATTTATTTACGGTTGTCATTTTAGGTGTGATGATTTTTTATGTATGGAGGGTGGTTAACGGATGAAGAATTCATTTTATCTGTTTAATGAGACAGAAGAAGATTTAACGGTAGAGATTGCGACATTGGACAAGCTTTTTACGTATGCCTTAGAAAAAGAAAACCTGACTTCTGCTGAATTTAATGTGATTTTTGTGGATGAGGCGAAAATTCAAGAGATTAATCGCGAATATCGAAATATTGACCAAGTTACTGATGTCATTAGTTTTGCGTTAGAAGATTATAAAGAAGAGGGACTTCCTATTTTAATGCTTGGCGATATTTATATTTGTGTTGCTCGTGCACATCAACAATCAGAAGAGTATGGGCATAGTTTCTTAAGGGAGCTTTGTTTTTTAGCGGTTCATGGGTTTTTCCATTTACTTGGATATGACCATCAAAATGAAGAGGAAGAAAAAATCATGTTTGCAAAGCAAGAAGAATTATTGACATCTTTTGGCATTGGGAGGGATTAAAAAATGAGTAGTAAAGTAAAATCAAAAAAGGAAATGATTCGCCATAAGGAAGAAGGAAACGCTATTTCTCGGTATTGTTCTAGTTTCTTTCATGCCGTTGATGGTATTGTTTACGCAATCGAGAAAGAACATAATTTTATTATTATGATGATTGCTTCTTTGTTGGTGTTTCTTTTTGCCATTCTTTTTTCTGTGAGTTTTACCGAGTTGATGATTTTAATTATTTTGGTTGCTCTTGTAATGGCATGCGAAATGGTGAATACAGCAATTGAGGCGATAGTTGATTTGGTTACTTTAGAACAACATCCACTTGCTGGTCTTGCCAAAGATGCTGCAGCGAGCGCTAGTCTCATTCTTTCCATTGCATCTTTCATCTGCGGAATGATTATTTTTATTCCCAAAATTTTGGCTCTTTTTTAATTTGTGGAGGTGATTAATGTGAAAAGTGGAATGGTGGCGATGATTGGACGTCCAAACGTTGGGAAAAGTACATTGATGAATTCAATTCTTGGATGTCATTTAGCAATTACCTCAGATAAAGTAGGAACGACTAGAAATGTGATTGAAGGAATCTATGAAGATGAGAACAGTCAAATCGTGTTTGTGGATACTCCAGGAATTAGTAAACCAATGGACCATTTAGGTGGAGTGTTAAATAAAAAAAGTTATTCTAGCTTTGATATGGTCGATGTCGTTTTATTTTTAGTCGATGCTTCTAAAGGTTATGGAAAAGGGGATGCGTTCATTTTAAATCGTTTAAAAGAAGAAGATATTCCGGTGTTTTTAGTTTTAAATAAAATTGATTTAGTGAAACGAGCAAAACTTTTAGAAATGGTGGCAACATTAAAGGATATTTATCCTTTTCAAGAGATTATTCCTGTATCGGCATTGACGGAAGATAATACCCAAGAACTTATTCAAGTATTAAAAAATTATTTACCAAATGAAGGACGAATCTTTGAAAGTGATACTTTGACAAATATTTCTACGAAGTTTTACGTTGCAGAAATCGTTAGAGAAAAGGTGCTTTTATTGACAGAAGAAGAAGTTCCTCATTCCGTCAGTTGTCTTGTCGAAGAATTTCATGAAGAAAAGGAAAAAGTTGTAGTTCGTGTCTTAATTATTGTTGACCGGGATTCTTTGAAAAAAATTATTATTGGTAAGAATGGTGCTAAAATTAAAGAAATTGGCATTCTTGCAAGACGTGATTTAGAAGAATATTTTGGTAAAAAAGTATATTTGGAGACATTTGTAAAAACATTAAAAAATTGGCGAGATAAAGAAAAATATTTAAAAGAATTGGGAATCGATGAATAGAATTTAAAAAATTTTCACAAAATAGAATAGGTGATAAAAATGGATGAACTATTGTGGAAATTATTTAAAGAAACAGGAAAAATCAATTATTTTTTACTTCATCAAACATTAAAAAGAAAGTAGGACGTATGGAAAAAAAGAAGGTAGAAGCAATTGTTATTCGGGAAGTGATGTATTCAGAGTCTAGCAAAATTTTAACTCTTTTAACGAAAGAATTAGGAATTTTGGGTGTGATTTCTAAAGGATGTCGGACGCTAAAAAGTCCTCTTCGCGGAGCAAGTCGAATATTATCTTATGGAAATTTTTATCTCAATTATAAAAAAGATGGTTTATCGACATTGACGGGAGTAGATGTCCTTTCTTCTTTTACAAGGATTTCTTCTGACCTTTCTAAAATTAGTTATGCGTCTTATTTATTAGAACTTTTTGAACAAGTTAGAAAAGGAAATGAGGAAGAAGAAGTTTTTGACTTATTGAAAACGCTTCTTTTGAAAATGAATGATGGATTAGATGAGGAAGCCTTAGCTTTGCTTGCTGAGGTGAAATGTTTAGATTATTTAGGAGTTCACTTAGAAACTTCTTTTTGTTGTGTTTGCGGTAGTAGCACGAATATTCGCACAGTTTCTGTTGATGTCGGAGGATTTTTGTGCGATAATTGTTATAAGAAAGAAAAAGTATACTGTGATAAAACGATTAAATTATTACGGATGTTTAGTTTAGTTGATGTAGCACAGATTAGTAAATTAGAGATTTCTCCGGAGGTAAAGAAGGAAATTTCTCAATTCCTAGAGAGTTATTACGATAAATATACAGGACTTTTTTTGAAGAGTCGGGCATTTCTTTCGAACCTAAAAAAGATAGGATAGTGATTTTTATGAAAGAAAAGTTAAAAAATCCTTATGTGGCTATTAGTATTATTGTTTTTCTGTTATTTTTCTTTGTCTTTTTGGTTAAGGGAATTTATCCTTTTGGTGAGAATACCTTAATTTACGGAGATATGCATGACCAAATTACCGCATTTTATTATCATTTTTATGATTTTTTTCATGGGAATGCTTCACTTTTTGTCGATTTTTCTACGAGTGGAGGAATTAACTTTTGGGGAATTCTTTGCTATTATATTCTCAGTCCAGTTTCTTTCCTTTTACTTATTTTTCCTCGAGATACCATCTATCTTGCCGTATCTTTAGTGGTCGCTTTGAAAATTTTAATTACCGCGCTTACGGCACTTTTTTCTCTTCGTGTATTATTTAAGGACAAGTTATCTTTCTTTGTCAGCATTATTTTAGCGCTTAGTTATGCTTTTTCTGGATATACGTTATTGATGTGGCAGATTACGCCTTGGATGGATGCGATGTATTTATTTCCTTTAGTCGTTGTTGGCCTAAAGAAAGTTTTGGATTTAGAAAAACCTACAATGTATATTGTTACACTTAGTTTGTCTTTTATTTTCTCTTTTTATGTGTCTTTTATTGCGCTTCTTTTCATTTTGTTTTTATCTATTGTTTATATTTATACGAATACCAAAAAAGAAAATCGAGGCAAAATTCTTGCTTCTTTAGGATTCTCTACGATTCTTTCGTTAGGAATTAGTGCGGTTGTTTTTGTGCCTTCGATGTTACAAATTATGGATTCTTCTCGATTACAGATTTTAAAAGCGACTTTACTAAATTCTAAAACAGGACCTCTTTATGATAAAATGTTCTTCTTTTTGCCTTCTGTTTTTCTATTTAGTGCGAATTTCCTTTTACTTCTTTCTTATCGAAAGCATAAAAAGTTTTTTCTTTGGTACTTTCCGACAATTCTTTTTCTCCTTGTTCCTTTTTTCATCGAGCCAATTAACAAGATGCTTCATTTTGGTACATATGCGATGTTTCCTTGCCGATTTGGATATATTCTCTTTTATTTCTTGATGATTGGTGCAGGTTACTACTTTGTAACACGGGAAAATTGTCAAATTAAGTTATGGCAAAAATGGGGAAGTCTGCTTCTTTCCGTTTTTATGCTAGTGTTGACGGTTCTTTTTACTTGGAAATACTATGACAGAGTTCATGAAGCGTTATTTCATTTAACCATTACTGGAGATAAAGAACTATTTTTTGCTTATGCTATTTTCTTTTTTGCTATTTTTCTTACTTATCTTTTCTTACTTCGATTGGACTATCAAAAAAGATTAGGAAAATCTCTATTCATGCTTTTGTTCTTTTCTACCTTGATTGTCAATGGATTTTTGTATTTTGGAATTGAACATAAGAATGCTGCCATCACAATACCGTATCTTGCCTTAAAAGAACAAAGAAATCTTCCTTTAACTTCACAAAATTTTCGGATGAAAATTCATCCCACTAGTATGGTTACTAATAGTGGAATGGTATCGGGAATTCCTAGCTTAAATCATTTTACTTCTTTGGTTAATGAGGATAATTTGACGATTTTAAAACAGCTCGGTTTTACTTCTTGTTGGACGGAGACATTATCTAGAAACGGAACACTTTTTAGCGATGCTTTATTAGCTAATCAATACTTACTTTCTAGTCGCTTTGATTTAAGTAAAGAGTGGTATACATTAAAGTATCCGATGACAAGTTATAATTTGTATGAGTTGAATGTGCAAGTTCCTTATGGATTTTTTACTAAGAATATCGATTTTGATGAAGAAGAAGATACGTTTCATTTTCAAAATCGAATTTATCAAGCGTCGTTAGATACGAAAGAAGACTTGTTTAACGTTTATGATGATTTTACTTATGAAAATATTGAGCGTCAAGTTGTTGAGGGAAGAGAACTTTATCAGATTGTTGATTCTACTAGAAGTAATCAAATCGAACTTGAAATACCGATTACGAAAAAACAGGTTCTTTATTTAGCAGCGTTTACGTCGTTTTTAAATAGTGAGGATAAGAAAAACTGGAAAGCAATGAATATTTATATCAATGACCAATTATTGCAAGAAAAGTATCCTAGAGAAAAACATAATGGGACGCTTTATTTGGGAACATTTGAAAATGAACGTGTGAATATTAAGATTGTGTTAGAAAGAAGTGTGGATTTATCGTATTTAAAAATTGGTGGGATGAAAGTAGGTCAGTATCTTCACTTTTTAGAGGCAAATGATTCTTCTCATACAGTATCTTTTCATAGAAATCAAATTCGTCTTTCGATTACTTCGGAGGAAGAGGGACTTTTCTTTTTGCCGATTACTTATGATGAAGGTTATAAAGTAATGGTGAATGGGGAAGATGAAAGAGTTACTAAGGTTTATGGCAATTTTCTTGGCGTAGAACTAGAAAAAGGAAAAAATGAAGTGGTCTTTACTTACATACCTAAAGGATTTACATTAGGTTTAGTGGTTAGTTTTTGTTCCCTTCTTTTTACGATTATTCTTCTTTCGACTTCGCTATTTTCAAAAGTGATTTCTTTTGGTCTCATTGGAAATCTTTCTAAAGTACTTTATTATGGACTTTACGGACTATTATTTTTCTTTATTTACTTTCTTCCTTTGGTCTGCTTTTTCTTATCTTTCTTCTTTTACATTTCTTAATTTATAATGGATTAGAAATTGTTAGGTTGTTCTAGCAATTTTTTTGTTATAGAATCGTCTAGAATTTAAAGAAAGTATTGAAAATGAATTGAATTTCATCGGAATCTATGATAGATTAATCATAGAGTACTTTAGAATAGGAAGAGTGAGACTAGTGAATAAAAATCAAAAAGGACAGATAGCAAAAATCACCATATTTTTAACAAGTGTTTTTGTAATCTTTTTAAGTATAACTTATGCATTTATCAACGTAACCGTTAATGGAACAAGACGTCAAGTGATTACGGTCGGAAACTTAAATATTGATTTAGAAGAGGATGATAACTTTACGATTGATAATACTTTACCTGTCTATGATGAAGTAGGAATGTTAAGTAAGCCATTTAACTTTCGCTTAATCAATAATTCGGATGAAAAAGCAAGTTACATATTGAGTTTAGAAGATATTACGACTGGCGAGAAATTATCTTATAGTGATGTAAGACTAGGTTTAACGAAAAATGGAGAAACATTGATTTCTACTTTAAGTGATTTAGAAAATTTAGTGATTGATACAGGTCTTATTAATGGTAATGAAACGATTGAGTACAGTCTTCGTTTATGGATAAAGGATACTGTTACCGATAATGAAATCATTCAAGGCAAAAGTTTAAGATTCAGAATCCAAGTGAGTGCAGAACAAATTCCTAAAGAAATCTATACAGAATCTATTTTAAATGGAACAGACCCAGTATTAAGTAATAACTTGGTACCTGCAACCATTGAAAATGATGGGACTGTCCATAAGGCAAGCATTTATGAAGAATGGTACTCTTATGAACAAAAGCTTTGGGCAAATGCAGTAGTATTATTAGATAAGTCTATCAATTATACAGATGGTGAAATTATACCTGAAGAAAATATCGAGAGTTATTTTGTCTGGATACCTAGATACAAATATAAGATATTTAATGATACTGTATACACTGGTCTAACAGAAATTGAAGATAGAGTACAGGAAATTGAAATAGAATTTGAAAATAAAGATACGACAATATCGAATGAAACAACCACCGGAAGCTGGTTAACGCACCCCGCATTTGTAAGTTTTGATACAAATGGCTTTTGGGTAGGAAAATATGAGTCGGGTTATAAGGGAGCAACATCCAAAAAAACTGCTCAAGTCAATTCTAGTGATAGTACAAAGCTACAGATAAAACCAGATGTTTATAGTTGGAGAAATATTACTGTTGGAAATGCCTTTAAAGCAAGTTACGATTATTTAAGAAGTGATGAAAGTCACATGATGAAAAATACCGAGTGGGGAGCAGTAGCGTACTTACAACACTCGAAATATGGAAGTAGTATGAGTGTAAGAAATAATAATCACAGTTCCTATAAAACCGGATATGCAAGTGTTAATGAGCCAACTCTAGGATATAATAATGGAACAAGTATTGAAGGTAATAAGAATGGAACGACAGCTGATGTTACACGTGCCTATAATACACCGACTGGATATACGGCAAGTACGACGGGAAATATCACCGGAATCTATGATACGAGCGGTGGAGCATGGGAATATGTGATGGGTTATAATATTAATGCAAATGCTGTAGGGGGAAGTAGTGAGTTAACTAGTATTTATGGGGATTTCTTTACAAACCGTAAATGGGAGAAGTACTATGATAAATATTCTAATGCAGAAGTTGATGCTAGTAAGTACCAAACAGGATTACTTGGGGATGCAACAAGAGAAATGGGACCATTTGGAACAGTAAAGGACCCCGATGGAAGTTCAAGATATCGAACAAGTTGGTATGGAGACGTGGCGAGCTTCGTCAACCCTGTTTACCCTTGGTTCGAGCGCGGTGGGGATTGGACCTACGGTGTCGAGTCCGGCGCCTTTGTGTTCAGCTACCATAGTGGTGGAGTGTATGCGTACATTTCCTTCCGTGTCGTTCTTGCTCCTTAAATAAAAAGTAGGTGAAAATATGGCAAAGAAAAAAAGAGATAAGATTATCATTTCTATTATTATTGTCTCTATGTTGGTTATTGCGGTTTTTTTAGGAAAAACTTATGCTTTTTTTAAAAAATCGATAGAGATTAAACCGATTCATCTTGTGGTTTCTTCTCTAAACTATAAACTGATGTTAAATCATGAAGAAATGCAAAACCACGTACTATCTCCAGGTCAATATAAGGTAGTTGAAATTGAACTAATCAGTGAAAATACCATCGACTCAAAATATACACTGGTTTATAAACAACAGGAAAATATTATCGTCGAATATTTTGAAGAAAATCATGATTTACCTTTTGGGACGATAGAAAAAGAAGGAAAGAAAAAGATTAAATTAAGACTATATAATCAAGGAACAGAAGAAAAAACAATCGAGATTTATGTAAAGGGCGGACTTCTACATAATGATGTCGAAATTAACGAAGATGAAGTAGAAATCAAACAAAAGGTGACGACAGAGTTTAAAGAAAATATCCTAGCTGGATGTGACCCAGTATTAAGTGATAACTTAATTCCCGTAACTATTGAAAATGATGGAACAGTCCATAAAGCAGACCTTTATGATAAATGGTATAGTTATGAAGATAAATTATGGGCGAATGCCGTAGTTCTTGAAGATGCATCAGTAATTTATGAAGATGGAGAAGTCATTCCAGAAGACAATATAGAGTCATACTTTGTTTGGATACCAAGATATAAATATAAAATATTCAATGATACCGTATACACTGGTCTAACAGAAATTGAAGATAGAGTACAGGAAATCGAAGTAGAATTTGAAAATAAAGATACTACAATATCGAATGGGACAACGACAGGTAGTTGGTTAACACACCCAGCATTTACCTCATTTGAATCAAACGGATTTTGGGTAGGTAAATTTGAATCTGGATATAAAGGAGCGACATCCACAGAGACTGCTCAAGTTAATTCTGCCGATAATACTAAGCTTCAGATAAAGCCGAATATCTATAGTTGGAGGGATATTTCTATTGGAAATGCTTTTAAGGTAAGCTATGACTACTTAAGAGAAGACGAAAGTCATATGATGAAAAACATGGAGTGGGGGAGTGTAGCCTACCTACAACATTCAAAATATGGAAGTATGACAAGTGTAAGAAACAACAATAATAGCTCTTATAAAACAGGATATGCTTCCATCTCAGAACCAACTTTAGGATACAATGAAGGAATAAGTATTCCTGAAAACCTTAACGGAACAACTATCGATGTTACACGTCCTTATAATACAGAAGTCGGATATACAGCAAGTACGACGGGAAATATCAGTGGAATTTATGATATGTCGGGTGGTGTTTGGGAATACATGATGGGATATAATACCAATGCAAATACCTTAGGTGGAGATAGTGGATTAACCAATATTTATAGTGATTTTTTTACAAATAGTAAATGGGAAAAGTATTATGATCGGTATTCAAATACTGAGGCGGATCTTGAGCAATATCAAAAAGGATTATTGGGAGATGCAACAAGAGAGATGGGACCGTTTGGAAACGTAAATGATCCAGATAATATTCTAAGAAATAGAATAAGTTGGTATTCGGATTTGGCGTATTTTTTGATTCCTACGAGTTCATGGTTTATTCGTGGAGGACTTTGGAGTCATGGTTCTGGAACAGGAATTTTTACATTTAATTCTGGTACTGGTGTTGAAGGTAAATTTGTTTCTTTTCGCCTTGTTCTCACTCCATAGTATAGTATAGGTTTATTTTTGATTTTTTAAAGTGCTAAGAATAGAGAAGTTCTTAGCATTTGATTTTTTTATGTAGAGATTCGTTATATATATTGTAGGATAATTGTAAGTATTTTCTTTTGTTAGGAGGAGTTGTAGATAATCGAATTTATATTAATTGTAATCGAATTAAATTATTAATACTTTTTGAATCTAAATAATAATAATAATAATAATATTGCAAATGGAGTTTATCAGAGAAATAGGGTAATACTAAGATGTACTTGATATTTTTTTTTATATAAAATTTGAAAAAAAATGCAACTTTTTTGTAGAAAATTGGAAATTATTGCAAATATTTATTATAGAGGATACTTTTTCTACTTAAGTTCCGCGGGTTAAGGGGAAGAGGATTTTCAATATAATTAATACAGGAGGAATTCAATGTTAAATACAAAAGAAGAAGTAAAAGATTATCGAATTATAGGAAAGGTAACGGGAAAAACCCCAATTAATTTATGGAATGATGCTGCAATTAAAGCAATATTTACGGCAAAAGAATCCAGAAATGTGTTGGTCCGTTTTT
>CAJUNG010000033.1 GCA_910587725.1 uncultured Bacilli bacterium
CTCATCTTCTTCTAACTCTAAATATAAATTTCCTACCGTAATTACTTGTTTTTTGCTTCCTGAATACGTAAAATCCATCCAAGCATAAGTAAGACCAAAAATAAAAATAGAAATAATTCCAATAAACACGAATAATTTAATAGAACGAGGAATTCTATTTAATTTTTGATACCCCCCCCCAACGTATTTTTGAATTTCATTAAACATCCTTCTTTCTAAGTCTTGATTATTCTATTATACAAAAATAAGTTTTTCTTTTCAAGAAAGTTTTCTTCCCTGTTTTTTTAAGGAAGTCATCTCCTCCTCCGTTATTTTCGTCTCCACATGGATTCTTTGGACAAAGGTAAGTGCAAAAATCAAACACATCGCAAAACTCCCACCATAGCTCAGGAAAGGAAGAGGAACTCCAGTCATCGGCATAAGTCCAAAGACTCCACCTAAATTTACAAGAATATGTAAACTAATATAAAAAGCAACTGCATAGCAAATCACGGCCCCACGCATCGTAAAGCTTTCTTTTCCAATCTTTAAAATTCTTCCAATAACCAGAAAATATAAACCAAAAATCATGAGTCCACCAACCAAACCTGTCTCTTCTAAAACAATAGCAAAAATAAAGTCCGTATGTGCTTCTGGTAAATACAAATATTTCTGGGTACTATTTCCCAGACCAACTCCTAAAAGTCCACCATTATTAATGGCAATATAGCCGTTACAAACCTGATTTCCTGTTCCATAAAACTTTTCTTCTGAGCAGGGATTTCGAAAATCGAAACGAGATGCCTGTCTATCTTCTAACAAGCTTACTCCACCACGTGTATAAAGCAAGGCAAAACAAACAGCAAATCCTCCAATTAATAAAGTAGATTTCCCTTTAATTTCTTTAGAGATAGGAACAATAAAAAATATTAGCGCAACAATCAAAGTAAAAATAATGGTCGTCCCTAAGTCAGGTTGTCGAAAAATTAAAATAGCAATAGCAATAGGTAAAATCAAAGGAAACAAACTAGCGGTAAATGAATTTAGCTTGTTCTTAAATTTCTCGTAATAAGTGGCCAAATAAACGATTACGGCAATTTTCGCAAATTCTGATGGTTGAATGGTCATAAATCCGACCCCAATCCAACTTTTCGCCTGATTTCGAACAGCAGCATAAAGAAGTAAATAAATCAAGGCAATCAAAATTATAATTAACGCCATATTCGATAACGCATGATATTTCTTCGTATCAATTTGTAAAAGAATCAAAGAAAAAAAACTACTTCCTACTAAAAATAGCAACTGCCTTAAAAAATAACGATAAGGACTAACACTATATTTCATATATGCCGCAACATTACTAGCGGAAAAAATCATCATTAACCCAAAAACAAATAAGAGAAAAGTAATAAAAAGTAAGGGTTTATCCATTTTTTTGATTATTCTTCTCATGCTCCACCTCACCTACTATAATAATCATATCATATTTTTACTATTTGAGAGCAAAAAATTAGACTTTTGTAATAACATTTTATATATCTTAGGAATACCTTATATTAGATAACCAAAAAGGAGGTATCATTTATGATGAACTATTATGGTGGTTCCACTTGGGGAAACACTGGATGCGGATGCGGTTGTGCATCTCAACCAACTTCATTTTCTAACTATATGCCATACGGATGTGGTTGCGGTTGTGGAAATACCGGAATGGGAAATAATTCTTCTTACTACGCAATCATTTTAGTATTATTCATCTTGCTTGTGATTGTCATCGGTTCTAGATTAGGAAACTAAAAAAAGAGGCCAACGATAAATATTTATCGGCCTCTTTTTACTTTAACTTATCAAAAAGCATCATCATCTCATCTACTGTTTCTAGGTTACCTTGAACTAATTCAGGAATACTCTCACTAGAAATATGTGCCCTCAAAACTTCTTTTCCAATAGTTTCTAATGCTTTTTCTACTGCTAAAACTTGAATTAAGATGTCTTCAGTATAACGATCATCTTCAATCATTTGCTTAATTCCACGCATTTGTCCTTCTGCGACATTAAATCGACGAATCAGTGCTTTTTTTGTATCTGTCGCACGTTTAGTAAAGTGTGGTTTTACTGCTGCTTTTTCTTTCTTTGTTTCTTCCATTATTGATCACCAATATCATTATATACCCACAATAGGTATTTGTAAATACCTTATAGGGAAAAAAAGTTTACCAAAAAAAGGAAAATATTTCTATTCTCCTTTTAGGAAATCATCAATCGTCATCAATCGTTCATCAATTTCTTTTAAAGAAACATTTACATGAGAAGACTTCTCTTCTAAAACTTCCTCCTGTTTTTCTTCAGTAGAAGCATCCGTCCGCCGCAAAATACTAGCAACCACAAAGGCATCGATAATTTTTTGCTTAGTTACTGCGCTTCCCGTTGAATACCGATCCATAATCGGAATTTCGGAAGTTTTTAATAAATCGATATCCGTATGTTTAATTCCAATATTCGTCTTTGTTTTAACAACAAAAGTTTTCACCACTTGATATGGATTTTTCTTTACCTCTTTGATAATCATCAAACCACGTCTAGCTCTAACTTGACGATCAAATTCACTCAATTTAACCCGTTTTGCCGTTCCCTTATCGAAAATCGCAACAACATAATTATCTTCTGTCATATCAAAATTAGAAATCGCAACAACTTCATCTTCTTTCAGATTAATTCCTTTAACCCCACTAGTTTTAAGACCGACCTCAGGTACATCATCTCGTTTAAACCAAAGTCCATAACCATTTCTTGTGCTAAGGAATACTTCTGTCTGTTGAGCAAGGACAACACCAACCAAGGAATCTCCCTCTTTTAATTTCATACAAGCAATCGGTTTAGAATATCTTTGTACCTTAAATTCTTTAAGTGATGTTCTTTTAATCATTCCCATCTTAGATACCATCATGATGGATAAATCTAAATTAAAATCATATACAGGACAAGCAAAGATAATTTCTTCATTTTCTTCTAATTTCACCAAATTACTGATATGTTTACCTAAATCTTTCCATTTTAAATCAAAAATCGTATGCACAGGAATATATAAATAATTACCAAAAGAAGTAAATACGAGTAAGGTATCTAAGGTATTCATCTCATATTTTCCTAAAATATAATCCCCATCTTTTAATGTGACATCTTCTGTCGTAGAAGTGAATGAGCGAATACTACTTCGTTTTAAGTAACCATCTTTCGTCACTAATACCATGACATCTTCCTTAGGAATCATATCGACCGCTTCTATTTTTAACTCGGTCACCTCTTCTTTGATATCTGTCTTTCTAGGCGTTGCAAAATCGCGTTTTACTCGACGAAGTTCTTCTTTCATCACATTCTTAAGTGCATTTTCATCATTTAAAATAATGCGAAGACCCTCAACAATTTTTTTCAAATTATCTCGTTCTTCTTCTAATAAAGTAACGTCCATATTCGTTAAACGATAAAGTTGTAATACTAAAATCGCCTCAGCTTGTGCTTCCGTAAACTTAAATTGTTCAACTAAATTAACTTTAGCATCCGCCTTATCTTTACTTGCACGAATCACTTTAATCACGGAATCTAAAATCGAAAGACAATAGATTAATCCTTCTACAATGTGAAGACGAGCTTCGGCATGGTCAAGGTCAAATTTCGTTCTTCGCATAACGAACTCTCTTTGATGTCCGATATAAGCATCTAATATATCGATTATTCCCAGAAGACGAGGTCTTTTTTTATCAATAACTACCATATTATAGCTATAGTTCTTTTGTAAATCTGTATTTTTAAGTAAATAATTTAGGACAAGTTCACACTTTGCATCTTTCTTTAAATCAATCGCAATACGTAGTCCATCTTTATCTGATTCATCACGAACTTCCATAATCCCATCGATTTTTTTATCTATGCGAATTTCATCGATTCGACGAACAAGTTCAGCTTTATTGACATCAAAAGGAATTTCAGAAACAGCCAAAACAACTTTATTTTTCTCTTCTTCAAAGGCAGTCCGACTTCGAACAACAATTTTTCCTCGTCCGGATAAAAAAGCGGCTCGAATCGAATCGATTCCCTCAACAATTCCTCCCGTAGGAAAGTCTGGTCCTTTTACGATATTCATAATGGTATCAAGAGTACAATTTGGACTATCTATTCTTTTAATGGTTGCATCAATGACTTCACCTAAATTATGCGGAGGAATTTCGGTTGCATATCCCGCAGAAATTCCCGAAGTACCATTGACCAAAAGGTTAGGAAAACGAACAGGAAGAACGGTTGGTTCTAATAAAGTATCGTCAAAGTTTGGCGCCCACTCCACGGTATTTTTATCTAAATCCTTCAAAAGCTCATTACTAATTTTAGAAAGACGAGACTCCGTATAACGCATCGCGGCAGGACTATCGCCATCCATCGAACCGTTATTTCCGTGCATATCAATATAACAAGTATTCTGTTTCCACCATTGACTCATTCTCACCATTGCTTCATAAATAGAAGAATCCCCATGGGGGTGATATTTACCCATTACATCGCCAACACATCTAGCACTCTTAACATAAGGCTTATCGAAGGTATGTCGCTCACGAAACATCGAATACAAAATTCTTCTTTGTACTGGCTTTAATCCATCTCTAACATCGGGAATTGCTCTATCCTGGATAATATATTTAGAATACTGTCCGAATCTTTCTCCCATAATATCTTCTAAGGTATAATCCTTAATTTTTTCTAAGATTGATTCCGTTGAATTTTTTTTCACGTTATCCCCCTCCTCATCAGTTCGTAATTTTCGAAATATAATAATTATCGATATTCGTAACGATTCTTTTCGTAGATTCTTCTAACAATAGTTGATAAGCGTTTTGATATTTACGAATCATATCTTGAATAGAAATATAACTACGTTTAGTACAGCTAGCAATTTTTTCTAAAATTTTTCCTGTAAAATAAAGATTAAAAGCATGTTGAAAGTTCTTTTCTTTAATCATCTTCACTAAATCGTTTTCTAAACACACAATATCACGAATATCTCTTAAATGTTGAAGTCTTTCTTTATTTGCCTCCGTTGCTAAATCGATACAAGAAAGCCGAGTAAACTCTCCTTTATATTTTTCTTTCGCTAAATCAATATCTTCTAATTGAATGCGTTCAATAAATTTAGGAAATACCAAATTCATCTTTTCTGTCGTATCTTTAAATAGAACCGCCGTAATATCATCCAATTTGATTCTTTTTTCCTCTAATGCATAATAAATTGCTGCTCCATATTCATTAAATTCTTTTAAAATATTATAAATGTCTTTATTAGAAAGGGTCATAACTAGCACCTCTTTTTTATTTTATATCTGATAATCATCTTCTAAAGAAAATTCTACATTTTCTTCAATCCATTCTTTTCTTGGTTCTACATTGTCACCCATCAGTACACTAACTCTTTTTTCTGCAAGATAGGCGTCTTCGATTTTTACGCGAATTAAAGTTCTACTACCAGGATGCATGGTGGTAACTGCTAACTGCTCAGCATCCATCTCACCTAGTCCTTTATATCTTTGAATGGTATATTTTTTATTGGTTTTCGCCGTATGTTCTAACATTTCTTCTTTGGTGTATACATATTTTTCTTCTTTTCCTGATTTTAGTAAGAAAAGTGGTGGTAAAGCAATATAGAGTTTTCCCGCTTCAATTAAAGGCCGCATATATCGGTAAAAAAACGTCAGAAGTAAACACTGAATATGTGCTCCATCATCATCGGCATCGGTCATAATAATGACTTTATCATATTCGCAATCTTCAATATCAAAGCTTGCACCAACACCTGCACCAATCGTATAAATCATTGTATTGATTTCTTCATTTTTCAAGATATTTTCCATTTTGGCTTTTTCAGTGTTTAAAACTTTTCCACGAAGGGGTAAAATGGCCTGAAATTTTCGGTCTCTACCTTGTTTAGCAGAACCACCTGCCGAATCTCCCTCGACCAAAAAGAGTTCATTTTTATTTTTATTTTTGGTTTGAGCGGGAGTAAGTTTTCCTGATAATGCTCGCTCTTTAGGATTTTTGCTTTTCCCTTTTCGGGCTTCTTCTCTTGCCTTTCTTGCCGCATCACTCGCTTGTTTTGCACGAAGTGCTTTATCGATAATTTCTGTTGCAATCTTTTTATTTTCTTCTAAATAAAAACCTAGTTTTTCATAAGTAATGGCATCTACAATCGTTCGTGCTTGAGGAGTTCCTAATTTTCCTTTCGTCTGCCCTTCAAACTGTAAATACTCCTCAGGAATCTTTAAACTGATAATAGCCGTCAACCCTTCTCTAACGTTTCCACCTTCAAAGGCTTTCTCTTTACCTTTGATATATCCATTATTTTTCGCATAGTCATTAAATGCTCTAGTAAGGGCCGTTTTAAATCCAACTTCGTGTGTTCCCCCATCTACAGTTTTTACGTTATTTACAAAAGAGACGATATTTTCATGATAAGAGTCCGTATACTGCATGGCAATATCCACTTCAATTTTATCTTTTACAGCTTCGAACGCAAAAGGAGCGTGTAAAGCTTGTTTATCTTCATTTAAGTATTTTACAAATTCGGTAATTCCTTCTTCATAGCAGAATTTCGCTTGGCGATTATCTTCTTCGTCGATGACTTCAATGGTAAGTCCTTTTAAAAGGAAGGCTGACTCCTGCATTCTTTCAGCAATCGTAGTAAACGAAAAGTTGATGGTAGAAAAAATCTCATCATCTGGCATGAAACGCACCGTTGTTCCCGTTTTATTCGTAGGACCTAACTGTTTTAAAGGAAGAGCAACACTTCCTCCTTGCTCAAAACGAATCATCCACTCATATTTATCTCGTTTTACGGTAACTTCCATCCATTTAGATAGCGCATTAACCACACTTCCACCAACACCATGAAGTCCACCAGATGCTTTATAATTTCCCTCTTCAAATTTTCCTCCAGCATGTAAAACGGTATAAATTACCTCAATTGCAGGACGTCCACTTTCATGCATCCCGACAGGAACCCCACGACCATGGTCTTCTACGCTAATGCTTTTGTCTTTATGAATCGTAATCGTAATAGTATCTCCATACCCATTCATTGCCTCATCAATCGCATTATCGACAATTTCCCATACCAAATGGTGAAGTCCTCTTTTGTCGGTAGAACCAATATACATTCCTGGCCGTTTTCTAACTGCTTCTAAACCTTCTAATACTTTAATACTACTTGCATCATATGCCAAATCCATCATCTCCCACTTCTTACATTATAACAAAAAAAGAATGACAAAAAAAGAAAAAAAGTTCTACTTTACATTGATTTGACTCAAATATTTTCTCTTTCTTTTTACCAATGTTTCCTTTGCATTTCCTTGTACAAAACCATTATTTTCTAGTATCTTTCGACTACTCATGTTATCTAGTTGGACAAAAGCATAAATAAATTCTACCTCTTCTAAGAAAAAATCGATGTATTGACAAAAAAAAGAAAGCATTTTTGTCCCTAGTCCCAAATTACGATAATTTCTATCTAACGCATAAGAAATAGAAACAGACCGACACTTTCCTACCCAATAAGGCACGAAAACGCCAATGATAACACCACGGAAACAAACCATATAATTCTTGTGACTAAAAACGTTTTCTATAGGTTCTTCTTTTCTTTCCCAGGTATCATCTAAAATACACTCTTTTCTCACTTGAACATCTCGTCGTAATAAACGATAAAAAGAAAAATGTTCAGGATTAACCGAAGAATATTCTTCTAAAGAAAAGTCATCTAAAGTAAAAACTTCGCATTTATTTTTGACATTTTTCACAATAATAAGTTCCTCTTCCCCCAACTCTAATTTTCTTAATTGTACTACCACAAAGACGACATGCCTCATTTTCTCGTTGATGAACATATAAATGATTTTGAAAAAGTCCAGAAACACCCTCTTCTGATGTATAATTACGAATCGTCGTACCGCCTTCTTCAATCGCTTTATCTAAAACGATTCTCGCATTTTCAATAATAGCAAGTGCCTCTTCTTCTGTCAAGTCTTTCCCACACTTTAATGGAGAAAGATGAGACAAAAATAAAATTTCATCTGCATAAATATTTCCAATACCAGCTAAGACACGTTGGTCTAATAAAATACTTTTCATCGGTATACGCTTATTCTTCAACTGATTTAAAAGATAAGTCGTATTCAAACTCGTATCCCAAACTTCTGGACCCAACAACAGTAAGGGTTCAATTTTACTTTTATCTGTCGCTAACAAAAGACGAAGTTTTCCAAACTTACGAACATCTTGAAACCGAAAAGATTCACCACTGTCTAAAGTGAAGATTACATGTTCATGTTTTCCTATAGCATCCTCTACTTGCCGAAAGAAAAATTTTCCTTCCATCCGAAGATGAATTAAAAGAATGGAATGGGAAAGAGAAAAAACGAGCCATTTCCCACGAGTAGTAATTTCCCTAATTTCTTCTCCTATCAATTTTTGTTCAAAATCTTCTTTAGAAACATCTTCTAGCATATTTGGCCAAAGCACTTCCACTTGAGTAAATTTTTTTCCGATTAATTTCAAACTTAATTTTTTCGCTACTGTCACAACTTCTGGTTTTTCTGGCATAATTAAATCCCCCTACTAATTAATAAAAAATTCAAGAAAAGGAAATAGAATTTTATTTTGCATCGTACCAAGTATCTCCTACTTCAATATCTACTTTAAGAGGTACTTCAAAATGATAAACATTTTCCATCTTTTCTCTAACGATTTCTTTAACTTCTTCTAATTCCGTAACTTTGACATTAAAAACTAATTCATCATGAACTTGAATCAGCATCTTACTTTCCAAATTTCTTCTTCTAAATTCTTCCCAAATATCAATCATTGCTTTCTTTAAAATATCGGCAGCACTTCCTTGAATCGGTGTATTTAAAGCCATTCTTTCTCCGCTAGAACGCACCATATAATTCTTACTTCTTAATTCTTCAATCATGCGAATTCTTCCCATAATTGTTTTTACATATCCATCGCGGTAAGCTCCTTCTATCGTCTCATCCATAAATTTACGTACTCCTGGATAAGTTTCTAAGTAGTTATCAATGAATTGTTTTGCTTCTTTAACGTTAATCTTCAAGTCTTCAGAAAGACCAAAGCTGCTAATTCCGTAAATAATCCCAAAATTTACTGCCTTTGCCGTTCTTCGCATATCTTTCGTCACTTCGAGAATATCGACTTTAAAAATATCCGCTGCCGTTTGAGCATGAATATCATCATCGTTTTGAAAAGCTAAAATCATATTTTCCGCATGTGAAAGGGAAGCAAAAACACGAAGCTCAACTTGTGAATAATCACTAGATAATAAGACACTATCCTCATCGGGAACAAAGGCTTTACGTACTTGTTTTCCTTCTTCTAAACGAATCGGAATATTTTGTAAATTAGGGGCAATTGAAGAAAGTCTTCCGGTCTTCGTTAACGTTTGATTAAAGATTGTATGAACGCGTCCATCATGAACCTCTTGTAAAAGGCCAATACAGTAAGTATTATAAATTTTTGTCAAGGTTCGATAACGAAGAACTTTTAATACGATTTCATAATCGGTTAATTTATCGAGAATCTCTTTAGAAGTTGAATAATTGTTATCTTTAATTTTCTTTGGATAAGGAATTTTTAATCCTTCAAATAATACAGTAGCAAGTTGTTTTGGACTAGAAATATTAAATTCTACCCCAGCAAGTTCATAAATTTCTTTCTCAATATTTTCAAATTCTGCTTTTAAACTTTTTCCAAACGCTTCTAAATAAGAAGAATCTACCCGAATTCCTGTTGTTTCCATATCCGTTAAAACTCTAGCTAAAGGCATTTCAATTTGTTCAAATAAATACATTTGCTCATTTTGTTTCAATTCTTCTAATAAACGCATCTTAGTTTCGTAAACAAACTCGGCTTTTCTTGCCAAATCTGCTTTGACAACTTCCCATTCAGGCATCTTTAATTTGGTATTTTTTCCATAAACTGTTTCATAAAACTTCATCGGATATCCTAAGGCTTGAGATAAATACGCGGCATCATCTCGAACTTCATAATTTAGTAAATATCCAGCAATTGCACTATCAAAATGGCAATGATTTAACTCTACCCCATATCTGCTTAACACCACCATCAATTTTTTGACATCATAGGTGGATTTTTCAATATCTGTGATAAAGAAGTGCGGATTACTTTTCACAACTTCTGGCTTCATTACATAAATTTTATTTTCAGTACAAAGTGCAAAACCACAAACTTCATCATAATGATAATTTGTTCCAACAATTTCAGTAACTAAAGAAAACGCATCAAGCACTTGAATCGTATTTAAGTCTTCGATTTCCACTAATTCTCTTTCTGTTTTCACAACTGTCGTCGGTTTAAACGTCGTATCTTCTCCCGTCATCTTTTTAATTAAAGAATAGAACTCGAGTTCTTGTAAAATTTCTTTATACTCTTCCGTATGCATACCATGATAAAGAATTTCTTCGAAGCCAAAGTCAATCGGAACTTCTTTACAAATCGTGGCTAAATCTTTACTATCGAACGCTCTTTGTTTATCCAAAACGAGTTTATCATGAACAGCGCCTTTAACCTCATCGATATGGTCATATAAATTTTCTACCGTCGTATATTCTGCCATTAATTTAATCGCCGTTTTTTCTCCAATTCCTTTTACCCCAGGAATATTATCGGAAGCATCTCCCATCAAAGCCTTCAAATCAATCATATGAATTGGATCTACTTGATACGTTTTGCGAAATTCTTCTTCATCCATAAAAATATGTCCAGACTGTTTCAATAGTTTAACTTTTACTTTAGGAGTAATTAACTGAAGTAAATCTTTATCACTACTAACAATCAATCCTTCCATATCTTCTGACTCATCGATACGTTGAGCAAATGTTCCAATGATATCGTCCGCTTCGTAGTGGTCGATTTCAAAGTATTTTACACCTAAGGCATTCATCACTTTTTTCGCAAGAGGAAATTGAAGTTTTAATTCTTCTGGCATCTCTTCTCGTTTTCCTTTATAAGCTTCATACTTCTCATGACGAAAGGTTTTTCCTTTATCTAGGGCAACTAACAGATACTCAGGATTTTCTTCTTGAATAATTTTATTTAGCATGTTAATAAAACCGTATAAGGCATTGGTAGGAAATCCTTTCGAATTTTTCATGATTACACCTGAATGGCTTGTGGCAAAAAAACTACGAAACAAAAGGTTATTTCCATCAACTAATACTACTTTTCTCACTTTACTTTCCTTCTTTCTTACTCTATTATAACCGATATTGACAAAAGAAAAAAGACGCCTAGGGGGAAATTCGCATCTTTTTCAATAAAATTCGAAGAAAAAATTTTTTTCAAGAGATTAAAGTGTTTTTTCTATCACCTTTTTGTCCTTCTTCGTTTGATGAGGATTAGACTCTTCCAAAGCAGGAGTTGAAGGAAAAATATCATTCTCATGTAAATAGAGTAATATTTCTTTAACGGCCTCTTCATTTTTAGCGTTTTCTTCTATAAAACTTTGCATTCTTCTAACCTTTTCTTCAATATCAACAAGTCTAGCATAGTAACTTGGTTCCCGATAAAGAAGCGTAACGCCATCAATTTCAGCTTTTCTCTTACCACTGAGATAGTCTAAAACCAGATGATATAGCTGTTCAAGGTCAGACGCATAACCTAAATATCGAAGAGTTAATATCTGTTCCATACAACCACTGACATCTTGAATAAATTTATCTACACTATCCTGATTATCTTTGATAAATGATTGCAACTGGCTAGAAGACTTCTCTTGTTTTTCTTGCTTCGCTTTTTCATTATCGTGTTCAAATGACTGTTCCCGCTCTAAATCTTGAAGATTTTTCTCTAACGTTTTTTCAATCTCATTCATCCCATTTACGGATTTTAGATACGATTGAACAAAAGGGCTAGCAACACAAATCATACTAAGTCCAAACAAAGAAGCGGATAAAATAAAATTCGTCAAAATCAAAAGAGCAACACTAGAAATATAAAATGTCGTTCCAAACAAAAGAAACAAAAGAAACCAATTAGATTTTATATCAATCAAGCTCCAGAAATGATTGATTATAAATTCATGTTTATGTTTACGAAAAATTTCTAATGCTTGTTGAGCTTCCTCCATCGTGAGAGTTTCTTTTCGAATAAATTTCAATAGAGAGTTATTATCTTCTTCAGTTCCAAACAAATCCATAAACGATTTCCTCCAAACGTTTTTCTACTTATATTAATATAAAAAAGAAAAAAAGCAAGAAGCAAAAATTTCAAAACGCTCCTGATTCTATTGATTAAAAAAAGAGCATCCCATATATTTCAATCAATCATTATACAGGAATAGACGCATAATACTGAAGTTTAGTCACTTGATTTGCATCTTCTCGGCTAATAAAAGTCATCGTTCTAGACATAATTAAACTATAACCACTAGTTGCAGTTGTTCCCTTTTGTAAGTACAAAACATAATCTTGAAATCCTCGAACAAATGTGGATGCAGTAGAGATTTCCCGATAAGGAATTTTACTTAAAACAATACGATTCGTATCTAAAATGCCAAATTCTTGTTTTAATGCTTGGCACATCGAAACAGAACTACTAGAAAGCTGTGAACAATCGGTTAAATCGACATATCCATTTGAGGAAGCACGTGAGGTAATCGAAGAAAAGTTCGCATCCGACATTAATAAATTACGAAATGTACTAGCCATATAAACGGTATCTGTATCATCATAACGAAGACGCATCTCCAATTCACCAATCGAAGGAATTAAATTTTCGTAAATCATGACAAAGATAGAAAGTACAACTACACCAACCACTACAGTTTCGACCAAAACAAATCCTTTTTTATCTAACTTTTTCATAAATTCTCCTTAAACTTGCTTGATTATATGATAAAATTATTATATAATAAATTAGGATAAAAAACTAGAGGTAAAATAAAAAGGGGAAGAAAATTTATGATAGAGTATGATGTAATCAATACACCAATTGTTGATTTGGTAAATAAAATTATTCTTTTTGCGGTGAAATCTCGTGCATCCGATATCCATTTTGACCCTGTAGAAAATGGATTAAAGGTGCGAATTAGAGTTGATGGTGCCTTGAAGGACCATACCCTACTCCCCTTAGATAGTCAAAGAAACGTAACTACTCGGATTAAATTAATTTCCGGGATGAACATTACGGAAAGTCGACTTCCACAAGATGGTGCAATCAAAGGAAAAATTAAAGATACTGACTTAGATATGCGTGTATCTGTATTACCGACGAATGAAGGAGAAAAAGTCGTAATTCGTATTTTAGACTATTCTAAGAGTTTAGAAGGTATGGAAAGTTTAAATTTCTCCCCTACGAATTATGAAAAAGTTGAAAAAATGATTTCTGTACCGAATGGAATTATCTTAGTAACAGGAGCAACAGGTACTGGTAAATCCACTACAACTTACTCACTACTTCAAAGACTAAATAAGGAAGACACCAATATTATTACGGTCGAAGACCCAATCGAAATGAACATTGAAGGAGTCAACCAAGTCCAAGTCAATGCTGAAATTGGAATGACTTTTGCCGCAGCACTTCGTTCCATTTTAAGACAAGACCCCAATATTATTTTAATCGGAGAAATCCGTGACTCGGAAACTGCACAAATTGCCGTTCGAGCATCAATCACTGGACATTTAGTATTGTCAACCGTCCATACGAACGACTCCTTAAGTACAATTGAACGGTTAATCGACATGGACGTAGAAAGATATTTATTATCGACTGCCCTATCTGGGATTATTTCTCAACGCTTAGCAAGAAGGTTATGTCCGCATTGTGCAACGTTAAGAAAAACGACACCTTTTGAAAAAAATGTATTTAAAAAAGTTTTAAATAAAGATATCCCTGAAATTTATGAACCACAAAAATGTGAACATTGTATCTCTGGTTACCATGGACGAATCGCAATTCAAGAAGTATTACTCATCAATGATGAAATTCGAGATGCCATTACCAATGAAAGCATAGAAAAAGACGATTTACGTGTTTTAGTTTATGGAGGAACACATGTAACAACGCTTTTACAAGACGGACTCCAAAAAGTGCTTGCAGGATACACGACATTTGAAGAAATTTATAAGTTAATCGAGGTAGAAAACTCAATTGATGAAATGGAAGAAGTAGAAAAAATTACAAAAAAAGATAAGGCTCCACAAGAAGAGACCTTAGAAGAAAATAAAAATTCGGAAACAGAATAAAACTTTTCCGAATTTTTTATTGGTTTATTTTTAGTCGCCTATCACCTTTTCAATTTGGTATGGCTCTGTAGTAGTTCCCTTTCCACCTGTAATATAAAATAAAGAAGAAATACGAATAATTGGGCGAACTCCCGCATTTCCATAACCACAAGAATAAATTTTCCTTATATTTCCTCCTCTCCAAGCCATAACGCCACCAGTATCATTTGCATTAACTCTTTCAGCAAAATAGTAAAAAGCCACTATATCAATAATTGGATTTTCTGAACCACATTGTACATTATTAACTACATCATAACACTTAATAGCTCCAGCAATCGGGGTCAATTTTAAATAACCACCTCCTGCCTTTGTCCATTGCTTGGTAATTTTATTAAAATCTGTATTATTTACTGTCCATACATTACTATTACAATTTCCATCCACATAATATGGATTACAATATTTTAAAGAAATCGACTGTAACTTACTAATGACAACCGAACCTTTATTATCGCCACTAACACTATAATTATAACACTCAGGAGTCCCACCAGAAATCAAATAGGCATTATTCCCTTCTGTATAAGCAACTCTCCATCCACTATATTTAGCTGGATAACTACTCATACAAGTAGCGTTTGCTCCCTTACAAGCATTACCACTACAACCATTAGCACCCGTATAGTTTACATAACTTCCCTGCTCTGCACTAGATAACATCTTTAAAGGCTCATCCGTTAACTCTACCTTCAGTTGAAACTTCAAACTTTTTCCGCCAACCGTTTCTCTATCGACAACACTATCTTTTATCCATAAACGAAGGGCATATTCAATCGTTTCTCCTGATGCAATTACACCATAATCAATATTTCTATTTTCTAATATTGTAGACAATAATCGAATTTTAGTATTTCCATTTTTTGTAAAACCGTATTTCACATCAGAATAAGCTAATTTTTCATCGACTTCCGTAACATCCATTAGCTTTAAAAAATAAGTCGTAGGGATTCCACCACGATTAATCAAACGAAAAGTATAGGGAGCCTCAATCATCCCCACCTCATCATAAACAGGATACGCATCTAAAAGCTCAATTTTCCCGTCATCCTCTTCTAAAATCACATCCATATCTGCAGCTTTAATCATATGCTTTTTTGTAGAATTAATATTAAATGCCTGAAAAGCAAAACTAGCACCTATTGCAACAAGGATAAATCCAAATACGAAACAACTATAAATAATCACTTTTTTTCCTTTTTCTGTTAACCCCATAATTGAATACCTCCTCAAAAAGTACATCTTTTTATTATACTCCTAAGAATATCATATCCCCCCCCCACCTAACTTTGTCAAGAAAAAAAACTGGGTTTACAAAAAGGACAATAAAAACAAACAATTAAATGAAACTTTCCCACCATTTTACCAATATTATTGATAAAAATATACGATAAAGAAAAAATTCCTTAACTTATCCTCAAAAGTTTATCGAATGAATGATTACTTATTACATATATATTATACGAGAGGTGACGCCTGTTGAAAAAAAGTAAAATCATTCGTTCCACTTTAATTCTTATGGCTGGTGGACTAATTACGAAAATATTAGGAATGTTTATCCGTATCGTAATGACTAGATTAATTGGTCTAGAAGGAATGGGAATCTACATGATGATTTATCCTACCTTCTCCCTTTTTATGACGCTATCCCAATTAAGTTTTCCGATTTCGATTTCTAAATTAGTTAGCGAAGAACGACATAATAATTTACGGCTAGTAACGACAACGGTTCCCTTTTCATTAATCATCAACTTATTTCTAATGCTCATCATTTTCATCACAGCTAGACCAATTGCTTGTATTTTATTAAATGATGAAAGATGCGTCCTACCAATTTTAGCCATCGCCTTAGTTCTTCCTTTTGATTCCTTATCTAATTTACTACGTGGATATTTTTTTGGTAAAGAAAAAATGTTTCCACATATCATTAGCCACATCTTTGAACAAATCGTCCGACTTTCTTTAATTATTCTTTGTATTCCTACCCTATTAAAAATTAATTTAATCTATGCCGTTAGCTTCCTCGTTCTAGTCAATTTAGTTAGTGAGGCACTTTCAATTTTTGTACTTTTCTTATTCCTTCCCAAAACAGTAACCATCAAAAAAGAAGACTTAAAGCCCAACAAAAAAAATCTAAAAGAGGTATTAGACATTTCCTTACCAACCACCGCATCTAGATTAATTGGAAACATCGGTATGTTTTTAGAACCAGTCTTACTAACTACCAGTCTTCTAGCAACAGGACACACGAAAGCGTTTATTCAAGCAGAATATGCAAGTATTACTGGTTATGTATTTCCTATTTTACTTCTCCCAGGATTCTTTACAGGAGCAATTTCTTCAGCGATATTACCTGAACTATCGAAAAGCTATGCCAATCACGATAAAGAAAATTTCAAAAAAAAGTTTCGCCTAGGTTGTTTACTATCTCTATCTATCGGTATTCCCATCACAATTCTTTACCTTGTTTCTCCGGAAATATTATTAAAAACATTTTACCATACCAAAGAAGGAGCATCATATCTAAAAATCCTCGCTCCATTTTTCCTTCTATACTATTTAGAAGGCCCATTTTCAACTGCTTTACAAGCGATGAATAAAAGTAAAAATATTATGATAGATAACTTACTGGGAATGATAATTAAAAGTTTAGCAATTTTCATCTTTCCCTTCTTCCAACTTGGAATATACGGATTTATCATCGGAGAAATTCTTAGCTTAATCATCATTATCAGCAGACATTTTTACGGAATTAAAAAGGCACTTTAAAACCAAAGTACCTTTTTATCAATGCAAAGTCTTCCATCTATTGTCTTTAGTAAGAAAGGACACATGTAATTCGTGTTCTATACGTTGATTAATTTTTATCTGTTGATCTGTCAAATATCGATTTAAAGATTGCCTTACAATAGTGACTGCCTGGCTTCGTACCGCTTCATATACCTCTCGAAATAGAGGAATAGCACCAATTTCAGAAAACTTCAAATCGAATGTTTGAACAATATCTTCTTGAAATAAAGAATCTTTTTGTAACTGCTCAAAAATATCAACGACTTCATCTTCCATAGAAATACAGTTACGAACAATTTTTTGAAGATAAGAAAGCATAGCGTTGAGAAGTGTAACTGCTCTCATCAATCCTTGAATATGAACGTTATCACTTAACAAAGTAACGTCTTCTCTTAAAGTGTATACAGAATCTAACATAGAAAAGCTTTGTAATAATTCTTCCTCTTCTTTTGATAGCATCGAAAGAAATGTTGAATGAAGATATTTTGCTTTATCCATACCAACTTTATAAAAAAAGCAATAAAAAGCTTTATAATCAGATAAGGTCCAAGCACCAGAAGTTAATCTGTTCATCACTAATGTAGAGAATTCTTTAGGAAATTCTCCTCCTTGTGTTTCTTTTTCTACTTTCTTGACTAATCTCTCTTGAATTAGCGAAAAGTTCGGAAAGAGCTTTTTCATTTCTGTTGAATTAATCATAAAATTAACAATTGATTTTCTATCATTCATAAAGATACCCCCTTCTTTTGACCAAGGAATTATACCACAAAATTTAAAAAAATGCAACTATCGGCCGAAAAAATGTGTAATTTTCAAGGAAAGGTTTCCTAACGATAATGAACAAAAAAGACTTCTTATCGAAATCTCACGGGATTTGTCGTCGTCGTCAGTACATCAAAAGTGTATCCTGCATTCTTAGCATATTCAATAATATCATTTAATGCATCCGCTGTATAGCTTTTGATATCATGCATCAAAACGACATTGCTTCGCGTTTTAGAAAGTCCTCCCGTCACATTTTTATACACGCATAATTTTTTATCCGTAACGCTTGCTTTTGCACACTGATAAGCATCACTAGCATCAACATTCCAATCAAAGTAAGAATACCCTCGCGTAATTACTTGTTCTCTTAAAGTTGGCATGAGACCTTTACTATATTTACTAGAAATCGTATTATTACTTCCTCCGGGAAACCGAGTAACAAAAGTTTCTTGACCCGTAATATTTTTTACTCGCTCTCCAATTCTTTCTAAGTCAGCAAAAAAAGCATCTACAGAAGAATAAACTTGTCCATAATTATGCGTATAAGTGTGAAGAGCAACGACATGTCCTTCTTCATGAGCACGCTTAATTAGTGAATCAGGGCCACTTCCTGTAACAAAGAAAGTTGCACGAACTTGTTGTTTTTTTAATACATCTAATATTTTCGCGGTAGAACCAGTCCCACTAGGACCATCATCGAAGGTTAAATAAATTACCCCAGGTGTAGTTGGAGATGAAGTTTTCACTTCATTCACAATGACGGTTCTTTCTACTTCTTGTTTATTTCCGCTAGAATCCACGACCCGATAGATGACTTTATATGTTTGTAATTTAGATGTATCGACTTCTCCTTCAACTTCCACTTTATCTGTGATATCGCCGTCACAGCCATCCATCGCTTGATAACCATACTCTTTATAATCGCTATCCTTTTTTACATAAATTGTACTTCCCCCAACCAAAGTAATCGTTGGACTTAATTTATCTTCCTTTCGCACTTCTCTTTCTTTTATTGTTGTATTAAAGAAAGAATCGGTCACTTTATATTTAATTGTATTTCCTTCTTCAATAATTTCTACTTTATCGGTTAAATCACCATCATATTCATCATAAGCTGTGTATCCTTCTTCTTCATAAACTGCATTTGGACAAATCGTCTGTTTTAATTCTCCTTTTAATTCGATTATCGGAGCATCTAAATCCGTAACCTTTACCGTACGCGTAATTTTCATCGGGAAAAAAGCTAAAGAATAAGAATAAACAATCGGATACTCTCCAATCTTCCCATTTTCCACCTCTCCACGAATTTTCACTTGTTGGGAAAAATCTTTTCCAAAAATTTTAAGGATTACCCCCTGTTCTTGATAAAAATCTTTATAACTAATATTCGTAATCATATCTCCATTTAAGTGAAAAGAAATAGAAAACTTAATCAAAAGAAGTCCCATAAAGAAAAAAGAAAATAAAATTCCACCAATCAATAATCCCTTTTTATGTTTTAAATGATATTTAACTTGTATTTCCTGATTTTTCATCACAAATCACCATAATTATTATACCATGTATACTTTAAGATGTGAACTGATGAAAGAAATATTCATTGGTTT
>CAJUNG010000034.1 GCA_910587725.1 uncultured Bacilli bacterium
CAGCAGGAGGAACTTATTCAGCGAATGCATCAGTGACTTTATATGCAAAATGGACCGCTAATACTTATACCGTAAGTTACAATGCGAATGGAGGAGCTGGAGCTCCTTCAGCACAAACGAAAACGTATGGAGTAAATCTAACTTTATCGAGTACGAAACCGACAAGAAGTGGATATACATTTTTAGGCTGGGCAACTTCTGCTAGTGGTTCTGTTGCCTATGCAGCAGGAGGAACCTATTCTAGTAATGCTAGTGTCACTTTATACGCGAAGTGGCAGGAAATTTCATCAACTGTCTTGACCGCTAAATATATTATGGGATGGAATGGGCAAGCCTATGACGCTACTGATGCTAATGGAAATGGTGGAGTGATTTTTGGTAGCAATACTACTTCTGCTGGTCAAAGCGGAAATAATTCTTCTCAAACAAGTGGTTCGATTTATACTTTTTCAACAAATCGGGTCGTAAAGAGTGTAGTAGTGCAAACGGCTTATCAAGGAACTACCAGTATTACGATTTGGGGAGGAACTAGAACCTATGGTGGTAAAGGTGGTGCTGGTAATTGGACACAGTTAGCAACAGGAAGCGTTTCTAATCAAGGAACAGCGACGATTCAACTTTCTAATTCTACGGCTTATCCTTCCTATAAAATTCAGTATTCTGGTGGAATGAATGCGAACGGATATAGCTATTGGAATATTACTTCTTGTTACATGTATGGATATTGATAAATTCTATAGTGTTCTATTCTTTAGAGATATTCCTACGATATTTTTTACCTGTCAAAGACAAAAAAAATATTGACGGAAGAAAAAACTTGCGGTAGAATAAATATATCAATGTGATGATGGACATGGAAAATCCGGAGCAATATAGAAAAAAGAGATTCTTCACGAATAATTAGGGTGGAACCGCGTGGTTAGACTGCGTCCCTAAAATTTAGAAGAATCTTTTTATTTTGGAGGATGTGGATATGAATGTGTTTATTTCTTCGTCTTCGAGAGTAGAAGATAAAGATAATTTATTTCTTGCGAGAAGAGTTGCGGAATTAATTGCAAGTATTTCTCATACTTTAATTTGTGGTGGAAATTCTAGTGGAATGATGAAGGAAGTTTATCAAGTTTTTAAGGATAAACATTGCCCTTGTTATTGTTATACGCTTCCCATTTATCAAGAAAAATTTGCGGAAGATGATAACGTTTTTTATGTAGAAAATACTTTTGATCGGGCAAAGAAAATCTATCATCACATGGATATGGCTATTTTTTTGCCAGGTGGTACGGGAAGTTTAAATGAAATTTTTGCTTTGTTAGAAGAAGTGCGAACAACGACGTTTAAACCGATTATTCTCTATAATGAAACTGGACATTTCGATTTATTTTTACAACAACTCGAAAGATTGATTCAAGATGGATTTAATGATAGAAAAGTCTTGGAGATGATAGAGGTTGTAGAAAGTATCGATGAGTTAAAAGAAAAACAAGAAAAAGGAGGATTTTAATCAGATGAAAAATATGACAATGGAGAAAATGGTAACTTTATGTAAACAGTATGGATTTATTTTTCAAGGTAGTGAAATTTATGGGGGGCTTGCCAATACTTGGGATTATGGACCATTGGGAAGTCGTTTGAAAAATAATGTAAAAGATGCGTGGAGAAAGAGATTTATTCAAGAAAGACCGAACGCATATGAAGTTGATGCGGATATTTTGATGCATCCTCGAGTTTGGGAAGCGAGTGGACACGTCTCTAGCTTTTCTGACCCATTAATTGATTGTAAAACTTGTAAGATGCGACATCGTGCAGATAATTTAATCGATGACTTTGATTCTTCAATTCATGCCGATGGAATGACACAGGAAGAGATGCTTGCTTATATTCGTGAACATAAAGTTCCTTGCCCAAAATGTGGAGGAGTGGAGTATACCGATATTCGGCAGTTTAACTTAATGTTTGCAACCCATCGAGGAGTTACGGATGATTCTAAATCTGTTGTGTATTTGCGTCCTGAAAATGCACAGGGAGAGTATGTTAACTATTTGAATGTATTAAGAAGCATGCGATGTAAATTACCTTTTAGTATCGGGCAAATTGGTAAGGCTTTTAGAAATGAGATTACTCCAGGAAACTTTACTTTTCGCACGATTGAATTTGAACAGATGGAGTACCAAACTTTTTGCAAAGAAGGAAATGATAGTGAAATTTATCAATATTTTAAAAATTATGGAAAGAAATTTTATCTTGACCTTGGTATTCCTGATGCCGATTTAAGATTTCATGATCATGAAAAACTTGCGCATTATGCCAAAGAAGCTTGTGATATCGAGTATCATTTCCCTTTTGGTTGGGGAGAAGTTAATGGAACACATAATCGCACGAATTTTGACTTAACTAGACATCAAGAGTACTCTAAGGTTTCTCAAGAATATCTCGATGTTGAGACAAATGAAAAATTTATTCCATACATTATTGAGTCTACTTATGGACTAGATAGAACAGTTTTAGCGGTTTTATTCAATGCTTATGAGGAAGAAACGTTAGAAGATGGAACTACTCGAGAAGTGATGCATTTTATTCCTTACCTTGCACCTTATAAAGTAGCTGTCTTACCACTGTTAAAAAAATATCATTCTTCAAAGGCTCAAGAAATTTATGAGAAGTTTTCTTGTAATTTTATGACGACTTATGATGATGCTTCCTCTATTGGGAAAAGATACCGGAGACAAGATGTGATTGGAACTCCATTTGTGGTTACTGTCGATGATCATACATTAAATGATGATACAGTGACTATCCGTGATCGGGATACGATGGAGCAAATCACGTTAACGGTAGAAGAAGCAATTGATTATATTCAGAGTAAAATCACATTTTAGACCTTAGGGTCTTTTTCTTTTTGATTTTCATGTTGACTAATCCACAAACAAATGTTATATTGAGTTTCATAAGGGAAGTGAAAACAATGCAAGTGGAAATTATCGGTCAATCCCATGATGGAAGAGGAATTGCGAAAGAAGAGGGAAAAGTTATCTTTGTTCAGGGTGCCTTACCTCAAGAAATTTGTGAAATCGAAATTGTAAAATCTCATCAAAGGTATGAAGAAGCGAAAATTTTACGGAAAATAAAGTCTTGTAGTGTTCCTCCTTCTTGTTCTTATTATGGAGTTTGTGGAGGATGTCATTTATTGCATCAAAACAACGAGGAACAACTTCGATTTAAGGAAAATAAAGTACGAGAGATTTTTTCTAAATTTTCAGGAGTTGAAGTAAAAATCAATCCTATTTTGCATGGACCACAATTTTCTTATCGAAATAAGATTACGCTTCATGATTTAGGAATGTATCAAAAAGAAAGCAGAGACCTTGTAAGGATTGAGCAATGCCAATTAATTAGTGAGCGAATGAACGAAGTACTTCACCGATTAAAAAAATATCAGCAGGATACTCATGAGGTTTTTCATCAGGTAATGATTCGGGAAAGTAATTGTGATGATATGATGCTAGATATTGAAGGTTCTGTTTCTTCTTATCAGTTTTTGCAGGAATTTTCGGATATTTCTTGTATTTTTATTAATGGAAAGTGTTTGACTAGTCGTAGGAAAATTAGGGATAAAATTCATGGTTTAACCTTTTTTATCTCTAGAAAGTCTTTTTATCAAGTCAATCGATATATGACAGAAGTACTTTACCAAGAAGTAATCCGTCATTTTGAACAGAGGCAAGTAAAGAATGTATTAGATTTGTATTGTGGAGTGGGAACTTTATCTTTATTGGTTTCTCCGTATGTTGATACAGTTATCGGAGTCGAAGTTATTGAAGAGGCCGTTAAAAATGCAAAGGAAAATCGAGATTTTAATCACATTAGTAATTGTCAATTTATTTGTGGGAAAGTAGAAGATTTTATCGATACATTTGAAAATATTGATGCGATTATTGTCGATCCGCCTAGAGCGGGACTTGATAAAAAAACAAGGTCAACGTTTTTTTCTATTTTGCCTAAATTGATTGTCTATGTTTCTTGTGATGCAGTAACGCTTGCAAGGGATGTTGGCGTTTTAAAAGAAAAGTATGAAGTGCAAAGCCTTACTCCGGTAGAGATGTTTCCTAATAGTTATCATGTGGAATGTGTATGTGTGTTAAATCGGCGATAAACCATTACAAGATAAGGATAAATCAACTACTTAGCGGGAGTAAAAAATGAGTAAATTGTTGATAATTATTTTAACTTATATTGGGTATTAATTTTTATCTTATTAAAATAATTAAAGTGCCAAGTGATTATTTAATTATCAACTAAAATTAAACCATTAAGTTATCAAAGAAAGGAGCTAATTAAATGGAAATGATAGAAAAAGATAGTTCAGAATTAATAATATATGAATCAAAAGATGGAAGTATTAAGTTAGATGTCAATTTAGAAAATGAAACAGTTTGGTTATCTTTAGAACAAATGACAAGATTATTTGGGAGAGATAAATCAGTAATTTCTAGGCATATAAAAAATGTATTTGAAGAAGGTGAATTAGAAAGAAATGATTCAACTATTGCAAATTTTGCAACAGTTCAAAAAGAAGGAACTAGAGACGTTGAAAGAAATATAGATTATTATAATTTAGATGTAGTAATAAGTGTAGGATACCGCGTTAAATCTTTAGAAGGTGTAAGATTTAGAAAATGGGCAACTGCAAGAATTAAAGAATATCTTATTAAAGGATATACTATGGATGATGAACGCCTTAAAAATCTTGGTGGTGGAAAATATTTTTATGAACTTTTAAATCGTATTAAAGATATAAGATCAAGCGAAAAAGTTTTATATAGACAAGTTCTTGATTTATATGCTACTGCTATTGATTATAATCCTAAAGCTGAAGAAACAATAAAATTTTTTAAGATAGTCCAAAACAAGTTTCATTTCGCGGCACATGGCAATACCGCAGCAGAAGTGATTTATAATCGTGCTGACTCAAATAAGCCTTTTATGGGACTTACTAATTTTAAAGGAGAGTTACCTAGTATAAATGATATAGAAGTTGCTAAAAATTATTTAACTGAAGATGAACTTTTGATGCTTAATAATCTGGTTTCAGGTTATTTTGACTTTGCTGAATTCCAAGCAATGAAACATAAACCAATGAGAATGAAAGATTATATTAATCAACTAGATAAAATACTTAATTCTTTAGATGCAAATATTTTAAATAATGCAGGTAGTATTAGTCATAAGAAAGCAATAGAAAAAGCAAAATTAGAATATGAAAAGTATCAGATAAAAGAACTAAGTCCAATTGAAAAAGAATATTTAAATTCTATTAATAAAATTAATGAGATTGCTGATAAATTAAGAAAAAATTAATTATACAAAATAGACATTGTACCTATTTTGTTTGTAATTATGACATAGTCAGTGATAAACAAACATATAAAGTTTAACTATCTATAATATACATTCTAGTCACGTGGAATGTGTCTACGGATTAATAGGTGATAAAACATTATCAATAAAGGAAAAGTCAACTATTCAATAGGGTAAAAAAAACGAGTAAATATTGATGTTTTTATTGATTTTTGAAAAAATATGGTGAGTGTTGTCTGTTGAGAATGCGTTTCCACAAACTATTCTAACTAGTATGTGTTACGTAATTGAGATTACAAAGGAGGTTAGGTTATGAATAAACTAATGTTAAAAGAAAATATAAAAATTGAAAAATGATATTTGAAATAAGAGAAAAATTAGTTATTTTATCATCAAATGCTGCCAAATTATATAAAACAGAAACAAGAATTATAAATCAAACGATTAAAAGAAATGTTATGAAGTTTCCTGAAGCATTTTGTTTTTAATTAACGATAGAAGAAGTCATCAATTTGAAATCCCAAATTGTGACCTCAAGTTTAAGAAACGAGATAGCATATGGAGGTACAAGGTATTTACCATATGTTTTAACTGAGCAAGGAATAATGATGTTATCTGGTCTTTTAAAAGCGATATTGCAGTTAAAGTTAATGTTCAAATTATTGATGCATTTGTTTCTATGGGAAAATATATTTCTAGCACATTAGTAAATCAAAATTTTATAAATAATTTAGTAGATAAGCAAGATGCAGAAGTAAAATTACTAAAGGATTCTTTTGATAAATTCCAAGAAAAAGAAAAACAATATTTTTTTACGGTCAGATTTATGAGGCTTACTCGCTACTATTAGATATTTTACAAAGTGCTAAAAAAGAAATCATTATTATTGAAACTTCCGCTAGTAAAGAATTACTGAATATTTTAATAGAAAATGGTGTTAATGGTATTGCAATTTAAATTAATACAAATTTCGTCAAAACTATTGACGAGG
The DNA here is from genome assembly GCA_910587725.1 of uncultured Bacilli bacterium. Classification (GTDB taxonomy): domain Bacteria; phylum Bacillota_I; class Bacilli_A; order RF39; family UBA660; genus MGBC162581. The sequence goes on from CAJUNG010000034.1 coordinate 6,347, forward strand.
TGAAGCAAATATGGTATAGTTTATATCGATTTGTACTCAGGAAACTTTTGAAGCCCTAAGTCGTCAAAAGTTCTATTGCTTATTGCATAGGACTTTTTTTGACGTTCAAATAAAAAGAAAGTGAGGTAGATATATGAATTTAAATTATGGAATATTAGAGGTCTGCCAATAATGACTATAAATGATTTGGTGCAAATAGGTTTTTATAACAAACGTGAGAAAAAAGCCTATAAAGTAGTCCAGATATAAAATTAGAACTAACTAAAAATAATATAGAATTAGTACCCTTAGCTGATAAACATGTTAAGGGTTTTAAATTGTTTGTAAAAGATTATGAAAAAGAACATAATGAGCGAATGAAAAATGAACGAGATAATAGAAAAAAGACCTTTAATTTGACTGATTATATAGAATTAGATAGAGAAATATCAAAAAGGTTTTTTACTAAGACGTCGAAGATACAAATAAAAGATTGACGTAACTTTTAGATTACATTAGATTTGGTCAGTTGCGAAATTCCACACCTTATTTTTGGAGTAGATTTTATATTTGCGATTCAGGTAGATTAGATTTTCTTTTCTATTTTTTGGTTTATCCTTGCAATTAAAAAAATTGTATGCTAGAATGAAAAAGCATTGGTAAAATGAATTGGAAACGTACATTACATCAGTAATGATTAACGAACAACACATGCACAAATTATTTGTGTTTTTTTCATGTTTTAAGGAGGTAATTTAATGAAAAAACTAGATTTAGGAACAGAAAATATTGGAAAATTATTAAAAGCCTTTTCTATTCCTTGTATTATATCTTTAGTCGTCAATGCACTTTACAACATCGTTGACCAAATCTTTATTGGATGGGGAGTTGGGTACTTAGGAAATGGTGCAACGAACGTTGTTTTTCCGATTACGGTGATTTGTTTAGCATTTGCTTTGATGTTTGGTGATGGTTCATCCGCTTATTTGAGTCTAAAATTAGGACAGAAGAAAAAGAAAGAAGCAGAAAAGGGCGTATGGAGCGGAATTATTTCTGTCTGTTTTATGGCGATTGGTTTTTGTGTTTTTACCTGTTGTTTTCTTCCTACGCTGTTAACTTTATTTGGTTGTACTGACGTATTAAGACCGTATGCTTTAGACTATGGTTATGTAATTGCGATTGGTATTCCTTTTATGATGATAGGAACTACATTAAATTCAATTATTCGTGCTGATGGAGACCCTAAATATGCCATGGCATCGATGGTGATTGGTGCAATTTTGAATGTAATTTTAGACCCAGTGGCTATTTTTGTTTTTGGTTTAGGCGTTAAGGGAGCCGCTCTTGCCACAATCCTTAGTCAATTTGTTACTTTTCTTATTAATGCTTTCTATATTCAGAAGTTTAAATCGATTGAAATGAACCGGAAAACATTAGCCTTTTCTTTTTCAGATGCAAAAAGAGTAGCACTTCTTGGTATTTCTTCCTTTATTACCCAAATGTCGATTGTAATTATTATTGCGATTCAAAATAATTTACTTAGTCGTTATGGTTTAGAAAGTAAGTTTGGTAGTGAAATCCCGATTACTGTTCTTGGAATTGTAATGAAAATCAATCAGATTTTATCTAGTATTATTATTGGTGTTGCTGCAGGAAGTCAACCTATTGTTGGGTTTAATTACGGTGCTAGAAACTATGGACGCGTAAAACAGGCATTAAAGATTGTTCTAACCATTAGTATTTGCATTTCTCTATTTGCATTTGTCTTGTTTCAAACGATACCTGAGGTGTTAATTGGTATTTTTGGTTCTGGTGATGTCCTCTATCAAGAGTTTGCGTGCCTTACCTTCCGAATATTTTTAATGCTTACGATTTTTAATGGTGTTCAAATTTCTTCAGGAATTTTCTTCCAAGCGATTGGTAAAAGTGGGAAATCTGCTATTCTTAGTTTGTCTAGACAAATTTTGATTTTTATTCCTGCGGCATACTTTTTATCGAGTCGATTTGGTCTTATGGGGGTATTATATGCGGGTCCAGTTGCCGATTGTCTGGCTTTTCTCATTTCTTTCTTTTTCTTGTTTTACGAAGTTAAACAGTTGAAGGAAGAAGATGTAGAGAAATCAGAAGTATCCATGGATATCGAAAGTGGTTTTTCGAAAGTGGGACCGATAATTACCATTAGCCGTGAATATGGAAGTGGCGGTAGATATGTAGGAAAGATTCTTGCCGAAAGACTTAATATTCCTATTTATGATAAGAATTTGATTATGATGGTATCTGATGAAAGTGGATTATCTGCATCATATATTGAAGAAAATGAAGAGCAAAAAGGAAATTTACTTTCGGAAGTAAATCACCGTTATTTTCAGAATTTGACAAACGATGACCATCTTTTCTTAGCAGAATCTAATGCGATTAAAAAACTTGCGAAGAAGGGAAGTTGTGTAATTATCGGAAGATGTGCTGATGTTATCTTAAAAGATGAGAAGAATGTGTTTCGTATCTTTTTATATAGTGACTTAAATCATAAGATAGAACGAGCTAAAAAGTATTATGGGCTAGATAAAGATGTATCTAATAAAATCACAAAAATTAATCAGGCGAGAAAGAGGCACTATGAATATTATACTGGCTTGAAATGGGAGGATGCTAGTCATTATGATTTATGCTTGAATGTTGATTTCTTAGGAGTAGAAAAGACAGCAGAATTTATTGAAGGAATGCTAAAAGAAAGAATCTAGCATTCTTTTTTTCTTAGAAGAAGATAAACGTTTATCTGTTTTTTTGATAGGGTAGTCGTAAGAAACTAAGAATAATGATTAAATAAGGAGAAAAGTAATTTTTTAATATGCTGAATGTCAAATTGATAGGTAGCTAATTTCCTTTTTATTGTGAAATGTGATAGATTATCATCGAGTTTAGTGAGATTATAGCAAAAATTACGAATAGTAGAAAAGTTGGAAATAGAATTGTCTTTTTTAGAAATAGTCAAATCTTCTCTAAAATGAACCTCTAAAATCCAATGAAGATTATTCTCAATAGTCTAATGTTTTCTAACAGTATCAGACAAGTCAGAAGCAGGGAAATTTAAGTCAGAAATATAATAATAATCCATAGAAAGATAATCATGTTCTTCTCTGTAATTTCTAACTAAAGCAATTACTTTAATATCCATCTTTAAAAATTACTCACTTTCTTCTAATCTTTTTTCTATATCTTCAATACTAGGCAAAGTATTCTCTAAAAATTCTGGTATCTCTGATAATATTTTGTATTCGCTAACTCCAAGTTGTCTTTAATTCAATTACAACATAACTTCTAACTTTCAAGTTATAGAATAATAAATCAATGTAATAATCCTCATTTTCTATTTCTAAATGATATTGTCTGCCAACAAAAGCAAAGCCATTTCCAAGCTCTAATAATAACTTAGTTATATTAGCAGTTAATTCTATTTCAATATCTAATTCTTTTAAATCTTTTTCAGTTGTTATAAAATCAAAGATATAAGGATTTTTTAATAACTCTTTTGCTTGTTCATTAGTTGGAGTTGGTAATGTTTCATCAAAATTAGTAGTTTTACTTTCTAGCAAAGCTAGTCTTTCATACAGTTTACTTGCTATTTGATGAATAATTACTGGTCTTGCCCAGCCATTTTGGATAGATTCTTTTATATACCAATTTCTTTGCTCTTTACCTTTTACTTGATTCATTATAGTTGTGACAGAGGACCAAGGTAATTTTGCAACATAATGTTGCAAAAATCCATCATTCTCAAATTCAGTTGCAAATTTTTGCCTATATCTTAAGTTTCTTGCAGACATTCCTTTTAATGTGGGAAATCTATTTTTAAGTCTTTTACCAAAGTATCTATAAAAGATGAACCCCATTTATTGTTTTCTATTAATTTTAACCCAATATTATAATACATTAAGACTAAATCCTTATTAGCATTTTCTGCTATCTTATTTCTAGTAACTATTAAAGTTTTCTTAATATCACTCAATACTTCAAAATATTTATCATTATTTTCTAGCATAATTTCCTAGTAAATTTTCTGACAAGTATTGATTAAATAATAAAATTAGCATATGATTTATTTAATTAGTGAGGGATATTTTTTGAACTTTAGTTTTAAAATCTTATTATCATCTGCTCCTTTGTTGGAATTACTAGAACACCTAAATAGTTCGGTTGTTTTAAAGTATTATTGACTTTTTTCTTGTGATTACCCTAGTTTTTTGATAAATCCTCTTTTCAAATTTAAAAAGTATATGTTATACTGATAGTAGAAAAGTAGGAGGCATTTATGAAAGATGTAAATTTATTAATTGCGAATGGTGTAGCAGTTAATGCTAGTTTAGAACTTTTAGGGGATTTAGATACGTACGAAGCAACGTTATGTGACTTTTTAGAAGAGATTGATGAAAAGGTAGCGAATATTAAAAAATATAAGGAAAAAGGCGACCTTGAAAATTATGCCATATTGGTGCATTCTTTAAAAAGCGATTCAAGATATCTAGGGTTTAATCAGTTAGCGGATTTGTCATATCATCATGAAATGGCAAGTAAAGAAGGCGATGTTGATTATGTTGATAGTCATTTTCAGGAACTAATGGTCGTTTTAGAAGATGTAGTTTCCCTTGTAAAAAAATATATGAATGGAGAAAAAAACATAGAGAAGATGGCTACTACTTCTGATTCTTCATTAGGAAAGAAAATCTTAGTGGTTGATGACTCGAATATTGTTCGTAATTTAATTGAAAAAATCTTCCGAGATGAATATCATATTATTATGGCAGGGGACGGAAATGAGGCAATTTCTGCACTTTCATCTTCTTCAGAATTTTCTGGAATTTTACTAGATTTGTATATGCCGAATGCGAATGGATTTACGGTTCTTAACTATTTGCAAAGGGAAAACTTATTTTCTAAAATCCCCGTGGTTATCGTTACAGGAAATACGACGAAAGAAACTATGGAAGACCTTGCTAAATATCCGATTATCGATATTTTGGCTAAACCATTTGATGAAAATAATATTCGAAGAGTTATGCGTGCAATTGAGAATTTTAAATAGAAAGAAAGCTTTTCTTTAACTGGCTTTCTTTTTTCTTTCTAGAAATTCCTTTTCTTTTGCTAGACTTTCCTTTTATTTCTTGTTATAATGTAAGTCGATACTATTTTGTTGGGAGGAAGAAATATGATTCAAGTAAAAAATGTAACCTTACGTTTTGGAAAAAGGACGCTTTTTGAAGACGTAAATATTAAATTTACACCAGGAAATTGCTATGGAATCATCGGGGCAAATGGAGCAGGGAAGTCTACATTTTTAAAGCTTTTATCTGGTGAGTTGGATACGACGAGTGGAGAGATTATCGTAGATAAAAATGAACGTGTTTCTGTTTTAAAGCAAGACCATTATGCTTATGAAGAAAATACAGTAATGGAAACAGTTCTTATGGGAAATGAAAAATTATTTCGTATCATGAAAGAAAAAGAAGAACTTTATTCACATACAGAATTTAGTGATGAAGATGGGATGCGCCTTGCAGAATTAGAAGGCGAATTTATGGAAATGAACGGTTGGGATGCTGAAAGCGATGCTGCTTCTTTACTTAGTAATCTTACCGTAGAACCTTCTAAACATTTTTTGAAAATGAGCGAATTACCTGCAAAAGAAAAGGTTAAAGTCTTACTTGCTCAAAGTTTATTTCAAAATCCAGATATTTTGCTTTTAGATGAACCTACAAATAACCTAGATTTAGAGTGTATTAATTGGTTAGAGGAATTCATTATTAACTATCCGAATACAGTAATTGTCGTTAGTCACGACCGTCATTTTTTAAACAAAGTTTGTACACATATTGTCGATATTGATTATAAGAAGATGAAGCTATTTGTTGGAAATTATGATTTTTGGTATCAATCTAGTGAACTTGCTTCAAAACAACGACAAGAGCAAAATAAGAAAAAAGAAGAGAAAATTAAAGAATTACAAGACTTTATTGCGCGATTTTCTGCGAATGCTAGTAAAAGTCGACAAGCAACGAGTAGAAAGAAAATGTTAGAGAAGATTGAATTAGAAGAAATCGTTCCTTCTTCGAGAAAATATCCTTATATTGTCTTTCAACCAGAACGACTTGCGGGGAATGAAATTTTGACGGTGAAGAATATTTCGAAGACCGTTGATGGTAAGAAAGTGTTAGACCGTGTCTCATTTACCGTATTGAAAAATGATAAGATTGCTTTTGTAGGAACAGAAGAAATTGCTAAGACTACACTTTTCCGTATAATTATGGGAGAGATTGAAGCTGATGAGGGAGAAATTATTTTTGGTAAAACGGTAAAGAATGCCTACTTCCCCCAAGATAACACAGAATACTTTAGTGGAGAGAAGACAATCATGGAATGGATGGGGTCTTTCTACGATATTAAAGATGAAACGATTTTACGTGGTTTTTTAGGAAGAATGCTTTTTTCTGGAGAAGAAGTATTTAAGAAAGTTAATGTTTTATCTGGTGGAGAAAAGGCTCGTTGTATGCTTGCAAAATGTATGCTTGCTTCTCCTAATTTTCTAATTTTAGATGAACCAACCAACCATTTAGACTTAGAGAGTATTACCTCTTTAAATAATGGATTAATCAAGTTTGAAGGAGAATTGCTATTCGCATCGCATGACCATCAATTTGTAAGTACGACAGCAAATCGTATTATTGAGATTCTTCCTAACGGAAGTATTATCGACCGTAAGACAGATTATGATCATTATTTAGAAAATCAATAAAATAAAAAAGAAATTATTTCTATTATCAGAGTAATTTCTTTTATTTTGCCTCTAAATAGATGGCTTCGTTAAAATAATGTTGATTGTCTTTAAGCTCGTGTAATTCTTTGGTGGTGATGAGAAAATAGTCATAATCGATAATTTCTTTTCCGCTATCTAAAATGGGGTCATCCCAGGTTAAATCTAAATGATACCAAGCATCTTCTACATAAACGAAATTCCAGATATGGTTTTCACTCGTGATTTTATAATTAGGAATATTAAGCTTATCTAAAAATAACATCATGGCATCAGAATATCCACTACAGATTCCATATCCTTCAAATAGTGGACCATCGGCAGTAGCTGAGTTGTATTCTGTAATTTGTTCATCACTTCTTTTGGTATCGTATTTTGTATTTTCGATGATATAATCATGGATTTTTTTGATTTTGTCTTTCGTGGACATATTTTCCGTAATTAATTCTTTCAATCGTTGATTGACTTCTGCTTCAATTTTTTCCTGTTTTTCTTGATTATACTTTTTCGTAATATTTAATTTTATTTTCCCGGTTGCTTCATATCTTGTTGTCTTGATGTTAGAAAAGCTATTAAATGGCGAAATGAAACCGTTCATACTGGAAAGCAATGCCTGGTTTTCCGAAAGAAAATCGACATCATTGATGCAACTACTATAAGCCTCATCGCAAAAGAACGTAAATTCCTCCATTCCTGAATTTAGAACAGTAAAGAAAATATTCATCAAGTCTTCTTTATTTTTAGGAGAGAATTGATTGGTTAATTTTACATACTGATAACTATCATTTTTCGCATAAGCATTGTTGATGATGACATCCATTTTTTGATTCCCTTTTAATAGGTGTAGGGTAATCATTTTGGCAATCGGCTCCTTAAATAGGTAAGTTCCGATGATGAGCAATAACATGATGAAGATAAAGCTGAATTTTTTCATTCTTGGCGAATTCCTTCCTAAATTTTTTATAAAATGGTATGAAAAAAGGAGTTGTTTACTCCATTGTATTTACCGCTTTTGTTAATCTTGATTTTAGTCTTGCTGCTTTATTTGGATGAGTAAGACGTGCATTAACCGCTTTATCAATTCTTCTTTCAGCAACTTTTAATTCTGTTTGTGCTTTTTCTTTTTCTCCAGATTTTACTGCTTTATCTACGTTTTTTACTGCTGTTTTCATGCTGGATGCGACTAAAACGTTTTCTTCTTTTCTTCTTGCAGAAACAAGTACACGTTTTTTTGCACTTTTAATATTTGGCATTGTTTCACCTCGCTTTTTTTCGATAACGTATTCATTTTAACAGAATTTTTCTAAAAATGCAAATAAAACTGTGCATTTTTTTACTATTTTTGTAAAAAATAAGATTAGGGTGATTTTTTATGCATGAAATAGATCTAAAAAAGTATCAAGTACGAAGTGATTTGGTTGTCGATATTCTTGGTGGTGGCAAAGCTAAAGGAGTTCAGATTGAAGAAAGAGAAGAAAATGACATTAAAATTAGTAATATTTATTTAGAAAAAGAAAATGCATTATCTAAAAAAGAAGGACGGTATATTACGATTAGTTTTCAGGATGTTACTGATAAGGATAATCAAAAACTTGTTGAAGAAGTATTTGCAACAGAGCTTCATCATCTTTTAAAAGAAAAGCAACTATTAAAAAAGAAATGTCTTATCGTGGGTCTTGGCAATCGAGAATCTACGCCAGACTCTTTAGGACCGAAGGTTGCGGATGGTGTGCTTGTGACTAGATATTTATTTGAAATTGAGGAAATTCAGGTAGAAAAGCGTTTTTCTAATGTTGCTTCGATTGTTCCTGGGGTTTCGGGAACAACCGGTATTGAAAGTAGTGATATCATTCTGGGAATCGTTGAAAAAATTAAACCAGATTATATTATTGCCATCGATGCTTTGGCCTCTTCTAGTATCGACCGAATGAACAAAACCATTCAAATGACGGATACCGGAATCCATCCAGGAAGTGGAGTTGGGAATAAACGAAGAGAAGTCTCTTTTGATACTGTCGGTGTCCCTGTGATTGCGATTGGTATTCCTACGGTCATTGATGGAGTGACAATCGTTTCAGATACGATTTTTTATATGATGCGACAGTTTAGTTATCGCAAGGAAAATTTTGATAAAAAGTCTCTTAAAATGGCCCCAATTACTAGCCAAAATTACTTAGAACAAGAAGATAATTTAACAAAGGAAGAAAAAGAAAAACTCTTTGGTATGGTCGGTGGATTAGAAGAGGAGGAAATGAAGTCTTTAATTTTTGAAGTATTAACGCCAATTGGATATAATTTGATGGTTACCGTAAAAGAGATGGATTTTATTACAGAAAAACTTGCTGGTGTATTAATTCACGGTATTGATTATGTACTACATGAAGAAGGAGAATAAAAAATTGTTTCTTTTTCTTTTAACTATGTGCTTTTTTCTCTTGTCTTTTTCATGAAAATCTATTGTTTAAAAAATTTTTTTGTGTTATACTCGTCTCATAGTAGAGGAGGTAGTGAGTTTGAAGAAAGAAGAAATAAAAAATAAGATGAAGCAGTGGAAAGCGTCATCTTGGGATAATCAGGAAGAAGAACACAGAAAAAAGATTTATGCATTTCTTATGCTCTTTTCGATTTTTGTTGTGACGTTTGGAACGACATATGCCTTTTTTTCTTATTCTAAGATGGGAACAAAAGATAATATTATTACTACTCCTGGAAAGGCGACTTTCGTTTATACAGAAGATAAAAACGGAGTGACCCTTGAAAATGCAATTCCGATTCCGGTTGATCAAGGTAAGACGTTGACGGATTCTTATGACTTTAGTATTGCTGCTAATGTTCCGAAAGAGACCAATTTAAATTATACGATTTCCTTAATTAATGTAACCGAACCGAAGGATGGGAAGACAGCGCTTTCTAATTCACATATTCGTGTATTTTTAACCGATGATTTAGACCAACCTTTGATGGGGACTTCTAGTTTTCCCAAAGCCGATAGTGATGGAACAATTTTAATGAGCAATGTCATTACGAGTGGAGATGAAGGAATTTTATACGTCGGTGCTTTTGAGTCTGGCAATGCTTCGACGAATTATTCTAAAAATTTTAAAATTCGGGCATGGATTGATGAAAAAGCAGATTTGATTGCTTCATCCATCGGTGGAACTTTGGATGTTACTGATAATGGAAGCGGAGTAATTCCTGATTCTGATCGATATGAAACAGATGGGGAATACGTCAAATTTGTTTATGGCAATAAAACCTATTCTTTTAAAGTTAAATTGAGTGTTACAATGATTGATAAATAGAAGAAAGGAATCCTTTCTTTTTATTATCCTATTTACAAAATTTTAATTTAGTGATACTATTTTCTAGGTTAAAAAAGGAGGAAGTAAATCATGAAAAAAACAAAAATTATCTGTAGTATTGGACCTTCTAGTTGTCCACCAGATATTATGGAGAAAATGGTAAATTCAGGAATGAATGTGGCTAGAATTAATTTTTCTCACGCAACAAAAGAAGAAAAAGAAGCTGTTGTAGAGTCTGTCCATATAGTTAGGGAAAGAACAAAAGAAAATATTGCCATTTTATATGATACAAAAGGGCCAGAATTTAGAAATGGCGTATTGGAAAATGGGGAAATCGAGCTTGTTTCTGGAAATACCATTCGGGTAGTTAAAGAAGATGTATTAGGAAATACAGATAGATTTTCTGTAAATCATCCCCAAGCAATCGAGTCTTTAGAGATTGGTGATGTTCTACTTTTAGAAAATGGACTAATGAAATTAGAAGTGATTTCGAAAGAAGAAGATGGTGTAACTTGTAAAATTGTAACTGGAGGTATCTTAGGAAATAAAAAAAGTTTAAGTGCTCCAGGAGTGTATTTAGATATTCCTTTTATTTCAGATGTTGACCGAGAGGATATCATTTATGCCTGTACACATGAAGGAGACTTTTTAGCACTTTCTTTTGTTTCTACGAAGGAAGATGTTTTAGAGGCTCGAGAGATTTTAAAGCAATATCATCGTGAAGACATGAAAATTATTTCTAAGATAGAAAGCCAAACTGGGATTGAAAACTTGGATGATATCCTAGAGGTAAGCGATGGAATTATGGTAGCAAGAGGGGATTTGGGCGTAGAAATACCGATGCATGCTTTACCTGTAGTACAAAAAGAAATCATTAAAAAAGTACGTCAAGCAGGAAAAATTGTGATTGTGGCAACAGAAATGTTAGAATCGATGAAAAAATCTATTCGTCCAACAAGAGCAGAAGTATCTGATGTTGCGAATGCAGTTTTAGATGGAACGGATGCCGTAATGTTAAGTGGTGAAACTACCGTGGGAAAATATCCCGTAGAAGTAGTTTCTCATATGGCAGCGATTTGTGAGGCTACAGAGTCAGCCATTGACTATAAGAAACAAGTAAGACCACTAAATCAAGGGGGAATTACTTCAGCGATTGCTAATAGTGTAGTTGATAGCGCAGATATTTTAGATGCAAAATTAATTGTTGCAGCAACGATTAGTGGAGAGACCGCTAGAAAGATTAGTGCATTAAGACCAAGAAATCTAATTTTGGCAACTTGTCCATCTTTTAAAACAGCGACTTCTTTAGCCCTTAATTTTGGTGTAACGGCTAGAGTAGTACCAATACTTGATTCTACTGATGAAGTTGTTGTGGAAGCAATCAAAACAGCAAAAGAATTTATTCCTTTGAATCCATCGGATAAGGTTATCGTTACAGGTGGACTTCCAAAGAATCTAAATACAAACTTTATGAAAGTAGAAGAAATTTAAGATAATTTCACTAGGATTAAAACTGTTTGGAGAGTATATTTACTTTTTGAACAGTTTTTTTATAACTTTTTGAAAAATGGTTGACAAAAATACATGTTATTAATATAATGTTATTAACATTTATTTTTTTTGACTTTAGTTATTAACAAAAAGGTAAAAAGAAATGTTTTAAATGCAAAATAAAGTAGAGCATAGAAAATAAAAATATGAGGTGAGAAAGATGAAAAACTTAAAATTGGTAGTTATGGATAATATTACCAACTTAGGAATTGAAGTGAACGAAGAATTAAAGGTCTTGAATCAGACGAAGCAAGATTACATTTTGAAAGTGAATGCTGATCGATTTAATAATGGCGAAGGAAAAGTTCGATTAGAAGAAATGGTAAATGATAAGGATTTATATATTTTGAGTGATATTGGGAATTATGGAATTTCTTATTTTATGCATGGGAGAGAGCATTCGATGTCACCAGATGATCATTTTGCGGATATTAAGCGGGTGATTGCTGCAACTTCTGGACATGCAAGGAAAGTGAATGTGATTATGCCTTTACTCTATCAGTCAAGACAACATAAAAGAAAAGTGAACGAGTCTTTGGACTGCGCAATTGCTTTACAGGAATTAGAAAAAATGGGTGTTGATCATATTATTACATTTGATGCACATGATCCTAGTATTTGTAATGCGATTCCAAGATTACCATTTGAAAACTTTTATCCAACCCATTGTATTTTAGAAGAATTGATTCGTCGGGAATCAATTCAGGATATTCTAGTTATTAGTCCTGATATGGGAGCAATGGAGCGAGCTAGATATTATGCAGATATGTTGGGAAGTGACGTGGGTGTTTTCTATAAAAGAAGAGATTTAAGTAAAGTCGTTTGTGGGAAAAACCCGATTGTTGAACATATGTATATTGGTGCTAACCCTAAAGATAAAGACGTTATCGTTGTAGATGATATGATTGCTAGTGGAGAATCTATCTTAGATGTTGCTTTTAATCGAAACAATAACAGTTCAGTGAACTGTTATTGTTAGGGGTATAATTCC
>CAJUNG010000035.1 GCA_910587725.1 uncultured Bacilli bacterium
TTTCGAGTGTTGTAAGTATGCTACTGCTCCCCATTCGGTGTTTTTCATCATATGAGACTCATCACTTCTTAAATAATCGTAACTTGCCTTAAAGGCATTTCCAAGGGTGATATTTCTCCAACTATAAACATCTGGCTTTATCTGAAGTTTTGCTGAATCACTCGTATTCACATGTGCGGTTTCTGTTGAGGTTGCTCCTTTATATCCTGTCTCAAACTTTCCTACCCAGAATCCATTCGTATCGAAACTTACAAATGCTGGGTGTGTTAACCAACTTCCTGTTGTTGTTCCTGTTGATTTTGCTGTCTCTTTATTTTCAAATTCTACCTCTATCTCCTGTACTCTATTTTCTAATGTAGTAACTCCAGTATAAACAGTATCATTGAATATTTTATACTTGTATCTTGGTATCCAAACAAAGTAACTTTCAATATTTGCTTCTGGTATTACTTCTCCCTCAGTATATTCTTTCGTATCATCCACAAGTACCACAGCATTCGCCCACTCTTTATTCGTGTAGTCATACCACTTTTTCCCAAGGGATGTTTTCTTTACTGTTCCATCACTTTCTATCATTACTGGCACTAAATTTGCACTTAATACTGGGTCGCACCCATTTAATGCTTCTTCTTTATATACATAAAGACTTTGCTTTGCATTCACTTCTAAATGCACTGAATATTTTGTTCCCATTACACTCTCATCAGCTTCATAACTAAGCCACATTCTGAAAGTATAATTATATGTACTTTTCGCCGGAAGAACACCAGTTTCTAAAAAATAATTTCCTTCTTCATCTTGTTGTTCTGTCATTCCTCTTATCTTTTTGATATTATCTACATCTCTTGTATAGTAATAACGAATTACCTCTGCTGGTGTTTTATTTTCTACTTCGTCTTCCTTTAAATAGATGGTATATTCTAAATCTTCTGCTTCTTCATTCACTAACGAGAAGTTGTAAGCATCATTTTTAATTCCTGTTTCATCTAATACAGGAAGTGAATTACTGACCGTGATATTCGTATCATGTTTTGACTCATCTAAATAGACCTTTAATCCTCCACTTTCTAAAACATATTTCTTTTGTCCATATAAAATTTGAGAAAACAAGGCATAACTTGCTCCACCTAGAACGGCTAAAATGGCAATAGCAAGAACGCTCATTCCAATTATTTTCTTTGTTTTTTTACGGCTTACTTCCACTTTACTTCCTCCTACTTTATCGTTTTCAATATAGCAAACAATATTTCTAGCGTCAATATCAAAACGTACATTCCCGGGTTGTGTGTTACCCTCTTAATTTTCTCCTATTGATATTGAAAACCTTTGATTTTTTAATCATTTCTGCTTTACTTTATCAAACTCAAAAAAGGCACCAATCATAAAGATTGGTACACAGATTAAAAAGGGAAATTTCTTAAGTAAAAGTTTTTTTTACCATAAATTTTATAAGACAATGGCAATCATATTATTTGAACCCTTATTGACAATTTTGGTCAACGTATTTTGTAATTTAAAGCGAATATTATCTGGCATCATATTAATTTTAGATTGAATTCCTTCTTGTACAATGGCATCTAAACTACGTCCAAAGATTTCACTTTTCCAAATACTACCAGGTTCACTCTCATAGTCCTTCATCAAATAATTAATCAATTCTTTACTTTGTAATTCACTTCCGATAATTGGTTCAAAGGTTGAGTTCACATCCACACGAATCATATGAATACTTGGTGCTGTTGCTTTTAATTTTACACCAAACCTACTACCTTGTTTCGTAATTTCTGGAGTATCTAATTTCATATCATCTAGTGATGGTGTTGCCACTCCATAACCTGTTTGTTTTACCATCCGTAGGGCATATTTAATTTGGTCATATTCCCTTTTGGCTTCATTCAAGTCCTGAAATAAATTTAAAAGTTCGGCACGATTAGTTACATCAACTTTAATAATTTCTGATAATACTTGATGATAAAGCTCATTAGGAGATTCTAGATTGATGGTGACTTCTCCTGTTGCTGGATTTACTTCAGATAAATAGGACTTACTAATTTCACTAACATTCATGAAATGGTCGGTAATATTTTCTACATCTCTTAATTTATCGACTTCTACTACACTTTCTCTAATCGCATTGATATAGGCTTTTTTTACTGGATGTCTTGCATTTAATATAGCAATCCACTCTGGCATATTGACTTTTACATCTACGATTGGGAATTCGTATAATGCTTCCCTTAAGATATCATACATATCTTTCGTATTCATATTCTCTACATTCATCGGAAGTACAGGCACTTTGTGTTCTTCTCTTAAGCGTTCGGCAATTTTTTCTGTTTCTGGAGTCATCGGATGAGTACTATTGAGAAGGACAATGAATGGTTTACCAATTTCTTTTAATTCTGAAATCACTCTTGTTTCTGCTTCGATATAATCTCCGCGATTAAAATCTCCGATACTTCCATCTGTAGTTACTACAATTCCAATGGTCGAATGGTCTTTAATAACCTTTTCTGTTCCTACTTCTGCAGCTTCTACAAAGCTAATTGCATCATCGTACCAAGGAGTTTTCACAAGCCTTGGACCGTTTTCATCTTCTGCACCCTTCGCATTATTAATGAGATATCCAACGCAGTCAATGAGACGAATGTTACAAGAAAAATCGTCAATTTTAATTGTTGCTGCTGTATTTGGCACAAATTTTGGTTCTGTGGTCATAATCGTCTTACCACCAGCAGATTGTGGGATTTCATCTAGTGCTCGTTTTCTTTCATACTCATCTTCAATATTAGGAACGATTAAGTTTTCGACAACTTTTTTGATAAAAGTACTTTTTCCTGTACGAACGGCTCCAACAACACCTAAATAAATATCTCCTCCCGTACGTTCTGCGATGTTTTTAATAATATCTTTCTTTTCCATAATCTTATCCACTCTTCTTTCTTTTGTTTCAATTAACTATACGTCGATATATCTTCACTTATTCTTACATTTTTGTTTTTTTCTTTTGATTTTATGGTATGATGATAAAAAGGAGTTGAAAAAATGAAAAAACATTTTACTAAGTTTTTGGTCGGATTCTTCTTAGCTTTGTTCGTGTGTGGATGCAAAAATAATATTTTTCAGCAGGAAAAGTCATTTGAAGAGTTAACGACCGTAGAAGAAAAGGTTGAATTTCAGATGAGGCACTTGACGATAGAGGAAAAAATTGGACAGATGTTGATTTCTTCTTATCGGTCTTCAGAAATGGATGATACATTAAAAAATGCTTTGCTAAAAAATCAACCTGGTGGATTTATTCTTTTTAAAGAAAATTTTTCCAATTATGAGGATACATTAAAATTGATTGAGGAAATCAAATCGACAAGTAAAATTCCTATGTTTATCTCGATTGATCAAGAAGGTGGTATCGTTCAACGATTAAAGGAATTAGATGACGATTTAGTAACTATTATTCCTCCAATGTCTATAGTGGGAGAAAAGAAAAGTCCAGAGCTCGCCTATCAACTAGGAAAAACTATGGCAGAAGAGTTACAGGTATTTGGAATTAATGTCGATTTTGCTCCTGTTTTAGATGTGTTAGATACTGCAGATAATCAAGTTATCGGAAATCGAAGTTTTGGTACGGATGCAGAAATGGTTTCTTTATTAGGAAATGCACTTGCTAAAGGGTTAAAAGATTCTGGAGTGATTCCGGTTGTTAAACATTTCCCAGGGCATGGGAGTGCAGTTATCGATTCTCATCTTGACCTTCCTGTTCTTACGAAAACCAAAGAGGAACTATTAACGAAGGATTTAATTCCTTTTCAAAAAGCAATGGATGAGGGAATCGATATCATTATGGTTGGACATTTAGCTATCCCATCGATTACGGGGAATCAGGAGCCTTCATCTTTATCTAAAGCATTAGTTACAGACTTCTTAAAAGAAGAATTATCCTATGATGGTCTAGTGGTGACGGATGCCCTCAATATGGGAGCAATTACTAATCACTATAAGGAAAAAGAAATTTATGAGATGGCAATTAATGCTGGAGTCGACTTACTGTTGATGCCAAAAAATTCTACAAAGGCAATTGAATATATTAAAGAAAGTATTGAAGAAGGTGTAATTTCTACAGAAAGTATTGATTGTTCAGTTCGAAAAATTTTAACTTTAAAATATGAGAAGTTAAAAAACAATACACTTCCTCGAGATATGTTAGGAAGTATCGAACATCAAAATTTGATAGATGCCTATTTTAAATAAAATTGCTAGTTAAATTTAGCAATTTTTTTATCGGCAAAAAAAAGAATCTGACCGATTTTCTACAATTAAGAAAAGGGTCGACCCTATAAATTGATGATTAAATTTAGTCAGACTTTTTATATCATTTCAAATTCTTTCTTTATCCCTGATTAGAACATTTTGTCAATATCTTTAGGGACATTGTCTTTAAGAATCGTATTGATAATTTTATCTTCTTTTTCTTTACTTACTTCTCTTCCTGTCATCGTACTAATTTCTTTGATTACATCTCTTAGTACCCCTTCATCTTTTAAATTAGACTTCTGTATTTTCTCTGCCAAACTTAGAATTGTGTTTTTATCCACATTCGTTTTATTCTCCACTCTTTTGAAAAAGTTATCTCCTAACATAAAAAACCTCCTAACACATTATATGTTAAAAGGTTCATCCTTGATATATGGATTTTTAGTTTGTTCTGTTTTTGGTAGTTTTTGATATCTTTAGTTCTTCTAGCATTGTTCTTTATCCATACTTTTTACTTAGTGTTTTATTCTTCGTCCATCTTTCCTAAGGTAAGTTTATGATAGACTTCTTCACCTAGTTTTTTTCTTAATGATTCCCGTCTTGCCCCAAACTCTTGACATTGCTTTTGATATACATTAAAATCCACTTGCTTTTTTTCAAATCGCTCATCTAATAATTTTTGTGCTTGGTTCAAACTATCAATTGCCCGACGGCCTTCAACTTCACTCATCTTACGAAAAAACATATTACTCTTCTCCTTTATTTTTAAACTTTAAAATTATTGGTGTTCCATCAAAATCAAAATTTTCTCTTAATTTGTTTTCTAAGTATCTTTCATAAGAAAAATGGATAAGTCCTTTATTATTGACTTGGAATACAAACTTCGGTGGTTTAGTTCCGGCTTGATTGGCAAAATAAATTTTAAGACGCTTTCCTTTATATGATGGAGGTAAATTTAAGGCATAAGCCTCCTCAATCACCTCATTTAATACGCTTGTTTTAATTTCTCTTGTAATATTTTCTTTGACCTTAAGTACTTCTGGCATAAGGGTATGGATTCTCTTTTTCGTAAGTGCAGATAGAAAGATAACTGGTGCATAACTTAAAAATTGAAATTCACTGCGAATTAATTTGGTATACTCTTTGGTGTCTTTATTTTCTACCGTATCCCATTTATTCACCACGATGATGACCCCTTTTCCGGCATCTTTTGCGTATCCAGCAATATGCTTATCGTGTTCAATGATTCCTTCTTCTGCATTGATGACAATTAAACAGATGTCACATCGATCAATTGCGGATAAGCTTCGAATTAAACTATATTTTTCAATGCTTTCTGATACTTTTCCCTTTTTTCTCATTCCGGCAGTATCAATTAATATGTATTCTTCCTTTTCATAAGTAAATACGGTATCAATTGCATCTCTTGTGGTTCCTGCAACATCGCTAACAATCACTCTATCTTCGTTTAAAAGGGCATTGACTAAACTGCTTTTTCCCACATTTGGTCGTCCGATTACCGCAAGTTTCAATCTTGTATCTTCTTCTTCATCGACCTGTTGTTTTTTAAAGTCCATCACAAGCATGTCCATTAACTCGATAAAGCCCATATTTTGTTCTGCCGAAACCTCGATATATTCATCAAATCCTAATTCATAAAAATCATAACGATGGTCGTTGGCAGCTTTGCTATCGATTTTATTGATGACGACAATAATTCGCTTACTTGCCTTTCTGAGTAAATCGCGAATCGCTAAATCATTTTGTGTTAGGCCTTCTTTTCCATCGACGATAAATAAGATTGTATCACTATTTTCGATTGCTAAAGAGGCTTGTACTTTAATTTCTTCGTTGAAAGTTTCTTCCGATAAATCAATTCCTCCTGTATCAATCACAGAAAAACGATAATCTTGATAATTTGCTTGTCCATAGATTCTATCTCTTGTTACTCCTGGAGTATCTTCTATAATCGATACTTTTCTTCCAACAATTCGATTAAAAATCGTGCTTTTACCGACATTCGGTCTTCCGATTAATGCTACTTTTGGTAATTTCATTGGTCTCTTTCCTTTCTTAATATCGTTATTATATCATGATTTTTGGAATAAGAAAACCTATGAATTTTTATCCCTCTCTGATTAGCTTTCCTCTTCTTTTTACTTCATCCACTTCATCTTTATAAATAAACTCGACGAATTCTAAATTCTTTTTGATATCAATTTCTTCGATTGCTTTATAAAAATGGTTTTCATAATAATATTTTTTTTCTGGAAACATAAAAAAGTCCTCAAATTTTACCATCATCGGGTGATTCAGATGTAATATGATATTCAAATCGATTTCGTCTTCATAATCATCGATTTGGTCAAATTCTAAAATCATAATTTGGTTGATGTAAACATCTAAATGGTAGTACCCTGATAAAGGAAGATGGTGTCTTTTTTTCAGTCTTACGACAAGAAGACGTAAAAATGTTTTCATGTCTTCTATCTCATAATCTAAAATATCATCTAAGATATGTGTGTAGAACACAACCAATTTATCATCTTTAAAGAAAAACTTCAAAATACCACCTCAACTAACATATTTTATGCTTTCCGTTTGGAGTGGTTCACTTAAAAAAATGAAACTTATTTTTTCACGAATCCTGCTTTTTTCTTAGTAATCATTTCTACGATGTATATTGTTGTGGCATTCAAAATGCATATAAAAAGAAAACCCTATTTCAATGAATAAAGTTTTCATTTGTTTTACTAAAATTATTTCTATTTTTACTCATTTCTGATGATTATCAGAGCATATTTTCCCTTTTAAATCGTATCTTCTAGCACTAGAGAGGAAATTTTTTCTAAAATTGCCTCTCTTCCTAGTTTGGTCACACTAGAAAATAGAACTAAGTCATCTCCGACGACAAGGTCTAGTGTGGAGATAATTTCTTTTTTGCAGGCCTCTACTTTGCTTGAGGAAACCTTATCGTATTTTGTTGCTACTACCGTAACAGGAATATGATAATATTTTAGAAAATTATACATTAATACATCATCTTCCGATGGTTTATGCCGAAAGTCAACTAACATGAATACACGCGTTAGATTTTCCCTTTTTTCTAAATATTCTTCAATCATCTTCCCAAATTTTTCTTGGGTCCTTTTATCGGTTTGGGCATACCCATATCCAGGGACATCGACTAAATAAAAGCTTTTGTTGACTAAATAGAAATTTAATGTCTGCGTCTTCCCTGGTTTTGAGGAAATTCTAGCAATATTTTTTCTAGAGGTAATGGTATTAATGAAGCTGCTTTTTCCCACATTGCTTCTTCCTACTAACATAAATTCTGTTAAAGCATCTATCGGATACTGACTCTGCCTTACTGCACTAATTTTTAATTCTACGTCAGTTACTTTCACTCTACCACTTCCTCTTTTAAAAACTCTTTACATACACTTTCTAATTCTTCTAGCAACTGATTTGCTTCTTCTTTTGTTTTTACTCTAGCTCCACTTGCTAAAGCATGTCCTCCTCCATGATACTTTTCAGCAACCTTATTGATAATCGGACCGCGAGAACGCATACTAATTTTAAAAATATCGTTTTTTTTATCTTCCGAAATCGTTATCCATACCAACACTTCCTCGATATAATTAAAATTGTTAATCATATTTCCTGCCGCAGAAGCATCGGTTTTGAATTGATTAATGATTTCTTCTGTAATATAAATATACGCTACTTTATTTTCGGTTACGGTCATATTTTGCTCGATATATCCTTGTAATCTTACTTCCTTTAATGGACGTAGATATAGAGGTGCATAAAGACTTGGCAAATCTAAATCAAAGTCTTCTATCATTTTTCCTACTAAATGAAAAGTTGAACTTTTTGAATTTTGAAACATGAAACGATTGGTATCCGATACAATTCCCTGTAAAAGTTTTTCCATCATTGCTTTTGTTTTAACTAATGGTGTCGCGATTAAAAACTCAGTAATTAACTGGCAAGTCGAAGAAGAATTCTCTTCTATCACTTCTATATCACAAAATTCTTCTACAAATGGATGATGATCGATTTTAATTTTATAATGATACAAATCGATATTATCGATATCTACTCGCCTTTTATCCGGTGTATCTAAAACCATAAGTAAGGTCTTTTGATAATCTACATTTTCTAGCCTTTCTAAATGCCCCAGGTAAGTAAACTTACAACTTCCCTGTCCTACGGCATAAACTTTTTTCTCTGGAAATGTCGCTTCAATCGACTCTTTTAAGGCAATTTGACTTGCCATAGCATCTGGGTCAACCCCAATGTGTCTTGCAATTACAATGGTTTCATATTCCTTAATTTTTTCAAATATCTTTTCCCACATCATGATTTATCCGATTAATTCTTTAGTATCTTGGGCAATCATTAATTCTTCATTAGTAGGAACAACATAAATCTTAATGTCTTCTCCATCTTTTGAAATTTCCCGTAATTCCCCTCTAAAGTTGTTCTTGCTAACATCCATATGAATTCCAAGGCATTCTAATTTATGACAGATTTTCTCTCTGATATCTGGCCCGTTTTCACCAATTCCTGCGGTAAAGCATAAGCAATCTAATCCACCAAGTTTTACATAATATTGACTTACATAATTGACTACGGTGTCGACAAATTTATCAAGGGCAAGTTTTGCTCTTTCATTTCCACTTCTTTCTGCTTCTTCAATATCTCTACAATCATTAGAAACTCCAGATAGTGCTAGAAGTCCTGACTTTTTATTTAAATCATTCATTACTTCAATTGCACTCATTCCTTCTTTTTCCATGATATAAGTAATGATGGATGGGTCAATATCTCCAGAGCGAGTTCCCATCATAATTCCAGCAAGTGGAGTAAATCCCATAGAGGTATCGATACATTTTCCCTCTTTAATTGCAGAAATACTAGCACCACTTCCTAGATGGCAAACGATAACACGTAAATCATTACGTCCCAAAACTTCAGTAATTTTCTTTGACACATAGCAATGACTTGCCCCATGAAATCCATATTTTCTAACGCCATGTTTCGTATACCATTCGTAAGGAACTGGATAAATGTATTCTTTTTTAGAAAGGGTTTGATGGAATGCTGTATCAAATACGGCAACCATCGGAATATTGGGAAGTGCATTTTTCACGGCTTCAATTCCTAAAATATTGGCCGGATTATGAAGAGGTGCAAGTTCTACATAACTTCTAATATCTTCCATTACTTTATCTGTAATGATGACACTTTTACTATACTTATCTGCACCATGAACAACGCGATGTCCAACACCATCGATTTCATCTAAACTTTCGATTATATTTAATGAAACTAAGCGGTCAAGCATCACTTCTACTGCTTTGGTGTGGTTTTCTGTTTCTACTTCTTCTTTGATTTTTTCCCCATTATATTTAATGGTATAGAAACTTCCTTCCATTCCTACTCTTTCAAAATAACCAGAGGCAATTAAAGTTTCAGTACTCATTTCAAATAAACTGAACTTTAGCGAACTACTTCCAGCATTGACTGACATTATTTTCATATTATCCCTCATTTCTTGCTACTATTATACAATGAAATAAGATAAAAAATCAACCACTTAACGAAAAGAGATTCTAGGAATAGAACAGATTTCTTCTAGACTTTTTGGGCGTATCGGTATTTTCTTTTGATTATGCTGCTAACTTACTTTCTAATTTTTTCAGTATCTTTGCTTCTTTTCTTGATACTTGTACTTGCGAAGTATTTAATTTTTCGCTCACTTCTTTTTGGGTTAAATCGTTATAATAACGTTCGTAAATTAGTTGTTGTTCTTCTCTTGGAAGATGTTGAATCGCCATCTTTAAATCTAATATTTCGGCACTATACCCATTTTCTTCAAAAGACACCGTATCATATAGTTCTACTTTCTTGTTGTCATCTTCTTCATTTAATGTGTAATCCAAGCTTTTTACAAATTGATTCGCAAGAATTGCCTCATTCACTAAATTTTCATCGACACCTAGAAAGCAAGAAACTTCTACATTAGTTACTTCTCTCATTAGTTTTTGCCCTAAAATGTCTTTTGCTTGAATGATTTTTTGATATAAGCTTTGCATTTCTTTATTGATTTTTAATACTTTATTTCCTCTGATAAAGGAAAGTATCTCTCCTAAAATGTAGGTATAAGCGTAGGTTGAAAACTTACATGGCCCTCCTTCTTTATAATTTTTATAGGCCTTAGCTAGTCCAATATAACCCACTTGTTTTAAATCCTCCACTTCTGCTAACGTTCGAAACTTCATCGCTACAGAATATACTAAATTTTCATACTCTAAAATTTCGTCCATATTCTTATCCTTTCAAATTTCTATCATTTGAAATACCGATAATTCATCCCGCACCTTTTTTACTTCTCCTAATTCATCTTTTAATGCATTTTCTACGTAAGTATTTGCGCATCCACAAAGAATTAGATAGCTATTTGCCTTTAAGATAGAAGAATATTTTTCTTTTAATACGTTTATTCCTTCTTCATCTAAATAGTCTAATTCTTCTAAGTTGATACAAAAATATTTTACTCCCGACTCATAAAGAAAATGGTCGATACTACTAGATAGAGTCTCTGCTGTTTCTTTGGTTAGAATTCCATTTAATCGAATAAATAGGAGTCCCTTACGAAAGAAAATATTCAATCTTAAAATTACTATCACCTCTTCTATTCTAATATAGAATACTTTTCTTAGAAATTATACCTTTTCGACAAAAGTAGCTAAGTCTTTCATCCCTTAAAAAATGACACTTTTTTTAACATGATACCCATCACGAAATAACTTAGATATTCTAGGATATAGTTAGACGTTAAATGCGCATTTGTTTTTTGGTGCTCTTTCTGTGGAATTTCTATCTTTTTTTCGATTTCTACTACTCTTTCTTCTATCGTTGGTACATTTTTTACAACAATTTTTTCCACTTCTACAGGGACTTCTTTTTCGACTTCTATAGGAACTTCGATTTTCTTTTCAACCTCTCGTTCGACGACTTTTTCCACTTCTACAGGAACTTTGACTTCTACGGGAACTTCAATATATTCTTTTTCTACTTCCCTTTCTTGAAAATCGTCCTCCTCTTTTTCTAACCCATGAATGTCTTGATAATATCCATCTAAATATTTCTTCTCCCATTGATAATATAAATAGTAACGTTCTTTATAGAAGTATTTTTTGCTTTGTTCTACAATGATGCCATTTTCTATTTTATCTCCTTCCATTTCTTTGATTTCTTCTTGATATCTTTCTTCATGTTCGATTTTTTTTAAAGCGATATCAATTTCTTTAAAAGCGGCAAGACTTTCGTTTCTTTGACTGTGGTAGTAAAGATTATTCAAGTTCCCATCTTCGTTCGCGATAAAGTGAAACCTTAGAGTCTTACCATATGCACTAGCAAGATAGATTTTGAGTGTGATGTCTTCTGGAAAATATTCTTCTTTCAAGTCGATAACGAAATTCGTTCCGTTTGTGATGTAGTTATATTCTCCACTTTGTACGTTATTGTTAATGGATTTAATCAAATCTCCACTGCAAACATTACTACAAGTAATTTGATAATTGAGTTTAGTCGATTTATTCCATACTTCAATTTCTTGTAGGTTTATTGCATAATCTGAATTTAAGTCTTCTAAGATTAAATATCTTATTTTTACTTTCTCTTTATACTTTGAGATGATTTTTTCTTCGACGATATCTTCTTCTATTTGGGGTTTGGTACTAGATGAGATGAGTTTTTCTCCATAGGTAAAGATATCGCTCTGATGAGGAAATTCGCGCGGATTTTCTCCTTCCTTATAAAAGGTATTGGCGAATTTTTTTTCCAAGTAGTAGTACTTATAGTACTTTTCTTTTTCTAATTTCTTAGACATTTCTTCTGCCCTCACTAGACTTGGCACTAGTAAGAGTAAAATCAAAAATATTTTTTTCATCTTTTATCCCTCCTAATATAAATATTTGCAAAAATTTTCAAAATTCCCCAAAAAAAAATGAAAAAATTGAATTTTTTCACTTTTTTCATCGATTTTTCCTAATTTTGTTTCTTTTTTGTTAAGAATTTAGTAAATCGCACAACCAGAAATATCTTTGGTTCTTTTTTTGATGGAGACATTATTTTCATTTTTACATTCTAAATTTCCATCATCGTAATTAAACTTTTTTCCTGTTTTGTTTAATACTAAAGACCCCTCACAAGTAATGCCTTCTTCTTTTAATTTTCCACTATCGACAATTTTTTGATAGGAAATGGCAATACAACTTCCACTCACCATATCTTTTTTTCTTCCTTCTAGAAGTAAATCTGCTGCTGTTTTCATGGCATCACGGTAGTGCACATATTTCTCTTCTTTACTTCTTCCTGTAATTTTTTCATAACTTTGCATCGCAATTACACTAATGATTCCTATAATCACTAAAGTCACTAACAGTTCAATTAAGGTAAATCCGCGGTTTTTCATCATTTTATTCTCCTTCAAATTTTTTTTCTAATTTTACTTCTAGCAAGTCAATTTCTGCTAAAGGTGTGCCTACTTTTTGATTCATACTTTTTCCATAACCAACGCCTTCTATTTGACAAGAAAGGGAAGCAATTTTACAGTAGGATTCGATTTCTTTTTTACTCCATCCACTTAAATTAGCTAAAGTGCCATCCTTTTTATCGGTGAGGATAAAGACTTTACTATCTCGAATCACTTTGGTATTTGCTCCTGGATATTGCGCAATAATTTTTTCTCCTGTTCCAATCACTTCTACGTTTAAGTTTTCTTTTTCTAGACTTTCTTTTGTCTTTTCTAGATTTTTATTCAAATAAGAAGAAAGTATTACTTCTAATTTCTCTTCTTCTTTTTCTTCAGTATTATTTCTAATCTTACTCACGTTTTCAATTACTGTTTTGACTAGCTTTACTAAAGGGGTTGCACTTTCTGGAGATGGCCGTTTAACATTTGCATAAATAATAATATCTGGATTATCTTTTGGATAAATTCCTGCAAACCCACGAATGACATCATTTTTTCCCGTTAAGTATCCTGTTCCATTTTCACTAGCAATCTGTGCTGTTCCAGTTTTAGCAATGATGTTATACCCCTCCATTTGATAAGGTGAACCAGTTCCTTCTTGAATTACATCTTCCATCAGGTCTTTTAATTGGTTGATGGTCTCTTTAGAGGCGACACGTCTGAGTTCTTCTTTTTTTCCTTGGTGAATGACGTTTCCTTCGGCATCGACAATTTTTTCTACTAAGTATGGTTTTAGCAGCATCCCATCGTTAGCAATTGAAGTTAAGGCTTGAATATTTTGAATGGAAGTGGTCATAATTCCTTGACCAAACCCTGCGTTTAGTACCTCTGTTTCATATTTAAAGTCGAGGTTTCCTTTCGCTTCATTGGCTAGTTCAATTCCGGTTTTTTCTCCAAATCCTAGTTTTTGATAGAAAGCGAGTAATTCTTCTCTACTTAAATATTTATTGATTAGGTTAACTACCCCAACATTACTAGATAATGCAAATCCTTTGTCGTAAGAAATATCTCCCCAACCTTTACGGTCCCAGTCTCCAATTTCTGTTCCATCGGTAGTCGTATAAATTCCGGATTTGAATGTTTCGCTTCCTTTATATCTTCCAGACTCCATTACTGCCATGTAGGAAAATATTTTCATCGTAGAACCAGGTTCTATAGCAACTGAAATATTAGGGTCTAGATAGTTTTTAATATCTCTTTTATTGGGGTTAAACGAAGGAGATGTGCTAACGGCTAGGATTTTCCCTGTTTTTGCTTCTGCCACCATAATATTGATTTGTTCAAAGTTATATTTTTCACTAACTTCTTTGACCGCTTCTTCTACCCGAAGTTGAATATCGGCATCAATCGTTAAGTAGATATCTTTTCCATCGATACTTTCTCTTACTTCTTCATAGGTTCCTGCGATTTTATATCCTCTTAAGTCTTTTTGATAAATTCGGTATCCATCGGTTCCGGTTAATTGTTCGTTATATCGTAATTCTAATCCCATCTCTCCAACGATTGAACCATCTTCTTTATTTTTTGCATAGCCCAAAGTGTAGGAAAGGAAATCTTGATTAGGATAATATCTTTTTTGGTCTTCGATAAAATCGATACCATCTAGATTTAATGCCACGATTTTTTCTTTGGTTAACTCCGTCAATCCTCTTCCGGCACTAGAAAACTCTGTTTGATAGGAATCTTTATTTAATAGACGAAGAATTTCTTCTTTTTCCATAGCGATTACGGTAGCTAGTGCTTCTGCTGTTGTTTCTTTATCTTTGACATACTCGCCTTCTCCTCGATTAGAAGAAAGATAAGCAATTAAGGTATAGGAATAAACATTTTGTGCAAGGACTTTCCCATTTTTATCATAAATTGTTCCTCGTTTTGCGCTAGTAATATCTTTTCTCGTCGTTCTTTTACTCGCAAAAACTTGGAGGTTTATGCCATCTACTTCCGTACTTAATCCCAGGTAGGCACAGCGAAGAGCAAGACCAACAAACAAAAAAAGAGCGAGAATATAGACAAAATTATGAAAGTTAATTTCATTTCTGTTCTTCTTGCTCTTCTTCATCTTTGTCCGCCCCTTCTGTTACTGTCTTATGTCTATCTCCATTATAGCCTAATCCTTGTGCTTTTGCAACTTCTTGGATTTTATCTAAAGATGCTAGTTCATCTAATTTCATTTCTAAACTTTCATTTTTCTTTTGTTGTACGAGAATTTTTTTCTTTGTTTTTTCTACATCATAATTTATTTTAGAAAGGGTTGCTTGGGAGAAAATGATACTAATTGGTGTTGCCACGATAAGAGCAAAGGTAAAAACGTATAAGAGACGTTCAAATTTACTCATTTTCAGTCTTTTTTTTCTTGCTTTCATTTTCCGCTTCCTTTCTTTATTTTTTATTTTATTCGTTCGATGACTCTGAGTGTTGCACTCCTAGCGCGTGGATTTTCTCTCAATTCCTGTTCACTTGCCGTAATTCCTTTTTTGGTAACGAGCAAATAATCCGGTAAGTATTCTTCTGGAATTTCTGGAAGTCCTTTTACGACGTCATCAATTTTCGTTTTTTCTTTAAATAAGTTTTTTACGATTTTATCTTCTAATGAGTGGAAGGTAATTACACTAAGTCTTCCCCCAATTTTTAACATTGCTAATGCATCTTGCAAGCTTTCTTCTAAAATGTCCAGTTCATGGTTTACTTCGATTCGGATTGCTTGAAATGTGCGTCTTGCCGGATGTTTGTCCCTTGAACTTGCTGCAGGCATACTATGTCTTATAATGTCTACTAGTTCAAGCGTTGTTTCAATTTCTTTTTCTTCTCTTTTTTTCACAATATTTCTAGCGATGGAAGATGCATATTTTTCTTCTCCATAGTTGGCAATAATCCGTTTTAAATCACTTTCACTATAGGTATTTACTAGTGTTTTTGCAGAAAAATCACTTTCTCTATCCATTCGCATATCTAAAGGTGCATCTTGATGGAAACTAAATCCACGAGATGCAGTATCTAGTTGATAAGAAGATACGCCTAAATCGAACAGAATACCGTCAACCTCGGTAATTCCGTTTTCCTTTAGACATTGCCTCATGTTTTTAAAATTATTTTTTATGATCAAGAAGTTATCTCCAATCGATTTTAAGCGAGTATAAGACGCATCGATGGCAAAACGGTCTTGATCGAAGGCGAATAGGTATCCTTTTTTTATTCTTTTTAAGATTTCTGAAGAATGCCCCCCAAACCCAAGTGTTGCATCTACATAAGTGCCATTTTCTTTGATGTTTAGCGAAGTAATTGTTTCTTCTAATAGAACACTAATATGCATTATTCTCGCATCCCTTCTTCAAATAGATGTTCTGCTGATTCTGATAAACTCGACTCTTCCCTAAAATAGAAGTCATTCCATGTCCCTTCTGCCCAAATTTCAAGGCGTTCTCCCACCCCAATAATTTTGCAAGTATGTGTGATATTCGCATACTCGACTAAGTAGGAGGGAATACTGATTCGTCCTTGTTTATCTAATTCTAAAGTAGTTGCTCCGGAATAGAAAAAGCGCATAAAGTTTCTGGCATCTTTTTTGGTAAATGTTAAGGTGTTTAATTTTTCTACTAATTGGTTCCACTCTTTTTCTGAATATAGAAAAAGGCAGTTTTCTAGTCCTCTTGTAATATAAAAGGTGTTTCCTAACTCTTCGCGATATTTTGCGGGAATAATTAAACGATTCTTATCATCCATGTTATGTTCAAAGGTTCCAAGAAACATTTTATCCCCCCACTTTCTACCACCATTCTCCACTACTTCACCACTATCATACTATTAAGTTGGGAAAATGTAAATATTTTCTGATTTTTTTCTTTGTAAAGTTTTGTAAAGTACCAATTTTTATCAATGACTTTCGCTTGATTTTTATTTTTTTTCATAGAAATTTTTGTGTTATACTAAACCTAGTAGAGGTGATTTTTATGATGATGGATGGAAAGTTGGTAAAATTACATCTTTTAGAAGAATTGGCAAAAAAAATTAAGTGTTGTCATCATCCTTTAACTCTTGCCGTTTTACTGGCAGGTGATAGCGAAGCAAGTAAGATTTATATTCGACGAAAAGAAAATCTTGCGCTTACATTAGGAATTACTGTTTCTCTTTATTCTTTTTCTAATGAGGCGAGGGAAAGTGAAGTTATTGCTTGTATTCAAAAGCTAAATGAAGATAAAAACGTGGATGGCATTTTGGTTCAACTTCCACTTCCTCCTACTTTTGATGTGCAAAGAGTAATCAATTCTATTTCTGCCGAGAAAGATGTAGACGGGTTAACTAGCAATCATCAAGGTAGACTTTTACAAAATCAGCCATGTATTATTCCTTGTACAGCGATGGCAGTATTTCATTTACTTCAGTTTTATCAAGTTTCTCTTGCCTCACAAAATGTTGTGATTATCGGAAGAAGTAATTTAGTTTCTAAGCCACTTGCTTGTCTTCTTACGAATCATGATGCTACGGTTACTGTGTGTCACTCAAAAACGAAAAATTTAGTGGATTTTACTCGTATGGCCGATATTATTGTTGTTGCTGTTGGTAAACCTAGATTCTTAAAGGGAGAAATGATTAAGGAGGGGGCGATAATTATTGATGTAGGAATTCACCGAGAAGGTGGAAAGATTGTTGGGGATGTGGATGTAGATTCGGTGCAAAAGAAATGTCGTTATCTGTCAAAGGTTCCTGGCGGAGTTGGAGAATTAACGGTATATATGGTCATGGAAAATCTATATACGCTTTATAAAAATCAAGAAAAACAAAAAAATATAGGAAACTAGCAATCCCTATATTTTTCTTTTCTATTTTGCTTCTAATAATACTTTAACATTTTCTTCATTAATTTCTAAAATCTTGGAAATTTCGCTAGATGACATAGTCTTAGATAAATTTTGGGCAATTCGTGCTTGTTCTTGCTCACGCCCGATACCAATTCCTTGTTCCCGTCCAATTTCTATTCCTTCTTCTTTTCCCGTTTCTTTAAAATCTAGCTTATCTTGCTCTAGTTGCTCATAAAAATTATAGTATCCAATTCTCTTCTTTCTTGTTGTCAATCTTTTGATTACCTCGAATAATTTCATTAATCTCTCATCTCCTTCTGCACATTTTTTGACTTCTTTTAAATTTTTTGCTTTTAATATTTTTGCAAATTTAATTATAAATTCATCGATGTCTTTATTATACTTTATACCAATAATATTATCAAGAATTAAATGAATTGTATGATATTTTAAGTCTTTATCTTCATCTCTTCCCTCTTGGTCGACACTACAAAAATATTAAATTGGCAACTTCGTATGGAAATAGTTAAAGTTATTGATATTGATTAAAACTACATTTTTATAGTGATACTGTCTTTTGACTTTGTACGTCCCTTCACTTGAAATTTTTTGTTGATAGCGTTTATTCTTTTTCCATAAGTTTTTGCTATATTGACGGTTCATTTCTAAAATGTAAATGGTATCCATTTTATCGACAAAGATTAAAATATCGGCAATATTTCCTTTTTCAAAAAGGCTTTTTTTAGGTAGTTCTCCTCCTTCAATTCGCATATCTTTTAAAATACTTTCTGGAACACAGGTAAGAATAGATAAAAAATAGATTAAAGCGTCTCTGGATTTTTCATCCCTAATTAATGATTTGATTGCTAAATCATATGTAAAATCGAATTTCCTTATAGGCAAAATCTCCTTTCTTTGTTCATTTATTTTTTTTACGGCTAGATAATCACTTTCTTTCCCCCTAGCAAAAATTTCCAATTTTCCCTGTTTTTTCTATTTTTATTTTAGAATTCACAAAAACTTGCTAATAAAAATCAATAGTTTTTTACAACTTTTAAAAATTTATAT
>CAJUNG010000036.1:0-5405 GCA_910587725.1 uncultured Bacilli bacterium
ATTTAATATATCACCTTATCTCTTACTATGTCAATACATTTCTTTCCCTTTTTTTTATTTTTTTTTACTTTTCTTAAAAAATCCTCGTTTTTTGTTAGTTTTATTTTATCAATCCAAAAGAAAAAGGCACTTTCGTTACCTTTATATTTTATTTTAATTGGTTCACTTCTGTGACTGTTTTTTCCTGATAATATCCAATCATTAATTTATTTCCCTTTTCAACAAAAGGAAGTTTTTCTTCCGCAACTTTAATTGATGCTCTATAGCGTTTACCCTCTATATCAGTTATATAGTAGTAAGTCATGCCATCTATAAGCGCCGTCGTCACTCTAGCTACTGTAATTTCTTTTTCCAACATCTCTTTACCTACACCAATATTTTCTTTTCCTATATAATTTTCTGCTGCTTTTTCAATTCCCTCTTTAGCATCAGTTACCACAACCTTTTGATAATCTACGGCATCGACAAATGCATACATCTTGACAAGCCCAGCATTATCTTTTAAAGAAATTAAGTAGGTAGGTTTTTCATTCAAATTGATTAATAGTGGAAAAGTTGCCGTGTATTTCATTTGTTGCACCTGCCCCTCAGCAGAAGCCATCGCTGAATACTCCTCTGCTCCTGGAACCGCATAATATCTAGTTTCCTTCGTTCGCATATTGGTCATGATAAATCCAATGTTTGCCTCGTCATTACTAACCGACGTGATTCCTGTATAGAGATAAACATCATCGTTCATGGCAATGTAATTATAACCTTCTGTTGTACTCACTACATTTTTCTCACCAAAAATAGAATTCCAAAAACCATTTCGATATTTTCCCCAATCATTTACTTGTTCAATAATTAAGTCACTTTCGTAAACATGGTCTACCCAACTCGGCACATCAGAAAGAGCAAACTTTTCGCTTTTTCCTGTAATCGGGTCTAAAATAATTACCCCTGCTACTTCTCTTTTCAAGCCAATTCCTGTAAATTTAATCACCGGAACAATCCAGTAAGGATTTCCCTCATTGTCAATTTCAAAATTTTCTTTTCCAAAAACATCAAATGGATAGCTAAATCTCAATTTTCGATATAAATCTTCTCCGAAAATTGCCGATGGAACATATTTCATTCCTTTTTCTAATTTTACTAGATTGCTTTCTCCTGTCACTGAGTTCACCGTAATATATCCAGTAACCCCCTGATTCCGATTATTTAAGTATTTAAAAAATCCGTTATATTCAAGTGGAGTCACTCTGACGATGTTTTGATTATCATTAATTTGTGTGTAACGGTCAGATACAGAATATTGTGAGACCATTTCAGGCATTTGTCCCATCACCCTGTCTCCTAGTTTACTACTAGAATCTTTATCTAATAATGGTAAGGTACGAAAGTCAACTGGGGCAACATCTTCGGTGAAACTTCGATTTTCATCGATTTGAATCCTTTCACTATACCCTTTGGAATCGAATAGTGGGGACACAATAAAGTTAATCATTAGTAACAACGTAATCAAGACAAAAATACTACAAAAAGCAAAAACCGTATGTTTTTTCACCTCGATTCTACCTCTAACGATAGTACTAGAAAAACAAAAGCTTACTAATGTGTAAAATCCTAAGGCAAAAACAATAAATACCCAAAACTCTGGACTTTGTAAATGAATTGCTGGTAACACGAAATAATACCAAATCGATGCAAAAACAAGCGTTGCAATAATACTGATAATGTTCTCTTTTCTCAAAAAACATTCCTCCTTTTTTCTATTATATCATAAATTTCCTTTCGTACCTATTCATTCTTCCTTGCATATTTTTTTATCTATGGGGAATGTTAATACGGGTGATTCTTGTTTATGGAAAAAAGTATTTGGGATATCAAAATGCCTAGTTTTTCTTCTCTTAATGAGGATAGGCATTGTGATGTATTAATTATTGGTGGTGGAATTACTGGGGTTTCTTTGTGTTATTATTTGAAAGATGAAAAAAAAGATATAATTCTTTTAGAAAGGAAGACTTTAGGAGGAATTACAACAAAAAAAAGTACGGCAAAGCTTACTTATTTGCAACAAGATGTTGCGTTAAAAATTAAACAGACCATGGGTTTTCCTTGGGCTAAACGATATGTGGAGGAACAAGTCAATGCAATGAATGAAGTGGTTCGCGTTATAAAAAAGGAACAAATTGATTGCCATTTAGAAAAAAATGTTTCCTATCTTTATATTAAGGATAAGAAAAACGAAAAAAAATTACGAGAACTTTATCAACTTTACGAAAAATTTAACTTAAATCCTACATATGAAGACGCTAAAGGGATTTCTTCTTATCTTTCTTTTAAGGTTAAAAACACCTATGTATTTCATCCTCTTCTTTATGTGACAGGACTACTTTCTAAAATAGAAGACAAAAAAAATATTTCTATTTATGACCATACAGGAATGGTCCGTTATAAAAAGGAAAACGGAGGTTACCAAGTGTTTTTAGAAAATGGACACTCTGTTTTTTGTCAACATCTCGTATTTGCTAATCATTATCTCCCCTTTGTTACACCTTATTTCTTGCCATTTAAAAATTATTTAGAGACTTCTTCTGTAATTGCGTTTCCTGCTGAAAATTTAAAGTTTAATGCAATTAATTTAGATAAGGACGTCGAATCTATTCGTTTTTCTGAAGACTACCAATTATTTCTTTCACAGTCAAGAAGACTATCTAATGCTTCTATGTTAAAGTCTCCTAAATTTTCTAAGCCAGGGAAAGATAATCCTACATTTTCTTGGCATAATTATGATTTAATTACGGCAAATTCGCTTCCCCTTATCGGACGGATTCAAAAATCAGAAAACC
The DNA here is from genome assembly GCA_910587725.1 of uncultured Bacilli bacterium. Taxonomy (GTDB): domain Bacteria; phylum Bacillota_I; class Bacilli_A; order RF39; family UBA660; genus MGBC162581. Next base: position 2,832 of record CAJUNG010000036.1, read on the forward strand.
TCTATATCGCTACAGGATTTAATACTTGGGGAATGACGAATTCTAATATTGCTGCTAGACTTCTTTCTTCTTTGATTATGGGAAAGGAATGTCCGCTTTCTAAAACTTTTCTTGCACGTTATCCGTTTTCTTTTATTCAACTTTTTCATTCGCTAATCGACAATTTTTCACAGACGATTCATCTAATTGCTTCTTATTTTCCAAGAAAGAGTGTAGCTTATCAAGTTTGGAGAAATGGAAAACGATATGGGGTTTATTTAGATAAAGAGGGAAAAAAGCACACCGTTTCTTTAACTTGTCCTCATATGAAGTGTGGATTAAGGTTTAATTCATCCTCTCTGCGATGGGAATGTCCTTGTCATGGTTCAGAATTTGACGTTGATGGAAATCTTTTGCGTGGTCCTTCTACTAAGTGTGTTGGTAAGGAAAACAAGTAGTACTCTATTCTAATGTAGTACATTTTTCTTGCTAATTCTTGTATAGTAAAAGCGTATGTTTTGAAGTGAGGAGGAGTATTGATGAGAGTTGAACCAATAAGTCATTGTAGTCATTCTTCCTCAATTCGCTTTAAATTAAAAGAGGTTATGGAAAAAGAAGGATTTTCTAAAAGTAAATTATCCCGAGAGACAGGATTCCGTTTTGAAACAATCCAAGGATATTATCTAGGAAATATCAGTCGTGTAGATTTATTTGTTCTATCAGAATTTTGTCGTGTTTTACATTGTACAATTTCCGATATTTTAGAATATATTCCCTCTTCAGTTATAGATGCAGAAAAAGAAGTTGCTTCTATTACAACTTCTTCTTTATAATTATTTTAGTGATTAAAAGTGTCTGGTTATGACATTTTTTTATGGAAAAATTTGTGTTTTTCTTGATTTTTTCTTCTCTTTATCGGCTTTGCAGGGACTCCTACAACAGTGGTGTTTTCTTCTACATCTTTTAATACCACTGCACCTGCTCCAATTTTACTATTTTTTCCAATCGTAATGTTTCCTAGAACTTTTGCCCCTGCACCAATAGTTACATTATCCTCAATGGTCGGATGCCTTTTTCCTTTTAGGGATGTCACTCCTCCTAAAGTTACACCATGGTAAAGATGGACGTTATCTTTAATTATGGTCGTTTCTCCTATGACTACTCCACTTCCATGGTCAATAAAAAAGTTTTTGCCAATTTCTGCTCCAGGATGAATTTCAATTCCGCTTTTTCTTTTCCCTTTTTCGGAAAAGTATCTTGCCCAAAAATATCGTTTCCTTAAATAGAAAAATCTAGCGATTTTATAGTAAATCATTACTTTAAAGATAGGATATAGAATAACTTCTAAATTATTGTGGATAGCTGGGTCTTTTTCTTTGATTGTTTTTGTTAATTCGCAAATTAGTTTTATCATTGTCTCCTCCCTCTTTTCTATTTGTGCTTTAACTTTAACTGAATTTTTCTCTTCTATTTTATTTTATGGAAATCCTTAATTCTTGTGTGGGTACTATTTTTAGAATATTTGTTAGTATTTGGATATCTCTTTTTTCTTTAATGCTTTAGTTTCAGCTTTCTTGGGAACAAATCACAAGTTTATTCATAGATTATCATGAGGAGGAAGATTTATGGCTTATAGAATTGTTGTAGATGCTGGACATGGAGGAGAAGATCCGGGTGCTGTCGCTAATGGAAAGCAAGAGAAAAATTTTAATCTAGAAGCAGCGAACTACATGTATCAAAGATTTCAGGATTTAGGAATTCCCGTAGTATCTACAAGAACTACAGATAAGACGTTAACAAGACAGCAGCGTCTTAATACGATGCGAAGTTTAGGAACAGATTCACAAGTGATTATTTTATCCAATCACATTAACTCCGGAGGTGGCGAAGGTGCGGAAATAGTTTATCCTTTAAGAAGCACTGACACTCTGGCTCGTAATATTTTACAGGCAATTGGTGAAGAAGGGCAACCAATTAGAAAATATTATCAAAGACGACTTCCTGAAGACCCTTCTAAAGACTATTATTACATTATGAGAGAAACGCCAAATACTACTGCTTTGCTTATTGAATATGGCTTTATTGATAATGCAAACGACGTAAAAAGATTGGAAGAAAACATTTTAGATTATGCTGAGGCAGTTGTCCGTGCTGTTGCTAACTATACTGGTACTCCATATGTTCCACCTGGAGAATCTTCATCACAAAATACTTATACAGTCAAAGCTGGAGATAGCTTATATTCTATCGCATCACGATTTGGTACTACCGTAGATGAGTTAAAACGCCTTAACAACTTGACGAGCAATACATTACAAATCGGGCAGGTATTAAAACTTCCAACAACTGCACCAACTCCTACTCCGCCTTCTAATGGTGGAACTACCACATATACTGTTAAGGCTGGAGATAGTTTATATCGAATTGCACAAAATTTTGGTGTTTCTGTAGGAGATATTATTGATGCAAATAATTTAACTAGTACTACCTTGTCAATTGGTCAGACTTTAATTATCCCAGGGCAATCTAGTACACCTGATGTTGGAGATACGCTTAATTATACCGTAAAATCTGGAGATAGCTTATGGAAAATTG
>CAJUNG010000036.1:5505-18563 GCA_910587725.1 uncultured Bacilli bacterium
CGAATCAATTTGGCGTTACTGTAGATGACATTAGAAGTCTAAATAATTTAACTAGCAATACCTTACAAATTGGGCAAGTATTAAAAATACCCGTTGACTCTACTAGCCCTACTCCACCTTCTACTGGTGGAACTACGACATATACCGTTAAGGCTGGGGATAGCTTATGGAAAATTGCGAATCAATTTGGCGTTACTGTAGATGACATTAGAAGTCTAAATAATTTAACTAGTAATACATTACAAATTGGGCAAGTGCTAAAAATACCTACAACTTCTGGCTCTACACCACCTACAACGACCAAATATACAGTAAAATCCGGAGATAGTTTATGGTCTATTGCAAATCGTTTTAATACTACTGTTGCCACATTACGCTCGCTTAACAATTTAACTTCTGATGTTTTACAAATCGGGCAGGTATTAACTGTTCCTACCAATTAATCTATTTTTTCATCCTACTTTTACAAAATTAAACTACAAAAGGGGAAAAATAATTATAGTGAAACAGGAGAATTTGATTCTTTCTATTTTCTTCTCATGTGACAATCCTATAAAAAAGAGAGATGAATGAAAACAAAAAATTCCTCTAGAGTATATTTAGAGGAGTTTTTTTGCGCATAAAAAAGTGTCAAAAATTTTTCTGACATCTTTGTTAATGAATTTGTTCACAAATCCCTGCATAAGGTTGATAAAAGCAATGGGCTTTATATCTTCCTGCTAGTCTTTGATCATACCAAAGAGCAACACAGTTGGCACCAGATGACGGTGCATAGAACCACAAAGCATTAGTTGCTGGATAATAATATTCACCTCTTAATACTCTTTTTGCTAATTCTTTCTCTTTCGTCGTTGCTGCGGAAAAAAATAAATTACTAGTAACTCCAGCAAATCCTCCCGGAGACTGATAAACAACTCTTGTGATGCTATTAATATCTTTAAAAGTTAAACAATTGGCAATAGCACGATTTACTGCAACATTACCTACCATTAACATTCCGAGGTCCCCTTCTCCTACTGCCTCCGCCCTCATCAATCTTGCCAATAAATCAAGTTCTTTTGTTGTATACTTCACTAACATTATCTTCACCTAATATAGGATATGTGAATTTTTGGATTTTATTATTGAAACTTCTGAAATTATATGCTATAATTTCAGATATAGGGGATTAGTTAAATGGTATAATAGGAGTCTCCAAAACTTTAGTTGGGAGTTCGATTCTCTCATCCCCTGCCATTTGAATTTTACTTGAACTTTCAAGTTTAGATAGTGATTAGTGAGGAAATGATGAATACAGACAGTAAAGCTTTTTCTCAGTTTTGGGAAATTTATCATAAAAATTCTGACTTTAATAAAATAATTAATGAAAATTTCAAAAATGGAAAGATTAGATTTTTTAATGATAATGAATGGGATAAGATAAATAGTCAAAACTTTGTTTCCCCGATAAAAGAAATGAAAGAATTTATAGATATGTTTTCATTAGGCTATAACATTGGTAATTGTGTTGGTGCTAGTAGACAGTTAAGTTATTCCTATCATGATGTTGATATTGTATCAGGTATATTACCAATTTTAAAAGGTTCATTGAATGCTGAAAAAGAAGGTGGGCATTGCTGGTTAGAGACACCAGATAGTATAATAGATACTACTTTGATGCTAGTAATTCATAAATCCCTTAAAAATGCTTTAGGGTATATTGAAGAGCAAAGATTAACTTCATTTCAACTTGCTTGTTCTCCGGTTTATCAAGCAAGAAAAGCATTTGTTAATGATAGAAATTTAAAGGGTAATAGAACTAAATAAAAAAATTGAGAATTCGTTCAGCCTCTGTATTATTTGAAGCGTTAAAATATGCTTGATTTTAATTAAAAGTCAAGTATTTTTTATTTTATCGTATGGGGAAAAAATGAACTTTTCAATTGAGGATTTGAACAAAAATGAGTGATTTGAAAAAAGATTACTACAATTGTAGTTTTAATCATGTTAGTTATGTTGGTGCTATTACAAAATATAGATACGAAAAACTTTAGTAATGGTATACCAAATATACTAATAGGAAGGAAACCTGTCTATGAAGCAAAACTATAAATATGATGAGCAATGCAAAAAAAATAATAGTGAATTTATGTAAACTAAGAAATAAAAAAGGTGGTTTAACTAGGGAATATGACGTATTTTATAGAATTTCAACAATCAAGGATTAAAAGTATGAAACAATTAAAATGCTAAGTTACATAAAATCAGTAAGTATCTTTAATTGAGACTTTCATATAATGATTATATAATTTTAAATAGATTGAGGAAGAATTTATAGAGGAGGAATTGTATATGAAGAAATATCTAATTGTGGGAGTAGCAACATTTTCTTTACTAATCACGACTGTTTATGCATTTAATGATAATCGTAATCATAACCGTTTTTTTTATGAGTCTACAATGTATAACCAAAATTGTCCATATCACAGTGGTAATGAAGAGTGCCCATATCATAGTGATAGTGAACATTGTCCATATTATGATGAAACAACTGATACACATAATTGTTCAAATAGTAAAAATGTTAATTGTCAACATAAAAACATTGATAATGGAAATAGTTATGGTAGATATGACGGTCATAGTAGACATGGAGGACATTCTCATCACAATCGATAGATTCATAAGTTATAAAATAAAAAGAAAGGAAGTTCAACTTCCTCACATTTTCTCATTTTTTAGCTTATTTTTTTTACTGTTAAAATCGCACTAGTGCCCGTTCCTAAAGTTACACCAACTGCAATTAATGCAGAAATTGCCATGTCAAGTGTATTACCCGCTGTTAATGTAGAAATGATAGAACCACTATAAGTAGTATTAGTCCCTACCGATAATGTTCTTGATATTACTGTGGATGGTATATTTGTACCATTATTTCTAACCGCAATTGTTAGTGTAGTCCCTATGGCAACAGTAACACTGATTAAATAGTTAATTTCATAAGTTCCACTTTGTGCTACTGTAATACTGTTTTGTGTAACATAAGTAGTATTTAGGTTAGGCATGGCTGTAGGTAACGGGACTTGTGTTTGTGTTCCAATTCCTAATGATATATTACTTCCACTATTATTGTATTTTCCACCATAAGCTGCTAAACCTAGCGTTGGTCCAGTTGGTCCAGTTGGTCCTACTTCTCCTTGTGGTCCGGTTGGTCCCTGTGGTATTACAAAGTTTAAATTATAGCCTGTGATTTTTTCATTCCCCCTTTATCCGCTTGTTGGTGTTATTGTCACACTCGCTTGACTTCCTGGTGCACCTGTAGTTACAGTTCCGATTGCTAATGTGGGTGCTGGTCCAGTTGCTCCCACTTCTCCTTGCGGTCCGGTTGGTCCAGTTGCTCCCACTTCTCCTTGCGGTCCGGTTGGTCCAGCAGGAATTACAAAATCTAAAATATAGCCACTCGGATTCTCATTCATCTTTCTTCCCTCCTCACTCTTTAGTCTATTGGCGTAATTCCTACAGATGCTTGACTTCCGGGACTTCCAGTTATAACATTTCCTATTACAAATAATGGTGCTGGTCCTGTTTCTCCTCGTGGAATTACAAAATCTAACTTTACATGATTGATGTCCCCGCTATTAGAAACACTTGCATCTGTCCCTGGTAATCCTGTCATTGTAGAATTTACCTGAATTGTTGAAGAAGGTGGTCCGGTTGGCCCTGTGGGACCTGTCGGCCCTAATAAATAACATCCGTTTTGTAAACTATTGCATCTACACTTCATTCCTTATCTCCCTTCTTTTTCATTCTCACCTACTATACTATATGCATACTTCTAAGAATCTCTCAAGGACTTCGCCTTTTTAAATTACTTTTTTTATTACCTATACTTTCTCTAATTGCAAGTTAATTATGCTTTAACATCGAAAAATAAAATTTACTATTTATTAAATTTTACTGTATAATAGAGACGATAAAAAAGAATGATTTCCTACTGTTTATAGGGAATCATTCTTAATAATCACTACTTTTTTTCAGCTAACTACTGCTAACTTTTATTTTAATTCTTTTTTCATTTTCTCAATCCATGGCTTTAATGCTCTTTCAAAACGGCACATATTCTCTGTTAAAAACTCAATATAACTTTCCCAATTTTCTTGATTAGTAATATCTGCACCCTCTAAATGATACGATATTTGCGACTGAATTTTATCATCTGCACGCCTCCATTGCAAAGTATCTCCAAATGACTCTTCAATCTCTTTTCTATGTTGATAAAAATAATCAAATACTTTCTTGTTTCCTATTTGGTCCTTAATCTTTGCAATTGACAATTCTACAGAAATCGAATGATTATTTATACAAAAACAATAGGCAGCATCACGATAACCACAACCTGCAGATACCCATGAATCGGTATACTGATTTTCTAAACTTCTACCTGAGAACAAATTAGATACACGGTTCATTCTTTCTAATAATCTGTGGAAAAACGCATCTCGAACCATTACTTTTTGAGCTAGTTTTTTCCTATCTTCTAAGGCCACTTTTGCTTTATTGTCATAGCTTACCGTAATTTCTTCAATGTCTTTTAAGGGAATAATTTGATCAGTATCGACAATTAATTGTTCTCCCACCAAATAAGGAATTAACTTGATACACTTAATATCAATATTAAATTTCCTTGCCCAAATCACTGTAGATGTTACTTCTCTTCGAAATTCCCTTGCTACTAAAATTATCCGTTGTGACATATCATCATTAATCTCTACTTCTGAAAAGTCTGTTTTGGCTAAGAAATCGCAAATTGTTTGCTCGGCATTTTTGTCAATTCTTTCCTTCTCTAAATAATCTTGGAAGATTTCTCGAACATTTTCCTTCGTCAGGATAGAACAATAGGAAGCATATTTCATTGCTTGCCATACGACGTCTTTTCCACTATCATCTAATTTGTTTTCAATAATTACTAAATTCCCATTTTTATCTAGGGCAAGTAAATCTAAACGTTCATTTGTCTCTTTAAACTGACTAAACTCTTTTTGAATAATTAATAATTCTTCTCCTAACAAACTAGGATTCTCTTTAATCCACTCCTGAATATCCTTCCGTTCTTTTAAATCACATTCTTTGAATGTAACATCTTTGATTTTTTGTGCTTCTTTGGTCTTCTTATTGATGAGAAACATTGTATCACCTCTTTTTTAAAGATATCATATAAATCGTTTTAACGCAATTTTTTTCCTATCTATGTTATAATTTTTGTAGGAGGGTTAAATTATGCAGTTTTATAATATTAAAAAAAATGGACCAGTAATCATTTCAAATCAGGAAGATAGCACTTATATTTTTGTAGATGATGCACTTCGCTATAGTTTTATCAACTTTGATGATTGTCATGTTTCTCAAATTGAATATTTGGCTGAAGAGGATAAAATTATCGCTCAATATGGTGGAGAAAAGTCGGGATTTGAACTAATTGGAATTTCTTCAGATAATTCCGTAGAAAAAAGACGGATACAAAATTCGGTACTTAGAATTAAAGAAGGCATTTACTTAGAACCCACCCTTGCCAGGTCAGTTAACCTAATCGATACAAGAAAAACGCCGTTTAACTTTCTAAGTATTTCTCAAGAAATGCAAAAAGCATTTTTTTCGCATAACCTATTTTCTCTTTACTTAGAAAATATCTGTTTTTTTACTAGTGACGAACTACCCGAAAATATGCATTTAATTACTTTTGATATCGGTAGGGATGAGCGTATTTATAGTGCTATTTCTTTAGATGAATCTAGTATGTTTCAAATGGTACCGTCTGTTTATCGTTTGCTTACGAAAAAAGTATATCCCCTTGCTAATCATGAAAATTTAATTCCTTTTTCGGAGTTTGTCGACCTTTTTGCTCAAACGGATATTGTTAAAGAGTTAGCCTTCATCTGTGAAAAACAAGAGTCAGAAACTGTAGAAGGTCAAGAAAATGCCAGACAGTATTTTATCCAATATCTTAAAGAAAAATAAAGCCATAAAAATAGAGTAAAAGTTTTTGTAATGAACTCCTAAAATTTGTTCTTAGAAAACTTCTACTCTATTTTATTTTCCTATTTTCCTTATTACTTTTGTGGTTCTACTAAGATTTTAATCGTATCGGAAGTTCCGGAAGTTAATTCTTCATAAGCCGATTGTACTTCTTCTAAACCAACGATTTTATCCACAAACTTCATCACTTCTATCTGTTTTTCTTGAATTAAATGGATACAGGTTTCAAACTCTTTTCTGGTATAAGCAATTGCTCCTTGGACTTGTACCTCTTTCATTACTGCCATTACTGTAGGTATAGTGATTGGTTTGGTGGCCACACCTACCAAGATGATTTTTCCACCAGGTTTTACTGCCATTAATGAACTCGTTACAGCACTAGAATTTCCACAAGCATCAATTACAACATCAAATCCATCCTTGGTTTTTTTCATCATTTCATTCAGTATAGATTCATTCTTCGCATCATACCAAGTATCACAAACACCTAATTTTACGGCCTTTTCACCTCGTTTAGAATTCGTCTCACTAACCGCAACAAAGCTTGCTCCTTCTTTTTTTGCGAGTTCAGCAGAGGTTAGTCCAATAATTCCTCCACCAACAACTAAAACTTTTTGTCCCACTTTAATATCTGCTAGGTGGATTGCATGTAGTGATACGGCTAGTGGTTCTACCATCGCTGCCTCTTCATCCTTCACTTCATCGGGAATCTTGATTACCATATCTGAACGAACTTTAATCACTTCAGAAAGCCCTCCAGGGTAATCCAAAGAAAGTCCAGTAGCATGAAGCCAAGTCTCTGTACAAAATTGTGGATTTCCGCTTTCACAAGATGAACATTTTCCACAAGGAGAAATCGGTAGAGCCGTCACCCTATCTCCAATATTTAAGTCTTTCCTGCTTCCTGTATCAACCACTGTTCCCACGTATTCATGTCCTAAAACTAAACCTTTGACATCCCCATTTTCCCAGTAGTGAATATCCGAACCACAAATTCCACATTTTTCAATTTTAATGATGACTTCCCCATTTTCTGCCATTGGCATTTCCATTTCTTTTAATTCAAATTCTTTTACTCCTTTGATTTGAAGTCCTCTCATATCCTCACCTATCCTTTTTTATAGTATATCATTAAAGTTGTGGACAACCGGAGAACTTTTTCTTTTTTTACAATTTTTGACAGATTAATTCTAGAGAAAAGAATCGTTAATTCTTAAAAACGGCATCTTTCTACATTTTTTGGTTGGTGCTAGTTTTATATCATTTATCATTTAAAATGATACTTCATTTGCGAATTCATGCTTTATTTGGACTTGAATTCGTTTCTTAAGGATACATTTCCTTTTCCCCTTTTCTTATAAAAGGTGCATTAATCCATCAAATTTTCTTATTTCATATTTTCTCCCTTAGTTATTTTTAGTATAATATTCATCAAGAGATTAAATCGCAGAAAGAAATAGTGCTTAAGATTTATCACTAGCTCGTAGAATAAAAAGTTATATGATATATCTGCTGATTGGATGAAATATTGGCAACCATAAAGCTTTTGATGATACGAATCACATTATCCATCAATTTAAAAATTACTTTCTAAAATCAGATGAAGGAAAAGGAGAAGAATAGAAAATGAAAAGAAAAGAACCTAAATTAAAACCATATCTCGATATAGGAGACGTTTCATTATTCCAGGAAGAAGTTGTTTCTGATGTCGCTTTTTCCCATCTGATATTACCTAAGAATTACGAGGTAATTGAATTTAATGGTTGCCGATTTATCCATGTTAATTTTTCTAATATTGCTACTTCTATTTCTTTTTATGATTGTGTATTTGAGTCTTGTGATTTCTCTAATATGATTTTTGATGGTGGCTGTTTTACTCGTGCTAAATTTTCACAATGCAAACTTCTTGGTAGTAGGATAATCAATGCAAGTATCCAGGAGGTTACCTTTTCTTCTTGTAATTTAGATTATACGTCTATTCTAGAGTCCTCTCTTTCCCATGTTTCTTTTACATCTTCTACAATGGTAGAGGTACGCAACTTTAAATTAAAATTAAAGGATATTTCTTTCCTTGCTTGTCAAATCATTCGTTTAGAAAATATTTCTACGAGTTTAAAAGAGATTGACTTTTCCACTTCGACTTTAGAAGGGGGAACCTTTTCTCTTTCGGATTTACAAGGCGTGACGTTAAATCGCGAACAAGCGCTCAACATCACGAAGCTATTCGGAATTAAAATTACTGATGAGTAAAAACTAGACATTACTGTGTTGAACTCTGTTTCCAAAATAAAATGGAAACATCATTCATCCAATACGTCTAGTTTTTTATTCCCCTAAATTCGCAGACATCACATTATAAATTGAATCTGTAATTACATAGATAGAATCATTGCATCCACATTCTCCCTCTAGGCGAATCATTTCATCTTTTGTATCGATATCATTAATCATAATTCTTCGATTTTCTCCGATTTTTCTTTTCATGTTTTCTTTCTCAATACAAGTGGAATTCATCGAATAAAAATCTCCCTGTACTTGCCAAAGTTCATTACTTTTATAACACATATTAATTCCCGTTCTTTGTCTTCCACTTAAATCTCGGATATATTCTACCACATCTTCCAAATCACTTTTAATATAAATATTTAAGTTCGGAAAATTTCCGGTAATTTCTATCACTTTCTTTAAAAATGCAACATCGGTTTGTTCTTCTAGAGATAATACAAGAATACAATTACTTCTATCTAGGGATTTTAGTGCTTCTTCTAAAGTTAAAACTTGGTGATTACGAACTCCTGATGCAATATTTCTTCTTCTTAAATAATATAAAGTTTCCCCTTTCATTTCCTCTTTGGTAATATCTTGATTATTTTTACAATAAACAACAACCTCTTTATCCTTTGTTTCGCAAGCCCCTAGTTCAATTCCAAAAACATCGGGTAATTTTGTTGCTAGTTCAATCGCATCTCGACAGGCAGGGGGAATATTCTTTGTAGTAATTCCTCCTCTTACGATATATCTCATCTTTTTCCTCCTCTTTTTATTTTATGACTTTATTTTCTCTATTTGCCAAATATTTCAGTTCGTGATAAAATTTTAGTAGAAGTTTTTATTATGGGAAGGTGATGCTATGAAATTTTTAAGGAATTTATCTCGACTACTTTTTTCAAGAGGAATTATTTCTGTCTTGGTTCTAATGATTCAAATATTTATCATCTTTTTCATTTATCACTTTTTCCTAGATTACATTTTCTATTTTTATGGTGTTTCTATTTTACTTTCTATCGTCGTCGTAATCCAAATTTTAAATAGTTATCAAAATCCAGCCTTCCAACTTTCTTGGATTATTTTGGTTCTTGCCCTTCCTGTATTTGGAATTTTTATGTATTTATGGATATCTTCTCAATACATTCCGAAAAAGTTAGGAAGAAGACTTAACCATCTGCATAAGAAAAGTTTAACAGCTCTAGAAAATGCGAATATTTATCAAGTTCCGGTTTTAGATTCGCCCGTTTCGAATTATTTATCTCGTGTTTTTGGGTATCGTACATTCTTTGGAGATGCCACCTACTTTCCTTCTGGAGAAGACTTTTTCCCAGATTTTTTAGAGGAACTTAAGAAAGCAGAAAAATTTATCTTTTTAGAATTTTTCATTATTGAACGTGGTTATATGTGGGATTCTGTGTTAGAAATACTAAAAGAGAAGGTAAAAAATGGTGTGGAAGTACGACTTCTTTATGATGGAACTTGTTCTATTTCTCTTCTTCCGTTAAATTATCCTGAAGTACTAGAAAGCTTTGGTATTTCTTGTCTTCAATATTCTCCGATTCGTCCTTTCATCTCTACTTATCACAATAACCGGGACCACAGAAAAATTGTGGTTATCGATGGAGCTATTGGATATACTGGGGGCATCAATTTAGCTGATGAATATATTAATGAAAAGGTACGTTTCGGTTACTGGAAAGATGCAGCAATTAAAATTAAGGGAAATGCCGTCAATACTTTTACTACTTTGTTTTTAGAAATGTGGAATTTATCTAGTGAACAGCAAGAAAGTATTTATCCTTATTTAGTCAATTCTAAAACTACTGAAAAGGGGATGATTACTCCCTATGGTGACCATCCTTACGACCGAGAAGAGGTTTCTAAAAATGTGTATCTAGACTTAATTCATCGTGCAAGAAAATACATTCATATCATGACACCTTATTTAGTTTTGGATAACGAACTTCTTAGTGCATTAAAACTTGCGGCAAAAGAGGGATTAGAAGTAGTGATTATGATGCCTCATATTCCTGATAAGCAATACACTTATCTTCTTGCTAGAAGCTACTATGCACAGCTACTTCAAGCTGGTGTTAAAATCTATGAGTTCACCAGTGGATTTGTACATGCGAAGAACTTAGTTGTCGATGGAGAGTTTGCAACCGTAGGTAGTGTCAATTTCGATTACCGCAGTCTATATTTAAACTATGAATGTGGATGCTTGCTACAAAATCATAAATGTATTAAAAAAATAGAAAAAGATTTTTCCGGAACAATTAAAATGTGTCAGGAAATCACTTTGAAAAAAGTAGAGAAATACCCAATTTTTCAAAAGATTTATGGAAAAGTACTAAGACTTTTTGCTCCATTAATGTAAAAAAAAGGACTTCTATTCAAATGTCCTTTTATTTTTTTATTCTGCGATATGTTTCAATTAAATCCTCATCTTTATAATTAGCAATATTTGCAGGAGAAGTAGAAGGCAGATACTCTGCTTTGATGTGTGTTTTTTCATAATGGTATTTTTCATAAAGAGCGTATGCTTTTTTTCCTGTCGTATAAATTCTTTTGATGTTACTTTGTTCAAGAATAGAATTTAGATCTGTTGGTATCACTTGTTTAATTGAAGAATCGCTTGATGCTTTTATGACACAACAATCAATGCAATCCCATAAGGCGATTTTTTTGCGTTTTAAAAAGTCTTTTTTCTTTTCTATAGTTTCAGGAATTTCTTCTTCATATATTTTGCTTAACACTTTCCAGAATTTATTTTGCGGATGCATATAATAAAATCCTATTTCCCTTGATTTTCTAGATGGCATACTTCCTAATATTAGTACTTCCGAATCACAATTGACATAGGGAGGAAAAGTATGTTCTACGAATTCTTCTTTACTTTTCATGTTGTTTTCCTTCTTTCTACAAATAAATTCCAATAAAAATAGTTATCCACAAAACTGTGGATAAAAAAACAATTATCCGAAATAACTTTTTTCTATATTTATGTGAAAAAGTGAGCATTCCTAAAAGACCTCCCACACATCCACCAAGAATTAAAAGGGTAAGTAAAGCTCTTTCCGGGATTCTAAATTGATGGCGAATTGCGAACAGTTTGTCTAAACCAAATAAAATCCAAGTAATGAAGTTAATTAATATAAAATATTCTAACATCGTTTTCTTTCCTTAATCTACTTCTTCAAAAATCACATTTTTTAAATAGGTGTACTTAGATGTTTCTGGTTTCAGGTGTTGATAATTTAACATAAAGTTTGCTCTAATATATTCTGTTGCTGGTCTAAATTTTTTATCACTTTCATTGTTACTACCAATTCCATCAATTGTATTGGCATAAGTTTGATAGCTATTTTGCAGCGTTACTGCCCGCAATAGTCCATAATTGTAACTAGCTCCTTCATTACTTTGAGACAATTTTGTTCCTTTTTCAATTTTTCCATTTGCCCATGGACTATTCAAAGTAATTGTGTGATTGCTTTTATTGATATTGGCATTTGTATATAAATCTGTATATACATTTTTTGAATAACTTAATTCTGGATACATATACCCCGTAGAATCTTGATAATTCCAAAAAATCAATCCTCTTCTATATTCTTCTTCTGCTAAAACCCAATTTGATAAATCTGTAAAATATATAACGGTATCCCCATCATTCAAATCTTGAGCTAACGTAGTCAATGTATTTTCTTCATACATTACTGTTCTAGAGTTAATAAAACTTTTATCGATGTCTAATTCTATAAAACCTGCATAATTTATACTTTCTGTATTTTCACTATACATATCGATTTGGTGATGGTACTTTTTATTCCTGTCTATTTTTATATCAAAATCAAGAGAAGACGTTACATAATCAGAAGTATCCGCTTTGAAATCATTATCTGAAGAATTATAGATAAATTTTGAAAAGTTTGTATCATCGCCATATTCTCCATAGCCATTTATAATTAGGTTCTTATAAATTGGCTTACTGCATACATCATGATGATTTTCTACAGATTCCACATTGGTATAGTCAAATCTTTTAATTAAACATTGCGTATCATTCAATCCTTGGAAAGATACTCTTCCATCACTTTTTATATACACAGTTCCTGAAATATCATTTTCCGGATATAAAATTGTACTATTATTTTCCGGTAAATTTAGGGTTGCTCCCGTTGTTAATCCACTATTTTTATAGTAATCTTCACTCTTTTTCACAATCTTTTTTACTTTAAGTTTGTCTGTTTCATCGATTGTACCCGTAATCCGATTTCCCCCTGTGATTTCTAAAGAATTATTGATTAGTCCTCCAGTTATCCCTAGTGTAATTGTGATTTCTTGATGAAGCGTATTTGTGATAATCAGCTCTATTGTATTTTCACCATTTTCTAAGATGCTATCTTCAGCTTTTTTTACTGATTCAATGTAATTATAAACTTTTACCTTTTGTTTTTCTTCATCAGTTAACGCTGTTTCAAAATTGTAAAATACCCCATAGTTTGTAACAATTTCTTGATTACTCTTTACTTTTATCGTTATCTTTATATCGTCATTGGCAGGAATGATTATTCGATTATTCTCTACGTCTTCTTGAAGAATCTGATAAGTCAAATTACCAACAGATAAAGTTACTTTTGTTCCGGTTTCGATTTGTTTTTTAAACCAAGCATAAGAAAGTGATAAGGTGATACAAATCCCAACGATACTTCCAAATATAATCAATAATGAACCACCCCGCTGCAGAGCAGACGGGGTATCACAAGGTGTTACAACAT